>JAQCHP010000029.1 GCA_027619595.1 Planctomycetota bacterium
TTGACACAATTTCACCCGATAGCTGGGAAGAAAACGGCATAGGAAGTGGAAAAATCACGGAGTTCGAAGGAAACCTAAGTCTGGTCGTCCGGCAAACCGAGGACGTTCACGCGGAAATCGCGGATCTTCTCGACCAGTTGCGTCGTCTGCAGGATCTTCAGGTGACAATCGAGGTGCGCTTTATTACCTTGAATGACAACTTCTTCGAACGAATTGGCGTCGACTTTGACTTTAATATCGACGACAACGTGACGCGACTCCCGCTGGAAGACGACGGGCCAGCGGTGACTGTCGGTATCGACAACGCTGGAAATCTTACACCCGACCTGGACCTGCAGTTCACACAAGGGAGCTTTGCTTCCGCGGTTCCAGCCTTTGGCCAATTCGACCCGAACTCCGCCGCAAACTTCGGCTTTGCCGTCTTGAGTGACATCGAAGCATTCTTCGTCATACAAGCCGCGCAAGGAGATACGCGGACGAACGTACTGCAAGCGCCCAAAGTAACCCTGTTCAACGGCCAGCAGGCATCCATCCAAGATCAGGCTCAGCGCCCCTTCGTGATCAGCGTAGTACCGGTGGTAGGCGATTTTGCCGCGGCACACCAGCCGATCATTGCTGTTCTATCCGAAGGCACAGCTCTCAATGTGCAAGCCGTGGTGTCCCAGGACCGTAGGTTCGTACGACTCACACTCAATCCGTTCTTTAGCACTATAGACGACGTCGAGGAATTCACCTTCGAAGGGACACGTCGGTCGAGGACCGGTACCACTGCAGTCGATCCTACTGATCCAGATAATAATGTCGAGAACGACAGGGAGGAAGAAATCGAAGGCACGACAGTCCAATTGCCGACACTGGCGTTTACCACCGTCAACACCACGGTCAGCGTGCCAGACGGGGGTACGATTTTGCTCGGCGGAATCAAACGCCTACGGGAAGGTCGCAGCGAATCGGGCGTACCGTTCCTCAACAAGATACCGTTTGTCAACCGGTTGTTCAACAATGTGGGAATCGGACGTGAGGCTTCCAGTTTGATGATGATGGTAACTCCTCGCATCATCATTCAAGAAGAATTTGAAGAGGAATTGGGAACTGCAGGGACATAAGTAACCTCGTAGCTCGCAACATGGCTGACCGATGATGGCCGCCGCTTCTCGCCACCGGCGGTCTGAAAGACAAGCCTCTTAACAACAAGTCGCTCAACCTCGGTGGCCGGACAGCTTTAACCTTTGTTTAGATTCGCCAATGCCGCTTGGGCTGATGCAAGTTGTTCTTGCATTTGCGTCAGTGACTCACGCTCCTTAGCCACCACTTCGGCTGGTGCCCGACCTACGAAGTTTTGGTTGGACAACTTGGATTCTTTGGCAGAGATCAAGCCAGTCAGTTGTTCCACTTGTTTTTTGTGCCTGACCATTTCTGCCTCGATGTCGATACAGCCGTACAGGTCCAAATAAAGTTCCATTGCGTCGTTCGGTAGAGGAACGTGAGCATGGGTCGCGGGTGGCTCAGCATCTGGCCCCCAGGCTGTGCCCTTGGCCCTTGCCATCTGTTGAAAATAGGGTGCCATGGGCCGCAAAAGGTCGGCTGTTTCAAGATCACAGCGCACGGCAAACTGCACTTCCTGCTTAGGCGGGATATTCTGCCGACTGCGAATCTCTCGTAGGGCAGCCAATATCGCCAAGAACTTGGCAAAGCGTCGTTCCAGGAGTGGGTCTTGATGCTCAATCTGCGTAATCGGCCAAGCGGCAACGACGATACTGTCCGACGCTGGCCGCGGATCGGACAATCCGCGCTCCGGCGCGAATCCCATCAATAGCTGCCAAATCTCTTCTGTCAAGAACGGAATAATCGGGTGCAGCAAACGTAGTAACGTGTCGAGTACGTGAGCGAGCATACGCTGCGCCACCGGCCGTGTCGATTCATCGTCTACACGACGCTTTGTAATTTCAACATACACGCTGCAGAAGTCATTCCAGGCGAAATCGTACAACCATCGCGCTGCATCGGCGTACTGGTAACTCTGCAAGCTCTCCGTTACGCCCTGGGTGACTGTCGCGAGTCGACTCAATATCCATTGGTCTTCCACACGGAGGTCTTCTACGGCAACGGGTGCCGGAGTATATTCGCGCAGGTTCATGATCGTGAATCTTGCAGCATTCCACAGCTTGTTGCAAAAGTTCCGTGCCAATTCAAATCGTTCGCTAACCACAGCGCCTCGTGGCAACTCTTTGTCGTCATCTGTCCTCGCCCATTGGGTAGCGAACGGCTTGTGGCACGCTTCACAGGTAACTTTCGGCAGTTCACGGTTCTGCTTGGTTTGGTCCATTAGCTTTTCGCAGTGTGGGCATTCAAACTGCACCGGCATGCGCAGCCGCTGCGGTCCGGTGGTGAGAAACGCCAAACCGAAACGTAATGCATCCGCCCCAAACTTCTCAATGACGTCCAGTGGGTCTACGCCATTCCCCTTAGACTTCGACATCGTCTCGCCGTAACCGTCCAATATTTTGGGATGAATAAAGACCTCTCGAAACGGTACTTCACCGAGGTTATTCAGCCCGGCAAGCACCATCCGCGCCACCCATAAGGTGATGATGTCTCGGCTAGTGATAAGGGTGCTCGTCGGATAGTAGTAGGCAAGTTCCGGCGTCTTGTCGGGCCAACCGAGTGTGGAATGTGGCCACAATGCTGAGCTAAACCACGTATCTAAAACGTCTTCTTCTCGGACGAAGCCAGCCCGTTCGATGTGTGATTCCAATTCGCTCTCCCCGGGCGCGACACATAGAAACAGTGTGCGCATCCCTTCCGCATCGACTTCCCCAAAGCAAGCCGCGATGCGATCCTGAAACTCGGCCGGAACCACTATGGAATCTTGTCCAACATCAATTTTCGGAACTCCTGGCAGGCGTAGCGATTGCCAAAAAGAGTCGTCGGACTTGCGACCACGCAATGACCAGACCGGAATCTGGTGGCCCCACCACAACTGACGACTCACGGGCCAGTCGCGTTTTTCGCTCAGCCAATCCAAATAACCTTTGGCATAACGGGAGGGAAAAATCTGAACGCGTTCGTCCGAAACGGCGTCCATTGCCGATTGAGCCAATTCCTCCATACGAACAAACCACTGGTCGGCTAAGAAAGGCTCAATGGGCGTTTTGCTGCGGTCGGAATGTGCGAGATCAATTTCCCGGTCCTCCACCTTTTCCATCAGTCCGAGATTCTCTAGGTCGTGTACAACGCGCTGACGTGCTTGCGAGACTGTAAGACCCGAATAGCCGCCAGCATTCGCATTGAGCGAACCATCTGAATTGAGGATATTGATCATCGGCAGCCCACAGCGCAAGCCGACTTCGTAGTCGTTGGGATCGTGAGCGGGAGTTATCTTGACACAACCTGTACCTAATTCAGGCTTGGCCCAAGTATCTAACACGAGGGGAATGGGCCGATTCAATAGTGGCAGCAGGAGACTTCGGCCATCGCGTGCCATGTCTCGGAGCAGTTCGAGTGCCGGCAGTACTTCCGCTCGGCGCGCATCCACCGAATCCCACTGATTCTGCAACAGTTCGCGGTCCCTTGCCGAAGCTGACGCCATCTTATGGCGCAAATCGCTCAATACTTGATCCAACGCCGCGCGGGGGTCAGGATGCACCGCAACCGCAGTATCTCCCAACATCGTTTCCGGCCGAGTGGTGGCAATCGTTACGAAGGCGGGTTCTCCAGGTTGCGGATCGATGACCGGGTACCGAAAGTGCCAAAAGAACCCCTGCACAACTTCGTGAGACACTTCATCGTCGCTGACCGCCGTCTGTAAGAAGGTGTCCCAATTGACAAGTCGCTTACCACGATAAATCTTTCGCTGACGGAAGAGGCTAAAGAACGTCTGCCGCACTGCCTTGGCACAAACGTCATCCAGCGTAAACCGTGTGCGTTTCCAATCACAGCTACAACCCATCTTCTTGAGTTGTTCCAAGATCCGGCGCTCATAGGCGTCCTTCCAGGCCCAGATTCGTTCCACCAGGGCGGTCCGACCGAGGTCATGACGCGACTTGTTTTCTTCTTCGCGAATTCGACGCTCCACAACGGCCTGCGTGGCAATCCCAGCGTGATCGGTGCCGGGCATCCACAGAACGTTAAAGCCTTGCATGCGTTTCTGTCGCACCAAGATATCCTGCAACGTGTTATTCAAGGCATGACCGAGGTGCAAAGCGCCGGTCACATTGGGAGGAGGAATAACGACGGTAAACGGTCGGCGATTTGGATCGGGGACGCTATGAAAATATCCCCGTTCTTCCCACAGGGCATACCAGCGAGCTTGTGATCCCGCGGCGTCAAATCGTTTTGGCAATTCGTCAAACTGGGGTGAATTCATCAGTGGTCGATTCCTGAAACGGAAGGTACGCTTTTCGCAGACTCGTCCTTGGCTAACTTGTACTCTATGGCATCCACCAAGGCCTTCCAGCTTGCTTCAATAATATTTTCGCTGACACCGACGGTCCCCCACGTATCGTGGCCGTCGCTGCTTTCAATCACCACACGAATCCGTGCGGCGGTACCAGCCTCGGAATTGACGACTCGCACTTTGTAATCCACCAGTTGCATCTCGGATAGGGCGGGGTAGCTCCCCAACAACGACTTTCGTAGTGCGGCGTCAAGTGCATTGACAGGGCCATCACCTTCGGCAACTTCGTGGCGGAGATCGTTTCCGATACGAACCTTGACGGTCGCTTCCGTAACAACGTCGTCTTGTGAATCCCCCGCCACTTCCACATGGTATTTAATGCATTCAAAGTGGGGCGTAAACGACCCAGCACAGCGTTTCACCAACAGATCAAATGAGGCACCCGCAGACTCGAACTGATACCCGCGATTTTCCAATGCGACCACCTGGGCCAAGATACGGTCCATTAATTCACGGTCCTCTTGTAACTTAGGCTGGTTCGTGAGCGCCATGATGTTTGATCGTCCAGACAATTCGCTCACCAAAATACGCCGCTCGTTACCAACGGCTTCCGGACAAACGTGCTCATAGCTGGCAGCAGCCCGGTTAACCGCATGCACATGCATTCCCCCTTTGTGAGCAAACGCGCTGGGGCCGACAAAGGGTTGATTGTTTCGATGAACAAGATTGGCGGTCTCGTAAACAAATCGGGCGATTTCCGTGAGGTGCTGTAAGGACCCGGGCTGTAGTAGGTCGTACCCCTTCTTCTTCAGGGCCAAGTTCGCGATGATGGAAATCAGGTCAGCGTTACCGCATCGTTCGCCTAAACCGTTAATCGTCCCCTGAATTTGAACGGCACCGACGTCCACGGCAGCCAACGAGTTGGCCACGGCAAGTTCACAATCATTGTGGCAGTGGATTCCAACTGGCACATCGCAGCCGGCTTGCACTTGCCGTATGAGGTCGGCTACTTCTTCCGGCATACTGCCGCCATTCGTATCACAACAAACGACCAGTGATGCACCGGCGTGCGCGGCGGCCCGCACGGTCTGCAATGCATACTCAGGATTCTCTTTCCATCCATCGAAAAAGTGTTCGGCGTCGTAAATTACATGCCGACCCTCTGACACCAAGTACGCCACGCTTTCGCCAATCATGGCAAGGTTCTCATCACGTGATACGCGCAGAACTTCGTCTACGTGAAACGCCGAGGTCTTACCTACCAGAGTGATGACCGGCGCGTACGAGGCGAGGAGTGCTTTCATACCAGGATCTTCGGCCGCCGCAAGTCCTCGACGGCGGGTCATTCCAAACGCACAGACGCGCGCGTGCATCAGTTGCATATCCCGCACGCGAGCAAAGAATTCAGCGTCTTTTTCGTTAGAAAGAGGATAACCCCCTTCGATAAAGTCGACGCCCAATTCATCCAAGCGTTGGCAGATCACTAGCTTGTCGCGAAGCGAGAAACTAACACCTTCTCCTTGAGCACCGTCCCGGAGTGTCGTATCGTAAATCTCAATTCGCCGCATGGTCGATCCCTTCGCATTTACCTGTGGAACGAACACGGTGCGACTTGGTCAGTTAAGGCACGTGCGCCGAAGGATTAAATGATCAAGCCCGTTGACTCCACAGAGTCCGGAATCTTAAGACGTGGAGCTTCCATTGTCAAACGCCGAGGTTTCAACTGCGGACGGCTCATTCCAGAAAGAAATCAGGGATTAACTCGGTACCGGGAGACACGGAATAGGAAGAAAAATCGTCGCAACCGACTCCTCGCAATACATCTTCATCAACGTAGAAATTTCCGGAGGCGATCCGGGAATCTTGTGTCAGGATCAGGTGGGCAGCATCCGCCATAATTTCCGGGCGACGACATCCCTGGAGTGCAGCGGGACCACCTAGCAGGTTCTCAATCGCGGCTGTGGCAATCGCCGTCTTGGGCCAAAGCGCATTGACGGCAATCCCCTCGGAGCGTAGTTCCTCGGCCATTCCCAAAACACACATGCTCATGCCGTATTTCGACATGGTGTAGGCAACATGGCCAGCGAACCACCGTTTGTCCAAATTGAGCGGTGGCGAGATGTTGAGAATATGCGGATTGCCGGCCTGGATGAGGAAGGGCAGGCAGAGTTGGGAGGCCATAAACGTCGCACGAACATTCACGGCATGCATCAAATCAAACCTTTTCATTGGTGTTTGCCGCGTCCCGGCAAGAAAAATTGCACTCGCATTGTTCACGAGCATGTCGATTCCACCAAACCGCTCCGCCGTAGACGCAACGGCTCGGCGCAGTTGCTCTTCGTCCCGAATATCGCAGATGCAAGGGAGCGCGCGGCCACCCGCCGCGTCAATTTCCGCGGCGACTGAATAGACCGTGCCTGGCAGGCGCGGGTGAGGCTCGGCCGTCTTGGCCACCACGGCGATCGAGGCACCGTCACGAGCCGCACGCAACGCGATCGCTCGGCCGATCCCCCGACTGGCTCCCGTGATGAAAAGTGTCTTGTCAGTCAGTGTCTTGCCACTCTGGGACGTCATGCGAATGGTTCTTTTCCGGGAAGATCGAGAGGAGGGGTATGCCAACGGCAGGTAGCGGGAGGTCCGCATACGGTGCAATCCTGGACGCCCAATGTGGCACTTCTCAGGCAATCAGCGATCCGATCCTCCATTACACGAATCATGCCCACATGAAGACCGAGTGGAGCTGCTACCAGAAATTGCGTCTGCGGATGATTCACTGCTGCTTCGCGGGCCAAGCGGGGGATATCCTCGTGCCAATGCCGACCCGGCCCTAGGAAGTAGGGGTAGACCACTAAGAACTCCGCTCCACGCTCAACGCACCGGTCATAGGCCTGCGCAATGGTTGGTTCGGCAATCTCCATATGAGCCGGTTCAACCCGCGTCAGTCCCGTTTCCCGCTGAAAGAGTTCGACAACCTGTAATAGGAGCGAGTTGCTTTCGGCACGCCGCGAACCGTGGTCAACCACGATGAATCCCATTCGGGACCGATCCAGCCCCAAATCATGAAGGCGGTCGGGCAAAGTAGGAACCGGTTTGAGCGGGGAGGTCAATGGCATGCGGAGATGTCCCTTCGCTGTTGTTCCGTGAAAAAATGGATCGAGGTTGCCGCACGGATCACGAAGCATTACGATCGTACCGTGGGCCAGAATTGTCAACTGGCCGAGAATAACCTCGCCGTTGAAGCCATCCAGCGAAAGGAAGTCGGAGTATGCCACGCGGAAAGACATTCGCCAACGTAACCAAGACGATTGGTGATACGCCAATGATTCAGATTAATCAGCTGATCCCTGCAGGACAGGCTACCGTCTTCGCGAAGTGTGAGTTTTTTCAGCCCCTCAATAGCGTCAAGGACCGCATTGGAGTGGCCATGATCGAAGCAGGCGAGCGAGACGGAAAGATCGGGCCAGGTACGCATATCATCGAGCCAACCAGCGGCAACACCGGGATCGCGCTCGCATTCGTGTGCGCCGCAAAAGGTTACCGCCTGACTCTGACGATGCCAGAGTCCATGTCACTTGAGCGGCGTGCTTTGTTACGTGGCTTAGGAGCCAATCTCGTGCTGACTCCGGCTGCCAACGGCATGAAAGGTGCCATTGAAACAGCAGCCGAGATGGTGGCCAACGAATCCTCCGCCTGGATGCCCCAACAATTTGAGAATCCCGCGAATCCATTAATTCATGAGACGACCACTGGTCCCGAAATCTGGGAGGACTCGGGGGGACAAATTGATGCAATCGTGGCCGGTGTCGGAACAGGCGGGACGATTACCGGAGTCGCTCGGTTCCTGAAGCAGAAGAATCCCAACTTTCGGGCGATCGCCGTGGAACCAATCGCTTCGCCCGTCATCAGCGGCGGGGCTCCCGGAAAGCATCGTATCCAGGGGATCGGAGCCGGATTTGTCCCCCGTAACTTGGACACGTCCATTGTGGATGAAGTGATCCAGGTGGACGATAACGATGCGTTCGAATGGGCCCGAATGCTTGCGCAGAAAGAAGGGATCTGTGCCGGGATCAGCAGCGGAGCCAATATGTGGGCCGCCGCTCAAGTAGCTGCACGTCCGGAATATCGCGGAAAACGGATCGTGACAATCATGTGCAGCTTAGGCGAGCGATACCTGTCAACTCCGTTATTCGGCGGACTCACCGGATAACTTCAGCATGCGTTTCCTGTTAGCTCCGGTAGGTAGTGCCGGTGACGTCTATCCATTTCTGGGGCTAGGAGTCGCACTGCAACAACGTGGCCACCAAGTTACGTTAATGACATCGGGCTATTTCCGCGACGCGGCAGACCGTGCCGATTTGCCGTTCGTTGATTGCCTGCCGGCCCAAGAATTCCTGGCGAGTATAGCCCATCCCGATTTGTGGCACCCCCTTCGGGGTTTCCGGCATGTCTTTCGGCGATGCATCGCCCCACACCTACAACGCCACTATGAGTTGACGCTCCAGCACAGCGATGCAAACACGGTGCTCGTCTCGTCCTGCCTCGGCATGGGTATTCGGGTGGCTCAGGAAACACACGCACGACGACTTGTCACAATCCATTTGCAACCAGCCGTTTTATGGAGCAAATTCGCATCTCCGCAACTACCGAACATGCCGTCGAGCCGGTGGACACCCACGTGGCTCAAACAAGCCCTGTTCACGTGGGGATGCAAGCAGTTTGTCGACGGCGTCGCGCTGCCGGACCTCAATCATTTTCGCAGCCAATTTGGCCTGACACCCATCAAATCGTTGATGCATTGGTGGAATTCTCCGGACGCCGTAATCGGCTTTTTCCCAGAATGGTATGCGCCGCCGCAGCCTGACTGGCCCGTCCATGTCCAACTCGCGGTGTTTCCGCGTTGGACGGACAACGAATCTCTGGGGATATCTACAGAGCTGCACGAATTCTTGCAAAATGGCTCCCCACCCATTCTCTTCACCCCGGGGAGTGCGATGGCGTTTGGACGGCGATTCTTCGAAGTATCCGCCGCTGCTTGCGTTCGATTGAATCGACGTGGCCTGTTGGTGACGCAGTTTCCACAACAAATTCCTCATAATCTCCCGCCCACAATCCAACATGTGGACTACGCTCCTTTCGGCTTGCTGTTGGATCGAGTCGCCGCGATCGTGCACCATGGTGGGATCGGAACCACGTCTCAGGCGCTGGCCGCGGGAATCCCGCAACTGATAATGCCGATGAGTCACGACCAGCCAGACAATGCAGCACGACTCCGACGTCTTGGGGTAGGGGACTCGATTCAGCCACGCCGCTTTACCTCACGTCGAGTTGCAGCGAAGCTGGCAAGGTTACTGAACGATCCGCACGTCGCCCTGGCCTGCCAACAAACAGCCCACAAGATGCATCTCGACACACCTTTTGATATCATCTGCCAGCAATTAGAAACAACGGCCAGTGCGTGGAAAATCGAATAACACTTCACGAACGCACAACCGTCGCACTCCAAATTTCCCCCATGTCGCAAGTGATTGACGGTACAGCGGGAGAACTTTACGATGCGAGAACCGGCCAATGAAAGGCAGTGCCGACGAAAGGCTGCGGAATGGAACCGTGGGAACGGATCGAACGCAAGATGGATCGACTCACTTGACTGTTTGTTGCCTGCGTACCGGACAATTGGCTTCATCGGCGCGTTTTGGTCTGGGATTCACAGCGGTGTAACATGAGTCAATATCCCGAAACAATGACTCCTGACACCTTTGTTTTCTCCCCTCGCCTCAACTTATTGTAACGCAAAGAAAGCACAGGAATCCATGACCCAAAACTCGACGATAGGTTCGACGGCCGTCGTAGCAATTCTCGCCGCGGCGCTTATTTCCGTCTCGCTGCCGCGCAGCGCACAGGCTGCCGACGACGGCGTTTTCCGGATGACGATCGCAGCTGCAACCTCTCAGAACTCGCGGAACAGCGAGTCTGACATTATTGCTCTTAAGGATGGGCGTCTCCTGTTGGGTTGGACCGAGTTTTACGCCGGCAATGGGGCTGACGACGGCGCCGCGCGGATCGTTGGTCGGGTTTCCGCCGACGGCGGGCGTACCTGGGGAGAGAAGTATACGCTCGTCGAAAATGACGGCGGATGCAATGTCATGGAGGTCAACTTCCTACGGCTGAAAAAAGGCGATATCGCGCTTTTTCACTGCCAGAAGAATGTAGAGGCTTCTGAAACTACAGTTGGCGATTGTCGGGTGATCATGCGCGTCTCGAAGGACGAGGGAAAGACTTTTGGTTCACCCAAGGAGTTGACTGGGGCAAATCGCTACGTGCAGACTGCTTCCGGACGGAGCCTGATGCTCCGTAGCGGTCGAATCGTCATCGAATGCGATAACCTCAGCCCCGCGTTCTGCCTTCTATCGGACGATGACGGTGTTACCTGGCGCGAGGGCCAGACCGTCAGTCCTCCCGGTGGCGAATGCCACGAGCCGGCGGCCTTCGAACTCAAGGACGGACGCGTGCTGATGTTCCTTCGAACCGGCTTAGGTGGCCAATACCAAGCGATTTCTGCGGATGGCGGCGAGACCTGGAGCGAAGCGACGCTCTCGGCGCTCCGCGGAACCGCAGCGCCTATCGCCATCGAACGGATTCCGAAGACGGGGGACCTGCTGGCGATTTGGAACCACGATGTGGGAAGTCCTCGTTCAAGGACGCCACTGACGGCAGCAATTTCGCGCGACGATGGAACGACTTGGGAGCACTTCCGCAATATTGAGGACGCCGACGACGACGGCTGGGCCTACCCATCGTGCACCTGGGTTGGGGACCGCGCACTGGTGACGTACTTCAACTACCAAGGAGGGAATTCCCTATTTCTTAAGGGGATCCCTCTCGAGTGGTTCTACAAGTGACAAGTCTTTGCGGTGCGACACTTCCAACGCGAATAATGGGAATGTCGTCTTTCCGTGAAAAAGATACGGCAAGGGAATTGCCAATGGTGCCGTCACCGCCAACAGCTATGCAGCGAAGGCACGACATGCTCACTAACGTTGGTAAATGGGCAACAATTCGAATAAAGCGGCCAAGGCTAAAACGTACATTGCCGTAGTATAGTTCGGACCATATTGCAAACCGTACTGACTTGTCAACCAGGTTCCATCGGACCTTTGGCGCTGCAGTACTTGGCTTAAGATGGGAGAGGAGATCGAAGACCAAAAGGGTTCGCCCAATTGCATGGCCGCTTGCATACAGTAATAGGCGGTATACTCTCCATCGCTGTCTTCTGACGGCACACGACCCATCCTCCAGGGATGCTCCGCCAGCCATGCAGCGCCTTCTTTTAACGGCTGGGAATCATGTTGGCCGCCTAACGATAGCATGACAATCCCGACCCCAGTCATACTACGAGTAACCTGGCGGTGATGCTCTTCGGTGGCGTAGAAAAAACCTCCTTCCTGCGGATCGTAGCGTCGAACCACATAGTCCATCGCGTATTTAACTGCTTCCTGCGGTACGTCGAACCCACAATTCTTTGCAGCGCGCAGGAACATGATTTGCCACGAGACAACCGATAGGTCCGACCGATGCTGGGAATGGGGCGGCGTGTAACCCCAGCCGCCGGCGTCTTGGCCCTGCTGTTGGTCGAATTGGGTATTCAAGGAATATTGTATAGCTAGACTGATGGCCACGCGCAACTTGGGCTCCTGCTCGGCGCGAGTAACGCCGTACACCTCTGCCAGGGTGAGTCCCGCGATGGCGTGATTGTAGACAGTATGCGGACGACGTTCGTCGTCACTCGAGTCTTTAGCCGCCAAGACGCCGTTACTCTGCTGGCACTCCATGATGTAATCGATGGCCCTTGACAGTTGTTTACCATAGGGACCAACATCTGGCAGGTGTCCTCGGGCGAGAAAGGCCATTACGCACAGTCCCGTCATCGCCGGCTGGACGTCGACCGTATTGGCGTGAAAACTGCCGTCCGACTCTTGTGTACCTGCCATTTGCTTGAGGGACCGATCGATTGCCGCTTGCACTCGATCGAATTCTGCGTCATCCAGCAAGGGAGGGGCCGCCGTGCCGGCGGCAACGGCACGTGTCGCTAGAACCACAACCAAATTCGCTGCGATCAGGCAGCAGTAAGCAAGTAACCTGCCAAATGGGTGCAATTTCGTGTCCTTTTTCTGTTCGTCACATTGATGGCTACGGCATTGCCCCTGCCGTACGGCGTTGCTCGGCCCGGCATCCTGAAGTCAATCTTAAGCGTAGTCGGAGCACGAGTCGATATCGTGGCCCCGCAGGGCAACGCCGTAGTTGATTTATCATGCGCAAAAACGCGGTTTTGTTGAAATTGCAACAACGAAAAACGAGCATTCCTCTAGCCCGGAGGGCGATACAAGGTTATGCACTTCGAATTGGTGGCGATTTCAAGCACGCGCACTTCATGATGAGTACTTGCAACTTCTTGCAGACCATGACACTGCGTGTGACCTCAAGTATCACTGGGAATAACGCGATGCATGTGCCGCCCTCCGGGCTTTTGAAATTCGCCCCGACTCAGTGTTTCCGATGAGAATTTCTCTTTTCTCACTTTACCAATCCGGCTCAGGCCCGATCCTTTCGTACGCAAAATAAATCAACTACGGCGTTGCCCGCAGGGATTAGGTCGCTTGAGCCCGCAGAATCACGCAGGGAAAAAGCAAAGATTTCTTGAGAAAGATTTGCTTCGAGTGGCAAGGAAGAGGCTTCGCCGGAGTCAGACGCGGGATTCGGCATTGACGAGCATCTGCCTATCGTGCTTCTTGGACGGCTGACGAAAGCGGCAAACCTGGAGCTGTCATGCCTCGCCTACCGCGACTGCAGTAACTAATAGGAAATTGGATTCCGCCTGAGTCTACCACCCAACCCCTGCCGATTTCTGGCGAAGGTGAGGTTTAATTGAGGCCTGTCGAACACAAAATGCGCGTCGAACCCACCGAAGGTGCGCAGCGTCCTCGTACCGACCCGGGTCGGAGGTGAATTAGTTTTCACACGCTTTTGATATCATCGGCAGCAATTGGAAACAACGGCCAGTGCTTGGACAATCGAATGGCACGTCACGAACGCACAACCGCTGCACACCAAACATTCCCCGCGTCGCAAGTGATTGACGGTACAGCGGGAGAACTCTACGATGCGAGAACAGGCCGATGCCGATGAAAGGCCGTGCAGACGAAAGGCTCCTGAATGGAACCGTGGGAACGGATCGAACGCAAGATTGATCGACTAACTTGGCTGTTTGTCGCCTACGTACTGGCGCACGTTGGTTACCAGATGGTCAGCTGGTGGAGCACCATCTTTTGGAGCACGGTCTTTGTACTGGTGATCTATGTGTTGCTCCTTACCCCTTTCGTGCGGGCTTTATTTCCTGGGCTCGGACGCCGGGTCTTGGCGTTCAACCGCTGGTTCCTCCGCAAGGCATGGAACATGATGGAAAAATGACACCCAAACAACTGTCGATAGCAAGAACTGTTGCGTCGGTCAGGTCGAAGTCTTGTCAGGATTACCCAAGTCCATCGATGGAGCATGAGACCCATCGCGGGGAATCGAGCTCGTATTCACTGGTCCAGAACTTAGATTGAATTGATGACCAAGCTTGTCCTGTTTGGTCTTGAGGTATTGCCGATTGTGTTCGTTACTCGGCACGCTGATGGGGACTTGTCCTACAACCTCCAATTCGAAGCCACCGTAGATAAACGCGTCGGTTTTCTTGGGGTTATTGGTGAGTAGACGGACGCGTGAAAGCCCAAGATCCTTGAGAATTTGAATGCCAACTCCATAGTCCCGCATATCAGCTTTATGACCGAGCGCGAGATTCGCCTCCACGGTATCCAGCCCCTGGTCCTGTAACGCATAGGCTTTGATTTTTTGTGTCAGCCCGATGCCGCGACCCTCCTGTGGCAAGTAGACCAAAACACCCACCCCTTCATCACTGATCATTTGCATGGCCATGTGCAATTGATCGCCACAGTCACACCGCAAGGAGGCCAGAAGGTCCCCGGTAAAGCAGGACGAATGCAGTCTCACCAATGGCGCATCGACGGACGATAAATTTCCCATCACCAAAACGACCGGCTGTTGCGATTCATATTGAACGCTATACGCGATTACGTGACAGGGACCGTACTGCGTGGGAAGTTTTGCTTCGGCATCACGTTGCACGAGCCGTTCGTGCCGACGGCGATAGCGAATCAGTTCTTCGATCGTGATGATGGCCAAATTCTTCCGTCGGGCGATTTCGAGCAACAGTTCTCGCGACGCCCGGTCCCCCTCTTCGTCCAAAATCTCGCAGACCACGCCACACGGCTCAAGCCCCGCCATTCGAATGAGGTCAATTGAGGCTTCCGTGTGCCCGGCGCGGCGGAGCACTCCACCTGGCTTGGCGACCAGCGCGTGGACATGGCCTCCCAAGACAAAGTCGCTTGGCTGAGTATGCGGGTCCGCCAGGGCACGGATCGTCGTGGCGCGTTCCATGGCGGTAATTCCGGTACGCGCGGTACGGTGGTCTACCGTAACCGTGAACGCGGTACGGTGAACATCGGTCCGCTGGAGGGTCATGGGGGGAAGTTTGAGCCGTTCGGCAGTCTCCGGCAAGATCGTGGCACACACCAAACCGCGCCCATCACGAATCATGATGTTGATCTGCTCCGGCGTTACCGAACCCGCCGCACAGACGAAGTCCCCTTCGTTCTCACGATCCTCATCATCGAGTACGATCACCAGTTCGCCGCGTGCGATCGCGTCAACAGCTTCTTCAATTGTCGAAAAAGTACCGGACATGCCGATGCCTCACTAGTTTCCACAGCAAATTGACGCCAAACGAACACCCTCAGACCCTTGGTAGTATAGGGATATGCATGTTGGATCGCGAAGAGTATGTCGAGCAGGTTCATCTTTTCCGTGCGATGGGAGAGCGCATGGTAAGCAACATGCCGTTGCAGGAATTATTGGCTTCGGTGCGGGAGGAACTGCTGGCGAGCACCCGACTACCGATGGCGATCGACTTTATGCTGGGGGAACTGCGGCACAGCGGCGTAATCGGAACTGCCATGGAACGATTGGGGCATTATTTTTCCCCATTTCAGACCTATGTCATCCACGCTGCGGAACAAGATGAGGGCGGTTTTGATATGCGCGTGGCCCTCAAGATTCTCGAACGGGAGGCCCAATATCGTGCCGACCAAGGGACCCGACAAGGGCTCTTCCTGTTCCAGTTGGAGGCAGTTTGCCGCAATCGACTCAGGTACGATCCGGCACTTAAGGCCATGGCGGATGACCCTGCGTACGACGCCGACTGGCACGAATGGATCCTGACCGTTCGCCGCCAGATAGGGCTCGTCGATATGGCAGATCTGATTTATGTCCGTAGCGCCCACTACCGGGCGGCATCCCCGGCCGACCCCGCAGTGCCCGTCCCAGTCGCGTTATTTGGCGAAAAAGAGGGCCGAATCGCAGTATCCAATCGTCAAAAGGACCCACTCTACCTTTTCGGAGCACTTCAAAGGCACCTGGGCTACCCGAGCGTACCACGACCCGCTCCCATCGACGAAAACCCGCAGCTGATTCCGCAATTATTGAGAAGGATCGAACGGATGGAAGCCAGAATGAAATTCATGGAGGACGAACAACGGAAAGGGAGCATCGATCTCCCGTCGTTCTATTCTCCCCCCCCCGCGACGCCGTAACTCGGTCGCGGTCCGCCTCGTTGATAGAAAAGCGACCAAAAATCTTTGGTTGACGTGATTTCTTAGAGGGGTTTCCGCTTCCACCCTACCGACGAGCGTGGTACAGTTTGGTGAGTTTGACCACCGGAATATTCGAAGGATGCCTCATAGAAGGACAACCTTGTCCGCGACAACCGGTAGACCGGTCACCTTTGGCTTTCAACTGAGGGATCGGTTCCCGCCCCTGTTTTCCGGTTGCGAGTTGCCAAACGAACCGACGCCAAAAACCGACCAAAGATCGAGATGTTTGCAGCGATTGATTTGAACTCAATGAGAATCTGTACAGCAGCAAGGCGCCTCACGGCGTCGACCGAAGGAAATAGTAACCGTGGTCTTTGAACTTAATCTTGGAACCGACTCGGTGACTCATGCTCACCCTCAGACGCCTTCGTGTGTTGAGTCCGAGACCTCGATTCGAGGCGTGCTAGCACAGCTACAGAGTGAGCAGCGTGGATGCTGCTTGATTTGTCGGGAAGGTCTGCTCGTAGGTATCTTTACTGAGCGGGACGCGATTCGGCTCATGGCGTCAGGCACGAAAGTGAATCTGGACCAACCGATCGAAACCGCAATGACGAAAACTCCCGTGGCGATAACGAACGCCGAATCAGTAGCCTCGGCCATTGCTACGATGTCGCGTCGTGGGTTCCGGCAATTGCCCGTTGTTGACGATCAGGGCCGTCCGGTAGGCATTGTCAAAGCGGCCGGCATTTTACACTATCTTGTCGAACATTTCCCACATTATGTCTACAACTTACCTCCGGCTCCCCACCACACGCCCCAGCAGCGGGAAGGTGCTTGAGCGAATAACCCGCCGATGAACGATGAGTCGTCGGCAAAATACGATTGCTTTTGATTAAGTTGTTGCGAATAATCCCTAACTAATCCTCCCCCCCATGAGACCGGTTCGAGTAGCTATGGCAACTTCGACTGAAGGAATTTCAAAGAACAAACAAGTCATCAAGCTTGAGGGCGCAACGGTGCGGTTTGCCGGAGACTCCGGCGACGGCATGCAGTTGGCGGGCACTCAGCTGACAAACACGTCGGCCCTCGCGGGCAACGACGTGGCGACTTTTCCCGACTTTCCGGCCGAGATTCGTGCACCACGCGGAACTCTAGCGGGGGTCAGCGGGTTTCAGATTCACTTTGCGTCGAGTGAGATCTTTACGCCCGGCGATTCGCTCGACGCACTCGTCGCGATGAATCCAGCCGCGTTAAAAACTAATCTCTCCGACTTGCGAGCGGGCGGTATCCTGATCGTCGACAAGGACTCGTTCGACAAGAAGGGCTTGGAACAAGCAGGTTATGCCAAGAACCCCTTGGACGACGGCAGCCTTGACAGCTACCAGCTCTTCCAAGTTGAGTTGACCAAGAACACGCGGAACGCGGTAGAAAGCCTCGGCCTAGGCCTGAAGGCCGCCGATCGCTGCCGAAATTTCTATGCGATGGGCCTTGTGTTTTGGCTCTACGGCCGCAGTCTGGAACCGACACGACGATACGTTCAAACAAAATTCAAAGGCGAAGTCGCTGATGCGAACCTTCGATCACTCGAAGCGGGACGAAACTACGGCGAAACCACCGACGCGTTCTACAGCAGTTTCCAGGTCGACCGCGCCGAATTGAAGGCGGGCAAATACCGAAATATTATTGGGAATCAAGCCTTGGCCTGGGGCGTCGTCGCTGCCGCTAAATTGAGCAAATGCGAATTGTTTTTGGGTTCCTATCCAATTACACCCGCCAGTGATATTTTGCATTATCTCAGTGAATTTAAGCACCATGGCGTGAAGACATTTCAGGCAGAAGACGAAATCGCTGCGATGACGGCTACGATCGGAGCTGCGTTTGGTGGAGATATGGCTATCACCACGTCCAGTGGTCCAGGTATTGCGCTCAAAGGTGAAGCCATCGGATTGGGGGTGATGTTAGAACTCCCCATGCTGGTCATCAACGTCCAGCGTGGTGGTCCCAGCACGGGCCTTCCAACCAAAACGGAACAATCTGACTTGTTTCAAGCCGTATTTGGCCGCAATGGCGAATGCCCAATGCCGGTGATCGCAGCGCGCAGTCCGTCCGATTGTTTTAATACTGCGATTGAAGCTTGGCAAATTGCCGTCCGCTATATGACTCCCGTCATGCTACTGTCGGATGGATATATTGCTAATGGAGCAGAGCCCTGGGAAATCCCCACAATGTCGGCCCTCCCCGACATCCCCGTCGAACATCCCGGACCTCGGTCAGAAGACGACCCGCCGTTCATGCCCTATAAACGAGACGAGCGTCTCGCTCGACCCTGGGCGCTCCCCGGCACCGTTGGCCTGACCCACCGGATTGGCGGTCTCGAAAAACAGGACGTGACCGGGAACATCAGCTACGATCCCGCTAACCATCAGCATATGGTCAATACCCGTGCTCAGAAAGTAAATAACGTCGCCAATGACTATCCCGCCACTCAAATCGAAGGGGCCGACCAAGGAGAACTCTTGGTGATCAGCTGGGGTGGCACCTACGGGTCCTGCTTGACTGCCGTTCGGCGTATGCAGGCACTAGGTCATTCGGTGTCGCACATTCATCTGCGATATATCAATCCGCTTCCCAATGACTTGCACGGCATCATGCAACGCTTCCAGCATATTCTCGTACCAGAATTGAACATGGGACAGTTGCTGACCCTCATCCGCTCAAAGTATGTCATCGACGCGAAAGGTTTTAATAAGGTTCAAGGTCGCCCCTTTGGCGTCGGCGAATTAATGGACAAGATTGGCGAGTACTTTTCCTAACTTGAAATCCACGACGTAAATTTTTCGGAAACCGACGATTGTTGGTTTGTTAATCCATCGAACTGTTTCAACAGAAATCCCTCACGAGCGAATTTAGCGAATTATGGCTATCGAATTACCAGTGCTAAAACCAAGTGACTTCGCGAGCGACCAAGACGTACGTTGGTGCCCTGGCTGCGGCGACTATTCGATCTTAGCGCAAATGAAGAAAGTACTTCCAACTCTGGGCGTACCGCGCGAAAAGATGGTTTTTGTGTCGGGAATTGGCTGCTCAAGCCGATTTCCCTACTACGTCAACACCTACGGACTCCACAGTATCCATGGTCGGGCACCCGCCATTGCCACCGGCCTCAAGTGCGCTCGACCCGACTTGATGGTGTGGGTCGTGACCGGGGACGGCGATGGATTGAGCATCGGCGGCAACCACTTGATGCATTGCATCCGGCGGAACCTTGACATCAATATTGTCATGTTCAACAACCGCATTTATGGTCTAACCAAAGGACAGTACAGTCCCACTTCGCCTTTGGGCAAAGTCACCAAGAGCACTCCCATGGGAGCCATAGATAACCCGTTACATCCGTTGTCGATCGCGATCGGATGCGAAGCAACCTTTGTGGCTCGGTCGATCGATACCAATATCAAGCATCTCGAAATGACACTCAAACGAGCCGCCGAGCATCGGGGTACATCGTTTGTCGAAGTCTATCAGAATTGCAATGTCTTCAACGACGGGGCCTTTGAGTATGCCACCGACAAGGCTTCGAAAGCAGATACTGTGATCGAGCTTGAACATGGAAAACCGCTCGTCTTCGGCAAGAATCGTGAAAAAGGAATTCGGTTACACGGCATGAACCCGGAAATCGTCGAAATCGGCAAGGGGGTCAATGAAGACGACTTGTTATTCCACGACGAAAAGGCCGACGAACCCAGTCTCGCGTACCTGCTCAGTCGCATGCGTTACCCAGAATTTCCTGAACCGATCGGCGTGTTTCGGGCCGTAGATCGTCCCAGATACGATGAGGAAATGGTCTCGCAAATTGCCAAAGAACGCCAGACTCGAGGTGACGCAGATCTTGACAAGCTTTTCAATTCCGGTGAAACCTGGACGGTAACATAATGGAATGCCCGTTTTGCGCACACGCAAACATCGAAGGAGCGGACGAGTGTCAACAATGCGGTCAACCGCTTGGTGACATGCATTTGTCCGCGCCACGCACGTTCGTCGAACGTGGGTTGCTGACCGACCGCGTTAGTGAACTCAATCCGCGGAAGTTGTTCGCAGTCGGGCATCGAACCACCGTACAACAGGTGCTTCAGTTGCTCGTCGAAAAACGAATTGGCTGTGTCACGGTTGTCGATGATGATCAGAAGACGATCGGGATCTTTAGCGAACGGGACTGCGTGGTTCGGCTCGGCCCAACATTTTGCGATCATCTATCACGCCCCATCTCCGAGTTCATGACAACCGATCCACAGACGCTGCCCGCAGATGCAAAGGTTGCCTTCGCACTGCAAAGAATGGACGTGGGTGGCTATCGGCATATCCCTTTGGTCGCTAGTAACGGTGCTGTCACGGAAATTGTCTCGGTGCGTGATATCTTACAGTACCTGACTGACCGTATGCCGATGTCGCCGAGCTAATACGCTTCTACGGCGGCGCATCGACTCTATCTAGCCGGCACCTGCATCAGCACTGCTAGATAAATCGCGAACGGCACCAGACTACTTACTACCGCCGCGGCAACCATCCCTTGTGGCGGCGAATGCCGACGCAGTCTCTGAACGAGAATACTAAGCACGAGCGAAATCAGACCGCAGAGCAGGCTCGCCAATAAGATCAACTGCGCCAAAATCAGGATGCGTTCGCTGCGGACACCAAACGCCAACAGTGTCCCCATAACAATCAGTCCGAGGTTGCCGGTCAGCGTAAATATGCAACTGACGAGCCAGGCTACGGTAATCGCTTCGACCGAAGGCGATTCCTCAGGAAGGCTATCTTGGAGTTGCTTGTCGTTACGGAATTTCTTGCGTAATTTCTTGGACATCGACCGACATTCTCCGGGCGTGGCAAAAGGGTACATCCCTTTCCGCAAGAAATCGACCACTCCATTGGGTGTTTCCTTCACGTGGTGTTAGTGTAGCGAACCGCGACGGAAGTAGGCATGGAGCGGACCTCGGTCCCCAACCGGAGGCCGATCCCACGTTGCCAAAAAGTGAATCATGGTCCACAATTGCGCCCGGTCTGGCGTGCCAAAAAAAATTGCAAGAAACTCAATGGACTTGTCGCTCATGGCTGAAGTGCTGTTAGTTGTTGATGCCCGCTGCCCCACGAAAATTGGCACGCAAGCCCTCGTAGGGGGCTGGGTACGAACGCGACGTGATTCTAAGGGCGGATTTAGCTTCCTGGAACTCAACGATGGTTCCTCCCAGGGGAGCCTGCAGATCGTGTGTGACAGCACACTGCCGAACTATATCGATGAAATCCAAAAGTTGAGCGCTGGCTGCAGTGTCCGCTGCCGAGGCGAAATCAAGGCTTCGGCCGGGCAAGGACAGGCTACCGAACTGCATGCCAGCGATGTCACGGTACTGGGTTGGGCCGACCCCTTGGAATATCCCCTCCAGAAGAAGCGGCACTCGTTTGAAAAACTGAGGGAATGGGCGCATCTACGCCCCCGCACGAATTCGTTTAGCGCAGTGACTCGGGTCCGCAATTGTATCAGTCGCTCGATCCATCAATTTTTTCAGGAACGAAAGTTCCTCTATATCCAAACCCCGATTATCACTTCCAGCGATTGTGAAGGGGCTGGAGAAATGTTTAAAGTGACCACGCTGGACCTGGAAAAACTGTCCAAATCAGGCCGGCCGGTCGATTATTCGCAAGACTTTTTCGAGCGCCCGGCATTCCTTACCGTGAGTGGTCAGCTCGAAGGGGAAACTTTTGCCTGCGGTATGGGTCGCATCTACACCTTTGGTCCTACGTTTCGTGCAGAAAATTCGAACACGTCCCGGCACTTGGCCGAATTCTGGATGGTCGAGCCGGAAATGGCATTTTTCGAACTGACAGATAATATGGACTTGGCAGAGGCATTTCTCAAACGAATTTCGCTCGACGTGCTCCAAAACTGCCTCGAGGACTTGGAGTTTTTTGTCGAACGGATCGACAAAGAAGTCATTCAATCGTTGCACAAGTTGGTGAACGATGATTTTGTCCGCATGAGTTACACCGAAGCAATCCAGGTTCTAGAAACAAGTGGCCACACTTTCGAGTATCCGATCGCTTGGGGCTCGGACTTACAATCCGAACACGAAAGATACCTGACGGAAGTACATTGTCATGCACCGGTGATCCTATACAACTATCCCCGATCGATTAAACCGTTCTACATGCACGTCAATGACGACGAGAAGACTGTGCGTGCCATGGATGTGCTGGTCCCCCGCGTAGGCGAGATTATTGGCGGGAGCCAACGAGAGGCACGCTTGGACGTGCTCGAACAGCGGATGCGAGAGCAGCGTCTTGATCCTCAAGCGTATTGGTGGTACCTCGACCTGAGGCGTTACGGTACGGTACCCCATTCTGGATTTGGACTCGGGCTCGAACGTGCCGTGCAGTTTGTGTCGGGCATGGCGAATATTCGGGACGTGATCCCCTTCCCGCGAACCCCAGGAAACGCTGAGTTTTAGCATCGTGTCGTAGTCAATCAAGAGACCTTAGAATTTGAAAAGAAGAGCCTGCCGATATGAATGCACCAGTCGATTTGGCGACGTTGAGAGTCTTGGTGACAGGCGGTGGAACGGGAATGGGATTGGCCATCGCACAGGCAATGGCGGCCGATGGCTCACACGTTGTGATCGCCGGACGGCGTGGCGACGTGCTGCAAGAAGCGGCTGAGTCATGGACTGGGAAAGTCCCGCTGCGATATCAAACGGTGGACGTCTCGGACCGCGTGAGTGTCCACTTTCTGGTCGACTGGACATTGGCTACCTTGGGCGGTCTTGACGTCCTTGTCAACGCGGCTGGCGTAAATGTTCCCAATCGCAGCATGGCTACCACGCGTCCCGCAGAATGGGACCAACTCATGGCAATCAATGCGACGGGAGCCTTCAACTGTATCTATGCCGTCCTGCCGCATTTTCGAACACAACAAAATGGTTTGATCTTCAACATTTCTTCGACTGCCGGGAAGCGAGCATCCGAGGTGGGAGGTATCGCGTATTCGGCCAGCAAGTTTGCTATGACCGGGTTAGGTACCGCCGTTTCATTGGAGGAATCGCAGCACGGAATTCGCGTCACGAATATTTACCCGGGCGAGGTAGACACTCCACTGCTCCGCTTCCGACCGGCACCCGTCGATGCCGCCCACCGGGCTCGAATGTTGCAACCCGATGATGTGGGAATGTTGGTGGCTGCCCTAGCACGCCTTCCGCCACACGTCCACGTACCCGAGATGGTGATCAAGCCGATTACCCAACCGTACGCGTGACCGATCGCGACGGGCCTGTCGCCAACAAGTAGATAACGACAAACAGATAGCAATAAGTAGATATTGACGCACCCCGGTAAGCAAGGGATGGCCAGCAAGCCAGTGATTGCAGTAATATGTGGGGGCGGCTCGAAGTCGGTTGAACGGGAATAATTCGGGAGAAACCGGTGAAACACAAACAGCGAATATTCGGCGACTCAAACGCCGGTTCGCTCGATACCGTTGCCGACATCCCCACTCCGGAAAACGTATCTTTTCGATATGAACTTGCGGGGCCGTTTCGGCGGTTGCCGGCATTCCTGATCGATTTCCTCTTGCGAATTTCGATCGTTCTTTTGGGTTTTTTCTTCGCTACAATTACTGGCTGGGTGTCGGCTGATTTTGCAATGACCACAGTAACTCCGCTGGTTTTGCTGCTCTGGTTTGCCTTGGAATGGTTCTATGGCGCTATCTTGGAGAGTCTATGGAACGGTCAAACTATAGGGAAACGGATCATGCGTCTCCGAGTCGTTTCCGTGGATGGGCGACCGATCGACGGCATGCAGGCAACTCTCAGAAATCTATTGCGGTACTTGGACCTGATGCCATTCGTGCCGCTGGCAAATGAATCAGGTTCAATCATTGCCGTTCACACGTTTGGCCTCGGACTCATCGCGACAAGTCTGTCGCCACGATTTCAGCGAATTGGTGACCTCGTCGCGGGGACGATGGTCGTGGCGGAATCGACGGGGGCATTGCGTCGATTTGCGCTGAACACGGACGAGAGAATGCTAGAAGTAGCCCGCGCGCTGCCAACGTCTCTTTCGGCATCGCCAGCCGAGGCCAAAGCGATACTTGCCTACTGTGAGCGACATCAGGGTATCAGTCCCAGCCAGCGAGATGAACTATTGAGTCCTTTAGCGCGCAATTGGCGTCAACGTTTTTCACTTCCATTGGATACCGATAGTGTCTTGTTGGTCCATGCCATGTATTACCGCCTGTTTATCTCTGATCACGTGGAACCCGCCAAGACAGAAAGTGTAACCTAGTGGCTAAGGCCTCCCGAATTCTGGAACGGCGTCAGCAGGACTGGTCGGAGTTAGCCAGTCTGTGCGATTCATTGGAGTCACGTCAGTCGTCGGTAAAGGCACACCAGCGGACTCGTTTCGCATTACTCTATCGAGGTGCTTGTGCCGATTTGGCGCTGGCAGACCGCCATCAGATACCACCGCGGACCGTATCGTACTTGCATCAATTGGTAAGCCGAGCGCACAATCAGTTGTATCGCAGTCGTAGGTTCGCCTACCGAGAATGGATTCAAAAACTATTGCACGACGTTCCATTCCGGGTTGTGCACGACCGTTGCGTTTGGATATCCTTTGCTCTATTTTGGGGCCTCTTTCTTCTGTCGGGTTATTTCGCCTGGAACGAGACGATTTGGCCTGGTTTTGCGCAGTCCATTTTGACGGACGCCATGATTGACCAGATTGAGGAGAGCTTTTCATCTCCTATTTCTGCGGATCGCGCCATGGCGAACCCCTTCATGGCATCTTTTTATTTCAAGCACAATACCGGAATCGGCCTACAGTGTTTCGTTGGCGGGGCGCTCATACTGCCAGGTCTGACGATTGAAGCCTCGAACGCCGTTCAGCTTGGTACGATATTTGGCCATATGTTACGTCCCGATGTGGCCGCCCGCAACAATTTTGTCACGTTTGTAACAGCTCACGGACCGTTTGAACTCACGGCGATCGTCGTTGCCGCGGGGGCCGGGTTGAGAATGGGATGGGGATGGATCGCCAGTCAAGGCATGCAGCGACTGGCTTCATTGCGTGCTACGGCAGTTCAGTCGATGCCGATCATGGGATCGGCCATCGTAATGTTTTTTTTAGCTGGCATGATAGAATCCTTTGTCTCAGGCTCCGCGCTCCCCTACAGATTTAAGCTGGCAATCGCTTGTCTCTCCGGACTCCTGCTGGTGATCTACTTTTTCGTATTGGGCAGGTACAAGAGGGTTATCGCTTGAAACAAAACGCGACCCACATACCGGTCCGACCTCGCTCCTTCGCGGAGCTATTGGATCTTAGTTTGCACGTGATGGTGCGACATTTAGCAGCTTTGACTTGGATCTGCTTAATTTTCGTCGGACCTTTTCTTGCTTTCGATCTATATCTCTGCCACACGGTTATCGCTGCGGAAAGCCTCGGCGAAGGCGGAACCGTGTTTTTGATCCTGCCACAACTTGTCTTCCTGCAAGCTCCACTAGCAACGTCAGCCGTCACACTGTACATGGGACGCGTGATGTTCTTGCAGCAAACGAATCCTCGGACCATCGTGTCAGAACTTTGGCGAGTCTCGGGAACACTCATTCTGATCCACGGCATCTCTCGACTTGCACTCGTAGGAACCGGCGTCGCCCTCGCGGGCTGCCTGAGTTCCGCACCAGATGCTTACTTTGGATTTCTTAGCATCATGACTTTTTTTGTCGCGATCGTGAGGGGACTACGCCCGTTCGTGAACGAGTTAGTGCTACTCGAACGCTGTACGTTGCGTTCTCGCGCAAATTCAGAAAATTCCACAGTCTCGCATCGCAATCGATCACTGCATGCCAGCAACAGCGGGACGATCGCTTGGCGTTCCTTCATCTCAATACCGGCGGCCATTCTATTGTTGCACATCGTCAACTCAAGCGGTTCATACGTAATGTCGCAAATGGTTGGCCGACAAATCGCGAACCCCTACATTCTTGCAATATGGATGTCGCTCTGCTTTTGGTTTGTGGCCGTCATATTTTCCATCGTACGGTTCCTCAACTATCTAGACATTCGAATTCGGAACGAAGGCTGGGACGTACAGCTTCTCGTTCTTACCGCAAGTCAAACTCCCAAACTGGGTGTGCGTGCATGAAGTCAGTTGCCTTCCTCACCGTCTTTGTTCGGTCACACGCGATGGTCGTCACCGCGTTATTTTCAATGCATCTATTTTCGACTCCCAGTTTAGCCAACGAGATTGACTGGCATTCAGTACCACCCACCCTAAAGAAGGTCCCTTGGTACGACGCGGAACGCGATGAAATTAGGGCGATCCAGATTCCCTCGCCAGACACGCCGCAGCCAGTCGGATCTTGGACCCACGAAATAAATCCCGACGAGTCACCGAGGGTAGCCCTATCCTGGCTAAACACGCTGATTCAAGTCATTGGCTGGACGCTATTGGGGATTTGTGTGATTGGTATCGTTGTCACGATGGTAAAGTACTTGCGCCAGTCGCGTGCTTTGTCGTCAACTCGCAAGACGACAATTGCAGCCGAACTACAAATAGACGCGCTGCCACAACACATTCCTCGCACGAAGAAAGGGCTGTGGGAGGAAGCGCAAGCCTGTTACGAGCGGGGTGATCTCGGCTGGGCCATCGTATTCCTTTATGGATACCAACTTGTCGAACTCGATCGATGTGGCCACTTGCGCTTATCCAAAGGAAAAACGAATCGGCAGTACGTGCGAGACCTTGTTAGAACGCCGCCGATACAGGATCTGTTACGGCGTACTAGTCGCTTGTCGGAAGCCTTTTACTTTGGGAAACATGTGCCGCCGATCGATCAGTTCCAAGTCTGCTGGCAGGAAATCGAAGGTTTTCGAGCCTGGACAACATCAGGACAACTCAAGTCGCTTGTGAAACAAGTATGAAATTGTGTAAGAGTTTCACCCGCAATTCAGCCGTAATGTTCGCGGTCATGGCAGGCCTTACTTGCGGATGTGGCGGCTCGGACGAATTGGAAGTCCACTATGGAGTCAGTCGAGGTCGGCTTGGCCGGGATAGCATCAGCGGCACGGGCGTCCTCGTGAAATTATTCCGCGACTCCGGACATCAAGTCGTATCGACCTCGCGGTTATCTTCACGACTAGAAGGCCAAGATACGATCATTTGGTTTCCGCAACGAGGCGCACCAACGGATGAGGCGATCGAGTTCTTTGACGCTTGGCTTTCCAGTCAGCCGCACCGGACACTCATCTTTGTTAATCGGGGATTTGATGCACAGCACCTATATTGGCGACGTGCCGCTCGAATGGCTGACAATAAGGAATTAGAGGCTTCTTTACGGCGACGCGGTGCAGAAGCGCTCGTTGAAGAAATCGCCAAGCGTCGCGACATGGACAAGGTTGAATCGTGTGCCTGGTTCACCATGCGACACGACAGGGGTTTTCCGTCGGTCTGCACCGATCTACGCGGACCGATGCTGACTGGCGCAGACCACACGCTAGCCGACCTCCATTGGGCCGAAAAGGTTGAATTTTCTCCTTCACACTACGAACGTGCAACGCTTCTCGCGAACGGCAATATTCCTATCGTTACGCGATTGTCTCGGCCAGATTGGTACGACAGCAAAATCATTTTGGTAACGCAGAGCTCGTTCCTACTCAATCTCGGCCTCACAAACCGGCAAAATCGACTGCTGGCCAAGAACCTGATTGAAAACTGCGAAAGCCCGACAGGGATAGGCCGAGTAGCTTTCTTGGAAACCGATTCCGCTGCCGTTCGTGAATCGACCGATGCTCCACAGCATTCGCCCTTAAGCCTCTTTTTTCACTGGCCACTTTCGCTGCCGTTTTGGCATGCCTTGGTGGCGGGATTTATTGCCTGTTCGGCTTATTTTCCAGGTTTGGGCCGACCGCGGCCAGCACCTCGTGCCCCGTTGGCCGACTTTGGCCGTCACGTGGATGCGCTGGGGCAATTGCTGGCAGAAACTCGTGATGAGGACTATGCGCGAGCTCGCCTGGATGAGTACCTTAACTATTCACAAAACGAGTCCAAATCCCACAAAGGCATTACCCGCCTGCGGAAAGGCAGTCCTCAATGACCGATTCCCTCGTGCCCGAGCACCACCATGATCCCCTGGCGCAACCACCGTTGGATGACCTGAAATCAGTGTTCGATCGACTACGAGCCGAGATCAATAAGGTGTTCGTTGGACAGGACGAGTTAGTTTTAGGAACCTTAGTGGCCCTCCTTTCGGGCGGGCATGTACTGATTGAGAGCGTGCCCGGCCTAGGAAAAACGCTTTTTGTAAGGACGCTTGGTCGAGTCCTCGGCTGCCAATTTGGTCGGATACAGTTCACGCCTGATCTGATGCCGTCGGATATTACCGGTGCGCCCGTCTACGATATGAAGCAACAAGAATTTCGCTTTCACGCGGGTCCGGTCTTCACGCAACTTCTACTAGCCGATGAAATCAATCGTTCACCGGCCAAAACGCACGCGGCACTCTTGGAGATCATGCAAGAATACCGTGTCACGGTCGATGGAAAAACTTACTCCTTGGCTCGTCCCTTTTTCGTGCTAGCCACGCAAAACCCGATTGAGTCCGAGGGGACGTATAACCTTCCGGAAGCCCAACTCGATCGATTCATGTTCAAACTTGTCGCAAACTACCCTCAAGAATCGGACGAGGCACGAATCCTGGAACTCCACAGCCGACAACAGGACCCTGGATTGCTGCTGGAATCCGAAGTTGAGGTTGTGACGTCGCCCAACGAGCTCTTGCGGTACGCGGCGGATGCTGAGAAGGTTCGTATTGACGACAAGCTGCTGCACTACATCAATCGATTGGTGCGCAAGACGCGGGAGTGGCCGCAATTCTACTTGGGCGCCTCCCCCCGCGCAGGAATTGCTCTGATGCGGGGCGCGCGAGTACTTGCTGCGTTTGATGGGCGAGATTTTGCAACGCCCGATGACGTCGTCGACTTGGTCCGGCCGGTGTTACGGCATCGCGTTATACTCACCGCGGAAACAGAAGTCGAAGGACACGCAGTTGACCAATTGTTGGACGATGTCGTCCGTTCCGTAGAAGTGCCACGCATGTCGTAAGCCCACCAGCCAATATGCAAACACCTCTACAAGGACAAGAGATTCTGGCGTGGTTCGGCCTCCTGGCAATTCCGTTGATTGCGATCGTTTTCCTCGCCTCGCGCCGGCGTGCGTTCCCCACCCGAAAATTGGCCTGGCTCGTGTTTCTCCCGGTGATACTTTCGACGGGGCTTGTGGCGGCTGCGCCCTGGATCGCTACAAATTCAATGTCCAATTTATTCGTCGTACCTTTGACGACGGGAGCAATGATTCTCCTACTCCTGGCAGACGCGGCTTTGCTGCTTATGTTCGCAGTCGACCTGGGCCTGATAGCTTCCCCAGCGAATCTGCAGGTCGAACGGGACATTGCTCGTATTCAATCACTCGGCAAGAAAACAACTGTAACTTTGCGTCTCGCAAACCTTGGCCAACGAACGCTGTCGATCGATTTGAAAGATGATGTTCCCTTGGAAGCCGAATCCGTACCAAACAAGTTGCAACTGAAACTTCCGGGCCTCAGTCGAGCTACACTACGGTACACACTACGGTCCACCATGCGTGGCCGATATACCTTCGAATACGTCTACATGACAATTGGTAGCCCTGGCGGGCTATGGCGGGCATACCATCGCTATCCCCTAGCGCAAGAAACCCAAGTCTACCCCAACTTACAACAACTGCGAGAATATGCGCTCTTGTCGCGGACCAATCGACTTTCTTTGATGGGACTCCGCAAGGCCCGGCGGGTTGGCCAAGACCATGACTTCGAGCGACTGCGAGATTTCACACGTGATGACAATTACAAGCTGATCGATTGGCGTTCGACCGCGCGCCGACAGCGTTTGATCGTCAAGGATTTTCAGGCAACTCGCAGCCAAAGATTGATGCTGATGTTGGACTGCGGGCGCATGATGACCAACGAATCCGCCGGGCAGACGCTATTCGATCACAGTATCAACGCGAACCTCATGTTAGCTCACGTTGCTTTGTCCCAGGGTGACGCGGTCGGCATGCTGGTCTTCTCCGACGGTGTCCATAGCTATGTGCCACCACGGAGTGGAATGGGCCAGATGAACCGCTTTCTGCACGTGCTCTTCGACCGCTTCCCCCAGATGGTAGAGTCACGTTATGACGAGGCCTTCCTGTACCTGTCATCGCATTGCCGTCGCCGATCACTTGTCGTGTTAACCAGTAACATCATCGACGAAATCAACGGCAATCAGATCCAGGCATATTTAGCCTCGCTCGCAGGAAAACATCTACCGCTGGGGGTACTTTTGCGGGACCGGCGAATTTTTCAGCACCTGGCAGACCCGCACCCGGTGGGGCAAGAGTTGTACCTCGCTGCTGCGGCCGCTGACATTGTCCATTGGCGACTGCAGGTCCTCGCATCGCTCCGGCGAAAAGGAGTCCTCATGCTCGACGTATTTCCGGAACAGATCACGGCACCTTTGATCAACCAGTACTTGGAGGTCAAAGCCCGTCATTTGCTATGACGGAATCAAATTGAGTTGCCGCAATCGAGATTCGGTTTCTTGCATCAGTGCATCTTCGTCGGCTGGCGTGTCAGCGACATAGGTCACCGAAAACCGCAAAAACGGTCCCGCGTCATCCCAAGGCACGGTCACGATCGATTGTTCACGGATCAGATATTGCGATGCTGCTTCTGCCGAAGCGAATGTAGGACCATTGGCCACACCCTTGGGTGCGGCTGAGTAGAGAAAGTACGTTCCGCCGGGCATGGAGCATGTAAAACCACAGCGGGATAAAGTTGTTACAAGTTTCTTGAGACGGCGTTCGTACTTTTCTCGCGTGCGACGGGGAATTTCCGGGTCATCGAGCGCCGCGGCGCCGGCTTTTTGAATGGCCGCGAACTGCCCCGAGTCACAATTATCCTTCACATCCGCGAAGGCACTCACGATTTTTGGGTGACCACATACCCAACCCAATCGCCATCCAATCATGTCGTACCCTTTCGATAGCGAATGAATCTCCACTCCAACGTCCCGCGCCCCGGGCACCGACAAGAAACTCAAGGGTTTTTCGCCGTAAGTCAACATGATGTGGGCAGCGTCCTGAACGACGACAATTTGCTTTTGCTGCGCGAACTCAATAACACGCTTATAAAAGTCAACCGTTGCTAGTTTCCCGGTCGGGCTATTCGGGTAGTTAATCACCAACAGCTTCGCACGATTAGCGATGTCGGCAGGAATGGCCGACAAATCGGGTAAGAAGTCATTCTCCGCCAAGAGAGGCAATGCATAAACTTGTCCGCCATAGTAGCGAGTGTGCGTGCCGGCGACCGGATAGCCGGGGGTCGTCATTAACGTCACATCACCCGAGTTAATGAAAGCAGCGGGCAGCATCGCCAGCGCCGTCTTCGATCCAATGCAGTGGTTGACCTCCGACTTGGGATCGAGATCCACTTGAAATTCGCGTTGCATAAGCCGAACGACGGCCTGTTTGAATTCTGGCACACCGTTATCGGGATATCCGCGGTTCTCCGGTCGATTGATCTCCTGCGCCATCCGCAAGCGGACCGATTCCGGCGCCATACCGTCATTTTCGCCGATCCCAAAATCGACCAACTTCCGGTGCGGAAACTCTTCCAACGCCGCACGCTTGGCACGTTTGATTTTCTCAAATTTGTAGATATCTGTGCCTTTGCCATAGTTCACGCCGCCAATTCGGTCAGCGAATAGCTTTTGAAAATAGGGGTCGCTCATTGCAATCGTCCAGGTGAAAAGGTCGTGGTAACTAGTGTTTGTTATGGACTCGTGTCGGCGTCGGCCGCCGCCGAATTTACCATGATAGTGGCTGATCGCGTCGCGCAAACTGGTACCGCAGCGATTTACGCAACTTTTGAACCATCCCGTGGGGGATTTTGTCCAATGCCGTGCAGTTGCACGTGGTCAACAAGCCGATCTTTTCAGCCGACTACACCGGCTGGCAGCGCGCCTACAATCTCATTTAGCTCGGCGACGCCACCGCCGAGTCCACAGCCGACCGGGAAGTGATTTCGTTTTTCGAAACCGAAGTACTCTCGATCTTCGTTCGTCGGTGCTATGGGTGCCATTCGGATATGGCGAACGAGCCCAAGTGAGGACTCTGGCTGTGGGAAAGCGCCCAAGACAGTCTTTGTTGGGCGGAACCTTGGGTAGCCAAGGTGGGATAGAGAAGGCTATCTCGCCCATTTCCACCAACTCCCCGAGAAATAAAGACTGCCTCCTTGTCTTCGCTTATAACGCTCGGCAAACCTACGTTGGCCAGTTACGACAAGCCAGAATTCGAACGAACATGCTCCAAAGCGTGCTCCAGATGCTCCCGCAATGCAAGAAAGCGTTTACGATCGCCGCCCCGATCGGGGTGCAATTGTTCTGCTAAGCGTCGATAAGCGTGCTTGATCTCTTCCTCACTGGCGGAAGCACGAACCCCCAAGGCACGGAAGTACGGGGGATCCTGATGTTTGGCCCATTCTGGCACAATATATTGCGGCGCTTGCGATATAACGACCAGGGCTCGCTGTAGTGCACGCAGGTAGGCCCGGAAGTCAACGTACATGAACCAATAGCCAACGAACGGGAGCATCACGAAGCACAAGAATAAGAGCAGGCTCGCTGTATTGATCAGTACGACAAAACTTGCACTGGGTTCTGCTGGATTCATGTCAATCGACGTGATTTGGGATCCGTGGATTTCGAATGGGGAGTATTCGGCCGAATCCCGGCGGCTAACTTAGTACCCGCAGGTTGAGTTGCCATTTGCGCAGATAGGTGCATACCAGTCGGCAGCGAACCCGGTGCTCCACCGACGGAATCGGCATCGATTCCTTCGCCAAAATAGTATTTACGTGCGTCCGGATTCGATAGCACCTCACGGGGCGTCCCGTGACACAGTACTTGGCCTTGGCGAATCACATAACTACGATCGGTAATTTCCAGCGTTTCGCGGACCTGATGGTCGGTAATCAAAATCGATATCCCTTCGTCCCGTAATTCTCGGATAATCATCTGGATGCTGTCGATCGTCACCGGATCGATACCGGTAAAGGGCTCGTCCAGCAGTATGATTTGAGGTTCAGAAATAAGACACCGGGCGATTTCCAACCTTCGCCGTTCGCCTCCAGACAACGATGCGGCGCGTGATTTTCGAATATGGTCGATTTTAAACCTCTGCAGCAATTCGTCGCACCGCCGGCGTCTCTTGGCTCGATCCATGCCTAGCATTTCCATCATAGCGAGAAGGTTCTGCTGCACCGTCAGTTTGCGAAAAACGCTCGATTCTTGCGCTAAATACCCCATATTGCCGTCCCTTGCTCGTTGGAACATGGGCCAGTTCGTTACGTCTTTGCCTTGCAAGATCACAACGCCGGCGTCGGGCTCCACCATGCCACAGGTCATGCGAAAACAAGTTGTCTTACCGGCACCGTTGGGACCCAAGAGCCCTACAATTTCCCCCTTATCGACTTCAAAGTCGACGCCATCCACGACGCGTCTTCGGCCATAGTTTTTCACCAACCCACTCACCGATAAAATCGACATTGCGTCATCCTCCATGCCATCGGTTTCGGTCGATCCAAGACGTCCGTTGATATAATTCTACGACCGCGTATTTTGTACTTTGACGATTTTTGAGACCTCAGCACCATCCAACTAGCGAATCAATCCCATTCGCATAAAGTCCGGTGGAAGAGCGTTAATCACGGGGTATTTTTCCATTTCGGTCCGACCAGGAAAGCCGGAAATTTGCCCTTGAGGATAATAAATCATGAACGCTTTTCCCAACAATAATTCCCGTTCCACGTAACTGGGTCCCTCCCAAAGCCGCGCGTCCTTGCTCGAGGGACTGTTGTCGCCCATGGGAAAAAACTGGTCTGCTTTCAGCGAGAACTCTTCCGATTGTCGCCGGTCGAACAGGTCCCCCTCGCGCCAAACTTCCGGAAAGCGGAAATAATCATCGAGCGTGCATATGCCGTTAAAATCGAGTCCGTTTCGGTTGCGCAGCCATGTCGCCAAATGGCTGAGTTCGTCATGAATGGCAATGTCTGGATATTCAATGATCGACCCCTGCCGTGTACGCGGATTCACGGCCACGTAATAAACATCGCGGTGAACTTGGAGGCGTGCGATGCTGCCGGTAACCCCTTGAATTCCGATGCCGATCGGAGATAAGTCGCCGGCATTGGTGGTACTCCACTGAGGCCGTTGTCGAGCAGGAACGCTATACGTGGTGGGACCGCTGAATTCCACCAGCTTTCCGTCAACCCAGACCAATATCTGGTTGTCGACGTTGGAAAATTTGATGTTGTGCTTACCGGCGCCACGTACGTTCGTACGGGCTTGTCGGTCGGCCGCATCACTCTCTTCCCCATCGAAGGCAATTGAGTCACCCGCGTTGGAGTCACCCGCGATGACGAGACGGGCGTCACCCGTTTTGATATCAAAATGACATTGGAAGCGGTGCGTTGATTCGACCAGTTCCATTACGAACTCGCCTTCGGCCGAATCGACTTGCAGGTCACAAGTAACCGCCAAATCGCCCACCCAATGTCCACCACATGTGCCGCTGGGGGCCGACATTCGGTTTCGGTCTTGATGAACTTTCGCATTGTACGAATAAAAATCGGTAATTAGCGACGGTCTCGGACGCAACACATCGTCGGTGGGCACTGGCTCACCATTATCGATCATTTCCCAATGATCCTGGGACGGGACCATATGTTGATATCGTAGCCAATGAAGTTGGGAAGATGCATTCGTACCGATCTGAAACGAACTTCCGCCATCGGGGGACTTCCAAGTCGACGCGTCGGACTCGCTGATCGGCCGCCAACGGGCTGGCCACCCTGCCTTTGTGAGTTCCTCGGCTACGAATCGTGTATCGTGCACCGGTTGCAGCATCGCTAGAACTTTGGCCGGGGGCTTTCTTTGAATCACAAAATCCGCTTGCTGTGAGGCAAGGGTGTAGACATCTCCTTGCACGATCCGCAAAGTTTCATTGGGTAGCCCCACCAAGCGTTTGATAAAATTCTGCTTTGCGTTAGCCGGGAACTTGAAAACAATGACATCCCAGCGTTTGGGATCCGCGATGTCGTACGCGAACTTATTGACAAGGATCCGATCCCCATTGAGTCCGGGGTAGGACGGAACTTCGCGTCGTCCTTGGGTTTCTACAGTCGAATTCGGATACTGACACATGGGGCAAATAGTTTGCACAATGTGCCCCTGCCCTCGGACTTCGTCGATACTAGCACCTACCTGGTGCCAATTGCCACATTTTTCGCATTGAACGCTGAGGTAACGGCCACGCAGGGTTGGCGCCATCGAACCGGTGGGAATGACGAACGCTTCTGCCTCGAAAGCGCGAAACAAAAACGCCAATATGATCGCCACAACTACCGACTCAATGGCTTCGCGATTCCAGCGTGCACTGGCGGAGGCCGACACCGTCGGTTGCGAAACGTAATCCGTGACGCTACGGGCACGTGGCGTTCTCACGCTCGGCTTCGCATCGCCGGGAGTACTGAAGGCCCGATCTCGCTTCTTTTTCTGGCTCATTTCGTTTCACCCGTTTCCAATACGGCCATAAACGCCTTCTGAGGGATGTCGACCTGACCGATCGACTTCATCCGCTTCTTGCCCTCTCGCTGTTTGGCCCACAGTTTGCGTTTGCGCGTGATGTCGCCACCATAACACTTCGCCGTCACGTTCTTGCGCATGGCGGGCACGGTTTCGCGAGCAATCACGCGGGAGCCAATCGCAGCCTGGACAGCAATCTCAAACATATGCCGTTCGATTTCTGCCTTAAGTTTCTTCACCACTGCACGTCCTCGTCGGTCCGCGTCGCGCCGATCGCAGATGATGGCAAGTGCGTCCACTTTGTTGCCGTTGACGAGCATATCAAGTCGCACCAAGTCCGCAGGTTCGTAACCAATCACTTCGTAGTCCATTGTGCCAAATCCACGCGTGACGCTCTTCAGTTTGTCATGCAGATCGTAGATGACCTCGGCCAGCGGCAGGTGATACGACAACATCGCTCGTGTAGGAGATAGATATTCGGTCTTGGTAAGCGAGCCACGTCGGTCCTGGCAAAGCTTCATGGCGGCGCCAATATATTCGGTTGGAAGCACCAGGTTCACTTTGACAATTGGTTGTCGAAACTCTTCGATGTCCCCAGCGTCAGGCACCTCTTGCGGGCGGTGAATGTCGATGGTCTCTCCGCTGCGTGTGAGCACCTCGTAGGTGACATTCGGAGCAGTCTGCACCAAATCAATATCCGATTCCTGCTCCAAGCGCTGCTGGACGATCTCCATATGGAGCAGCCCCAAGAATCCACAACGAAACCCGAACCCCAGAGCTTCGCTGGATTCGGGTTGAAATTCGAAACTCGGGTCATTGATCGAAAGTTTATTGAGCGCATCCCGTAATTCATCGAAGTCTTGACCATCCGAGGGGTACAACCCGCAATAAACCATTCTTTTCGGCTGTTGGTAGCCCGGGAGTGGGGTTGAAACCCCTTCGCGAATGTCACCCACCGTCTCCCCGATGTGGACTTCGTCCAGTGATTTAATATTGCAAATCAGGTATCCCACCTGCCCTGCATGCAAAACGGTACATGGTTTCCGTTGTGGCACAAACTGTCCAAGCTCAACGACTTCGTACGTTTTATTACTCCGCAGCATGCGAATTTTTTGGCCAAGTCGCACCTGTCCAGTCATCATCCGCACGTAAGTGATGGCACCGCGAAACGAGTCGTAGTGCGAATCGAAAATCATCGCCTGCAGCGGCGCGTCGACATCACCGGTTGGAGGTGGGATGCGTTCGATCACCGCCGATAATAGTTCTTCAATACCGATTCCTGACTTGGCGCTAGCGCGCACAACGTCGGCGGGATCGATGGCAAGTGATTGCTCCATTTCCACCAACACTTCATCGGGACGGGCATGCAAAAGATCAATCTTGTTGATAACCGGTACAATTAACAGATCATGTTCCATAGCGGCGTACGCATTGGCTACCGTTTGCGCCTCAACACCTTGAAATGCATCCACGAGCAATAGCGCGCCTTCACAGCAAGAAAATGACCGGGAAACTTCGTAGTGGAAGTCAACGTGTCCAGGCGTATCGATTAAGTTGAGCTCGTACTCTTGGCCCTTGTAGGTATATTTCATGGCTACGCTGCGGGCCTTGATGGTGATGCCACGGGCGCGTTCCAGCTCCATGTCGTCCAGCACCTGTTCCTTCATCTGGCGCTTGTCCACGGTTCCGGTAAACTCCAACAATCGATCAGCGAGCGTGCTCTTTCCGTGATCGATGTGGGCGATAATGCAGAAATTACGAATATACTTTAGTTCCATTGCGGTCATGTTATGCTCCGGCGTTAATACAGTGCTAAAAGTTGAGGGCCGCAAGGGTTGCGATTGCCTCAGGCAAAAAGCAACAATATTGTCCGCCGTGTGAAAAATGAATTAGATTTGGTCCCGTAATGCTCGAGTTCTCGCCACCCCGGCTGCACCGATATATCCCGCGTCGCTACCCAAGCTGGCAAATTCGATTCTTGAACGTTGGACTAACGTTGGAAACGCACGGGCGCGAACTTCTTCCCGCACGCGTTGCAGGAATTGATTGCCGAGCGCACTCGCGGCTCCGCCAAACGTCATCGCCCCTCCCAGTACGACCACGGCGGGGTCGATGGTGTGTAAAAGGTTGACGACGCCAACACCCAAATACCGTCCTGTTTCCAGCACAATTTGCTGCGATAAGGGGTCCCCTTGAGCAGCGTACTCCGCCACCATTCGGGGTGTCAGCGTCTCACCCCGTTCGATCGCCAATCGAAGGGGGCTCGCTGCCCCTGCTTGCAATGCCTCTCGGGTTCGTTCCACGACGGCTTTGGCAGATACATACGCTTCCAAATGACCAAGTTGCCCACAACCGCACCGTCGCGCCGATTCATTGTAGTCGATGATGATATGCCCGCATTCAGCTCCGTGACTGTGCTCACCGTCCACGAGCAACTCGTTCACAATAATCCCGCACCCCAATCCGGTCCCCAAGGTAAACATCACAAGGCTGGAAAATTTTTCACCAGTCCCCACCCAAAACTCGCCGAAGGCAGCCGCGTTGGCGTCGTTTTCGAACGCAACCGGCTTTCCGCTGCAGTGTGCCAGTTCATCCCGCAGGGGAAAATCCCACCAATGCGGCAGATTATGCGGTTGGAGCAGCAAGCCGCCAGGAATGTCCATGGAACCCGGAGCAGCTAATCCGATTGCCCGGACCGCCGACCAAGTATGGCCCGCTGCCGACACGATCTCCTGGGCTACCAAAGCCGCCTGTGCCATCGCCGACTCAGGCCCACGCTCCTCCTGGGTATCGATGGACCGTTTCCCCTGAGTCTGGCCACGAGAATCCACCAAGCCAATCTTGATGCTCGTGCCACCAACGTCCACCCCGACATACAACGGCAGTTCAGCGGACCCGGCAGTGTCGTGGGAAGGGACGGTCATGGGCCTTGAACATAGGAAAACAATCGAAAATACCTGCCAGAGTATAAGCGAGAAGACCTGACGCAATCAATTGTAACCCAAGAAAATCAGGTCTTCGACGCCCAAACGCTATGACGCCACGCACTCGGGAAAAGCGCCCACTCGTCCCCGGGGCTCCAGTCGTCCACGGGGCTCCAGTCGTCCACGGGGCTCCAGTCGTCCACGGGGCTACTGGGCGGGGCTACCGGGCCTCCCGCACCTGAGGAGTTGTTGGAGCGACCGCGGCAACCGCAATCATCACCGTGGCGTAGGTTCCGAACAGGGCGAATGCAAATACAATGTCACCCGCCAGCGTATAGCGAAAAAACTCCAGGCCGCGGGCGAAACACAGCCAAAATCCTGGTAATGTCTTCTCATACCAAGGAGTTACGCACCAAGTCACAAAATTGGTCGAGACAAAAAACACAACCGAAGACGCACTTACGCAACTTACCAGTCGCACGACATTTCCAATCGTTTTCACCGGCGACGAACCCTGAATCGACCAGCGAGTACTTGCCCATTTACCCCAAAACACCGGCGCCGCCAAAGCGATGTAGACGGTGGCCATCAGGAGCCCTTGATACCCACCCAAGAATTGATCGGTGATCGCCATGACGCAAAACGGTACCGCGAGTGCCCATTTCTGGTCGGAGAGTACGTAACCAGCAAATAACGCGAGCGACGCCACCGGCGCAAAGTTAGGGATAGCGACGAATGCCAAACGGGCCGCTACACCCAAGACGACTAAAAACAAAATGATAAGTGCCGATTTCATGGATTCACCGTTGTAGGGCCGCTCACAAGGCGGCGCACCAATGCACCAAGCCTCACCGGCAAAATTCTACTGGTAGGAGTCGAATTTCCACAAGACGGTGTCGCCCGCTGAAAGCACATAAGTCGCAAATCCCTGGTCGGCAACCTTGTCATTCACGCGATATACCCAATTGAGACCATCACTTCCGCTGTTGACGACACCATCGATTTCCACCAGGAAAGCGGTGCTCTCCTCGCCGCGCGTTTGAAACCGAATGCCCCGCCCGTGCTGACTTGCCGCCAGAAGCAAGTCGTGGACGGTCATCCCCTCAAAATACGGCAAACCGACAAAATGCTTCTGAACGCCGTCCCCATAATCGATCACCAGCCGTACAATAATGCTGTTGTCGTTGTGGCCGCGGTCCACTTTGTTGGGGGCGGCGGGAATCGGCGTTGGCGAATCACGGCAGCCCGACACCAGGGCGATCAATAGCAATGCGCAAGCCCAAGTTAGCTGTACCGATCGAATCATAACGTGCAGTGACCTATTCCTCGGTAAGAAGGGATTCTAATAACGGCAAAGCGGCTCGGGCTTGGATGCTTGCCTACGTCGATCCCTCAAAATCAGGCCCCAGTGGATTCCTGCAGCCTTTAATTCTTTTTTTCGGTTAGTGAGGTTTGACCGATCGTGTTCGCAGTAGGGCCTGAAAATTATCTCCATCTTGAATCGTCTGCCAACACGTTACTATCTACAGGGTACCCTTTCGATAGAGGATGACAAAGAGGATCGGAATAGAGTGGATTGGAACAGCGTCCGCAGTTCAACGTTGTAAGGCAAGAATGAGGAACCAGGCATGGGTGGGAATCCAACCGTAAACTTGACGTTTCCTGACGTCCATACCGCGGTCTTGACCTTGGACGCTGTTGGCACGAGCGCCAATATCTTATCGCAATCAGTGCTAGAGGAAATCTCGCATTATCTCGATGAGCTGGAAGGCCGCGTTGATCTCCAGGGCCTCGTAATACGTTCTGGCAAACCGGGGATGTTCATTGCCGGGGCCGATCTGCGCGAGTTCATGACCGCCTTGGAGGGTCCGCCCGCCAAGACGGTAGAGATGTGCCATCGTGGTCAACAGCTTTTTTCTCGGTTGTCGCGCGGGCCCTATGTGAGTGTTGCATGCATCGACGGTATTTGTGTCGGAGGTGGGACTGAATTGGCATGCTGGTGCGACCGACGCATCGCTTCCAGCCACCCGAAGACGGAGATTGGCCTGCCGGAAGTCAAACTAGGAATCTTTCCGGGATGGGGCGGGACCGTGCGACTGCCTCGCATCATCGGACTTGGCAACGCAGTGGAGATGATCACAAGTGGGGAATCGGTTACCGCCGAAGACGCGTTAAGAATGGGATTGGTGAGCATGGTGGCCGAACCGGACCACATGCTTTCGGCGGCCATCCGCCTGGTTCAACTTGAATTTGCCAATGGAGGCTTTCGTCGCGATCGCCAGCGTTGGCAGGGTCCCATCCAAATCGGGGACACGGAACTCGCGTTCCTAGGTGCAACGGCGTCGGCGGTAATTCAACAACAGACGCAGGGTCAATATCCAGCACCGTCCGCGGCGCTGGAAACGATGCTCGAATCGGCCAGTCTAGACGCCGACGCAGCCTGCCAACTGGAAGCCGCAGGGGTAGGCAAACTGTTTGGGTCGGAGGTCAATCGATCGCTGCTGAATGTCTTTTTTATCACCGATCGTAACAAGAAAGATCAGGGTGTCGCCGTCGCATCGAGCCGACCGACGAACCTTCAGACGGTTGGGGTGATCGGCGCCGGAATTATGGGCGCAGGAATCGCGGCCGCGAATCTCAAGCGAGAATTCTCTGTCGTCATGACCGACGCATCATCGGACTATTTGGCCCGCGGTGCCCGCAACGTGTTGGAGGAGGTTTCCTTTGACCGTCGCACCAAATCGGCGAATGCCGGGCGAATGCTTGAGTTTGCGCCTCGGTTACGGTCGGCTAGCGACCTAGCCGAGCTGTCGTCTTGCGATCTTGTGATTGAAGCCGTTGTGGAAAACCCTCAAGTCAAACAACAGGTCTTCCAGAAATTGGAGTCGCTGGTTCGCCAGGATGCAATCCTCGCTTCCAATACATCAACCATTCCGATCACCGTTCTGTCTCAGACGCTACAGTATCCCGAGCGATTTTGCGGGATCCATTTTTTCAACCCGGTCCGCAGTATGAAATTAGTTGAGGTGATTCGCGGACCTCGTACTTCGGATGCCACGATCGCGACGGCTGTGGCACACGTCAAAAAGCTAGGAAAGTACCCCGTCGTGATTCAGGATGGTCCCGGGTTCCTAGTCAATCGACTGTTGTTCCCCTACATGAACGAAGCTTTGGTGTTATTGGCGGAGGGAGGCCCCGTCGAATCGATCGAAAA
>JAQCHP010000190.1 GCA_027619595.1 Planctomycetota bacterium
AAGCATGGCTTTGCGGACCTCGGACGCCTGTCCGCACCGAAGAATTGACGGGCGCTGTCCCTCGTCGATCGTCGGCACGGATTGCAGCGCGATCGACAAGCACCACGGGTCCCGGCTCCGACGGAACACTTGACCTATCAGGCGCCACGCGTAATGCCGGCTGAGTTTCCGAAGAGCTTAAACTCGTTCCGGCTGGGACCATGACCTGGAGATCTTGGTGAGCGACACTATGCCCAGGCCCGCCACTCCGATAGAACGGCAGCGCACCACATAACCCAAAGACCACAACCGCAGCAACGGCCGTCAAAGTCTGTTGTCTCGGCATAAGTTACTCCGCAAACGAACGTGAGGCACCGTCCGTGGCGGCAAACTGAGGCGTCTCCTCCCCTCAGCGACCGGTCGCAAGCGCACGCATGAAAAAACGAGCGCACGCGTTAACAACACGAGCGCACGCGTTATCAACACAGCTACCTCATGACGGTATCGGCCGTCACCATAAACAGACGCCAAAGCCGCCGTCAAAATACCAATCCTAACGATCCTCAACATTCTGAGGATCGTAAGTCATCCAGGGATTAGCGAAAGACGACGCTCTACTGGAAATATCGGAACTTGCTCAACCAGAGCAACAGCGGAGAGGCGATGAAGATAGAGCTATACGTTCCCACAACAATTCCGACCAACAGGGCAAAGGCAAATCCATGCACCCCTTCGCCACCCAGGAAATACAGAAAAACGACCGACAACAACGTCGTGAATGACGTCACCGCTGTGCGGCTCAGAGTTTCATTGATACTTCCATTCAACATTGGCTCGGTCAGTAGAGGACTGCGTCCTTTCACCTCACGGATGCGGTCAAAAACAACAATTGTATCGTTAATGGAATAGCCCATTACCGTGAGGACGGCAGCAACAATGGGCAGACTTATCTTGAATTCCACGACTTGAAGAAAACCGAACCATTGAGCCAACCAAACGCTGGCTGCCACCGCACCTACGGTAATGACCACATCGTGAACCAACGCGGCTACGGCGGCCAAACCGTACACGATCCGATGGAACCGTACCCAAACATAGCCCGTGATGCCGATGCAGCTCACGAGAAACGCCATCAACGCCTTATTCTTCATGTCCCCAGCTACACGACTGCCGATCATGCTGCTCCCATACCACACTGGTTCCTCCATCACGGACGATCGGTATTTCTCCAGAAGCTGGGTCAGTTGCTGACTGGAAGCCGTTGATTGCAATTGCCAAACCTTTGCTGACTCCCCGTCCCCAGAAGCACTGCCGACCGCCGTCAATTCAAATTCCAGGTCGGCAATCTCCATCGACTGCGCCAGTTCACGCAACTTAGGTTCAATCGATTCTCGGGAAATTGGTTCGTCGAATGACAACTTGGACGACGAATGAAAGGGGGGCGTCGTCGCTTCCACCGCTTGCTCTGTAACCACGGCCTCTTCGGTGAATGGGGTATTTACCACCGAATCGGTGGTTGCCGTCGATGGCGCCGGTTGCGCAGGAGCCGCCGCCTCTTCGGTGGATGGAGTACTTACGACCGAATCGGTGGTTACCGTCGATGGGGCCGAAGTCTCCGTCGAAGCATCGGCGTTCGTGTCGGCCTGGGCGAGCATCGTATCGGGTGGCAAATCTGCTCGTCGAACGTACTGGAACGCCCCATCGACCGTCACCTGCGACCCCTGCCCTTCCGTTGGTTTCTTCGGAGCATCTCCGTCCGCAGGTCGTGTATTAACTTCCTGTGCTGGCTCGAAGTCCATCACATGACAGACGAGTTGTGTTACCTGATTGGGTCCGACAAATGCCGTCGCGATTAGGCCCTTGAGCTGGTCCAGGTCCTGCAATGAAGTATCAATAATATACTCCGTATCCTTTGTTTTCTCGGCAGAATTTACTTGAAACACAGCATAACTATCAGCCATCTTGGCGACTCTTTGCTTCACCTGTTCGACGGGAATACTCTCTTTGAAAGCGACCTGAACTCGCGTTCCGCCATTAAAATCAGTGTCGAAGGCTTGTTTACCACGGTAACCAAGGGCTACAACACTGGCCACCATCAGAATCGCTGACCCGACCATGCAACGGCTGCTAAAATTCATGACCGGCAGATTCGGCGAGACCAACAACTGAAACATGCGAAGCGTGGAAATCCAACGCATTCGTTCGGCCAGGTCGAATACCAATCGAGCACAGAAAATGGCGGTGAACATCGAGGTCAAGATACCGAGAATTAGAATAACGGCGAATCCCTTTACCATATCGGTGCCGATAGCGTAGAGAACAAATGCGGTTATCAATGTGGTGAGATTCGAGTCGACGATCGTGGCGGTGGCACGACTAAAACCGTTACGAATGGCCATCCTCAACGCGCACCCTCGCGCTAGTTCTTCGCGAATACGCTCAAAGATCAAAACACTCGAGTCAATGCTCATACCTACCGTCAAGACAATCCCTGCCAAACCCGGCATGGTAATGGACGCCTTGATGATGGTCACAATGGAAAAAACGAGCAGCAGGTTGATCAGTAGTGCAATGCCTGCGACAAGGCCGGCAAACTGATAATAGATCATCATAAAGATCAGGACAGATACCAAAGAAGCAACAATGGCGACCTGCCCTTTCTTGATCGTATCGACCCCCAGCAAAGGGCTCACCTTCATTTCACTAATAGGATTCGGCTTGAGCACGGCGGGCAGGCGTCCCGAATTCAAGACGGCCGCCAGATCTTTCACCTCGGCCTCCGTAAAATTACCGGAAATTTCTCCCTGCTCGCTAATCCGCGATTGAATGCGTGGCGCGGAGATAAGCCTCCTGTCGAGAACAATTCCCAACAGAGAATGGTGGTTAATCTCGTTTTTTGGCAGATTATCCCCAGTAAGTCTCCCAAACAAATTCGCACCGCGCCCACTCATGGTAAACGACACATTGGGCGAACCATCTTTTGGGTCGAATCCGCTGTGGACACCATGCAAATGTTTCCCCTGAACACTGTATGGATCAATCCACATCAGGATTTCTTGCTCTCCTTTGGCATTGGTGCGAACCTTGTTGCTTCGTGGATCGGCTTGGAACCGCAACGTTCCATCTTCTGCTTGATCGATGGGAATCCACTCACCAAGAACGCGACTTCCGTCCTTGACCACAGACCGGCCCAACTGATTCGGCTGATCGGCCAGTGCTAATAGCTGTGCGTGCTGAACGGAATTGGCCACAATACGAAATTCCAAGTAGCCCACCGCGGTAATCCGCTTCTTTAAGGCGTTAATGTCGGCCTCACTCACATTGGGCACGACAACTTCGACTTGTTGGCTGCCATACGGTCGTACCACCAAGTCGGAGACCCCACCTTGATTTAAGCGCATGAGGAGGGAATTCGCGAGATCCGCCATCTGAAAATCAGCGGCAATTTTTTCTTGGGTCTCGCCACCGGTCGCCGTCTTCGTGGGTGGCGTGGACGAGTCTACTGGCCGCTCCGCAGTGTCGACTGGGTCGCCGACGGACGGTTTCGACGAAGCAGTCTTTTCGGCATCGACCTCATAGACCAGGATGACTCCCCCTTGTAAGTCAATTCCGCGTTTCGGTGGCCAACCGGAAATAAGCATACAGGCCCCGAGCGCAATGGACGCCAGCACAATTCCCAGACGCGACCCTAGATCGTCAGTCAGTCGCATGGACTTTGCGATGATCCGGCCCAGGTAGTATGGCAGCGCTGTGACGCCCAAGATAATTAGCAGAACCTGAAACCAATGCATGCGCAAGTTACCTCGCCTTGTTTTGTTTTTTACCGTTTTTTTGCGGTCAGACCACGTCTGACAAACTTATGTTCTTGTATTCCGTGTTCTTGAATCCCATCCCATCACCCAGCTGGATGGTTTTCCGCACTTGTTTCTGTTTTCGGAATCAATTTACTTGCTGTCGCTCGAATCGCCATCACTGGAGGCCGCTAAAACGCGCGTAATGGCAGACCGAAGCACACGAACCCGGGTATTATTGTTTTCGTCGATTCGCAAAGTTACGTCGTCTGAACCTGGCGAAATATTCGTAATCGTGCCAATTATCCCACCTAACGTGACCACACGATCGTTTTTCTTGAGTAAATTGAGCTGCTTTTTTTGTTCCGCTTGCTTCCGTCTTTCCGGCATGATGAGCAGGAAATAGAAGGCGACGGCAGTCGCTGCCAGCGGCAAAAGCATGCCATCCAGTGGATTTACGGGCTTGCCCGGAACTTCCGCCCCTTCGGCCAAAAGCCAGAGATGAGCCAACAGATTCAAACTATTCATGCATACCCCGCCATCGCGCGAAGGGGCTATCATAAATTTTTATCTGTTCGCCAGCAAGGGTAATGCCAACTCAATCAAAAAGATGGCTCTGACCAGGGTTTGCCTGAGCCGGCGGGGGGATTTGCATGTGCTGGAAGCCGTTGGAAGTGACCATCCGCCCACGGGGGCTTCGGACAACCAAGCCACTACGCAACAGATACGGTTCCACTTCGTCTTCGAGTGTATCCGGGGAAGCGTTCATGGTGTGAGCAATCGCCTCAAGGCCGGCGGGGCCACCCTGAAAGACGCGAATGAGAGTTTCCATGTACTTCCGTTCCTGGCGTCCCAATCCTAAGCAATCGATACCCGCCATCGCCAAAGCCGCTTCGGTCAAACCAAGGTCGATTGCGCCATTCGCTCGACTCGTCGCAAAGTCTCTCACCCAGCGCAACCGGTTATTGGCCACCCGCGGAGTTCCTCGACTTCGTTGAGCAATCAGGACAGCGGAAGCCTCATCAATCGGCGACTGCAATTTGCTGGCACTGCGGCGAACGATCTGGGTAAGTTCTTCGTCCGAATAAAATTCCAAAGTCTCCCGCACATGAAATCGATCCCGCAACGGGGCCGACAGCATCCCCGCGCGCGTCGTCGCACCAATTAACGTGAATGGCTTGAGCCACAGATTAATCGTCCGCGCATTCGTGCCGTCCCCGTGTACAATATCGATCCGAAAATCTTCCATCGCTGTGTAGAGGTACTCCTCGACCGCGCTCGGCAGCCGATGAATCTCGTCAATAAACAACACCGATCGCTCTTCCGCGTTGGTAAGATAGGGCACTAGATCCTTGGGAGCCGTAATCGCAGCCCCTGTCGTGTACTGGATCGCAACGTTCATTTCCCGCGGAATACAGGTTGCTAACGTGGTCTTGCCCAGTCCAGGCGGACCGTCGAACAAAACGTGCCCCAGCACATCGTTCCGCTTTAAAGCGGCGTCCACGGCAATATGTAACCGCTCCAGAACATCGCGCTGGCCAACAACATCATTGAGCCGTTGCGGGCGGAGTTCACGGTCCGGATCGTCCAACGAAGGAACAACCGCCTCGATCACCGGTTCGCGCGTCATGTGTGCTAAATCCTTGTTTTCACGCCCTGGAAGACCAACAAATCCTAATATGTTAGCATGCAGGGCGCCATCCGACCGATGGCCATTCCACATCCCGTGACCGCAAATGACCCTTTACCGCTAACACCGCACCCATCAGCACGGTGGATCGACTGCGTGCGATGACTGACCAAGAGAAATCTATGCCAAACACAAACGAACACCGCATTGAACCTGGATCGATCGTCAAATTAGCACGGATCGACACCGATGGAAAGGAACGAGAACTGGCCAAGGCGGACGCGGAAGCGGAATTCAAACGGCTACGGGATGAATTTATCGAATGGCAACCCCGCTTCTACGCCGAAGGAAAACGAAAGCTCCTCATTGTCCTGCAGGCGATGGATGCAGGTGGCAAAGACGGGACGATTCGTGACATTTTTCGCGGCACCAATCCGCAAGGAATTACGGTAACTTCGTTTAAGACTCCGTCTGCCGACGAACTTTCGCGAGATTTTCTCTGGCGTATCCACCGAGCCGTCCCGCCTAAGGGAATGATCGGGGTCTTTAACCGATCCCACTTCGAAGATGTACTGGTGGTACGCGTCGACAAAATTGTGCCCGAATCGGTCTGGCGGCCAAGATTCGACCTGATCAACGATTTTGAGAAACTCCTCACCTCGACCGGCACCACGATCTTGAAGTTCTATTTGCATATCTCCCAGAAGGAACAGCAAAAACGCTTCCAAGAACGCCAGAAAGACCCCGCCAAGCAATGGAAATTCTCCGCCGATGATCTCGCCAAAAGCAAGAAATGGGACGAATACAGAGCCGCTTACGATGAAATGCTGGAGAAGTGCTCGACCGATCATGCACCCTGGCACGTCATTCCGGCTGACCAAAATTGGTATCGCAACTTGGCCATCCTGCGCATCATTTCGGCCACATGCAAAACCCTGAACCCCCAGTATCCGTCGGGCTCTTAGTTGGACCGATCCAAAGCTACGGTTACTGTCCTGACAGTGCTAGCAACGACAGCACGGAATGGTGGAACGATTGCTATTTGATTCCCGGATGGCCCACTCGTACGATAGGGCGATCGACGTCAGCGCGTTCGCAGATGTCGGCACCCAGAATGACAAATCGAGTGATACTCGCCATGAACTTTATCTTGAATTCCTGCCACGTTGTTCGAATTTGGATCGCCGTGTGCGCCGTCGTGGGATGGGGCGCTAACAATTTGATCTATGGTCAATTGCGAGAAGAATTGATCCTACGCGAAAGCTCCCAAGTATTAAGCGAGGTCATGGCGATCCCCTTGCGAGAAATCCCCGAGTCACTGCTGGCCGACGCCTATGGAATCGCGATTGTGCCGAAGGTCCTGAAAGGGAGTTTTGTCATCGGTGCGCGGCATGGAAATGGCGTGTTGCTGATTCGAGACGACAATGATCAATGGCGCGCACCACTCTTTATATCACTCACCGGTGGAAATATTGGTTGGCAAGTTGGCGTCCAGTCGACCGACGTGGTATTGGTGTTTCGGACTCCAGAAAGTGTCGAAGGGATCATTTCAGGCAAGTTCACTTTGGGCGCTGACGCGGCCGTCGCTGCGGGCCCAGTGGGCCGCAACGCGTCCGCCGCCACCGACGCCCGGCTCGCCGCCGAAATCCTCTCCTACTCCAGAAGTCGTGGTCTTTTCGCTGGGGTCTCTCTGGACGGAACGGTCCTATCGGTCGATCAACTCGCGAACGCCGCGTACTACACGAGCCCGCGGCCGGGTCAACCGGCAACAGTACCGCCAGCTGCCGCCAACCTGATCCAACAAGTTGCCCGGTTTGCCGAAACCGAACCGCTCCATGCCGCGCAACAGGACTCGCGCCCACGCGACGATTCTGACCTTTCGCCACCCGAAACAGGTTTTTCAACAACGGACGACAGGTTCCCCGCGGCCGCCGCAGATGCTGCATCGGAGACACTGGCGCCCGAATCGAAGTCGTCACAGCAAGACGCAACCATCCTGCGCGGTCAGCTCGTCAACAGCTTGGCCAAACTCAACGCGATCCTCGATCCCACCTGGCGGTCCTATCTCGCCATGCCTGCCACATTCGAAGCCAGTGAAGCACCTGACCCGATGGCTCTGGAGAAGAGTCTACAACGTTTTGACACAATACGCCGCGACGTTCGCTACCAACAACTTTCCAGTCGGCCCGACTTTCAAACTGCCTACGCGCTGCTGCGGCAATACGTAACGGTAGTACGTCACGAGCGAGGCGAACTCCAGCTGCCACCGCCTCCGATCGAATAGCGTCTGATCGAATGCGGACACTCAATTCCAATCGCCCGGAGGGCAACGCCGTAGCTGATTTATTTTGCGTACGAAGAGATCGGGCCTGAGCCAGATTGGTAAAGTGAGAAAAGCGAAATTCT
>JAQCHP010000030.1 GCA_027619595.1 Planctomycetota bacterium
CTTACCTACGTAGCACGAACGCAATCGATTTGACCCGTTTTACCCACGGATTCATCGGAAGAGCCTTTTATCCATGGAGATTTGGTCTCATGGGGATTGGACACGCGGTAACAATTACATCATTTATAACAAATACAAGTGCCGCCATGTGGCATCTCGGCAACCTACACTTGCATTACTTGCAAGTCTGTCATCTTATTAGGTTACCACCGAATGTCGTTTGCTGTCGCCGAACATTCATCCCAGCTCCAGGAAGATCGGCCGTTTACGACGGCAGGCACCGATCCTGCACGTATGGTAGTGGCCATCCGCCGTGCCGCCGGTGGGTTGCGTCGTCTGTCCGACCAGTCGCTCGGTGACTTTACGGAATGTCTGCGGGAGAAGGCGTCGGCGGAAAGTCGGCAATCGGACGACTTCCTCTGTGCTGCGTTCGCTGCCGCTTGGGAGGCGGTGCGACGAGTCCACGGCATCGAAATGTATGACGTGCAATTGATGGCCGGTTTGGCGTTGGTCCGAGGAAACGTCGCCGAAATGCAAACCGGCGAAGGAAAGACGATCTCCGCCGTCGCGCCGGCCTATGCACGAACGGTGGCAGGGGACTCCGTGCACGTTGCGACGGTCAACGACTATTTGGCCGACCGCGATTTTAGGCAGGTAAAACCGGTATTTGACCTACTGAAACTGCGTGTCGGACTGCTCGCACCCAACTCGCAGACGGAAGAAAAGCGAATTGCCTATCGCTGCGACGTTACCTATGGCCCCGGTTACGAATTTGGATTTGACTACTTGCGCGATCAGATTGCACGGCTCAACGTGCCGATCCCACGTCTTGGCGAACGACTGCGTGCGGATTTATCCCGGCAGCTTGGGAAATCTACGGGTGACGTGCAGTATCGTCGCGACTTCGCCATGATCGACGAAGTCGACAGCGTTTTGTTAGATGAAGCGTATGTACCGTTGGTGATTAGCGGAGGAGCTGCAGAACTCGCCGAACCGCTGGAAGCGGTCGCTTACCATAGCGCACACCAACTTGCGAACCAATTGGCCCATTCTGTTGATTATCGCGTCGAAACCGCCCGTCGTTCGGTGCGGCTGACGCAGCTCGGTTGGGACAAGAGCCAAAGCTATTGGCGAGAGCATCGCGCGATGAGCTTGCTGCGGGCCTGGCACGTTTACGTCGAACAGGCCCTGCACGCGCGCTGCATTTTTCGCAAAGACGTCGACTATGTAGTTGCCAACTCCAAAGTGCAAATCGTGGATGCCAATACGGGGCGTGTTTTTTCTGATCGGTCCTGGCGAGATGGGCTCCATCAAGCTGTCCAAGCTCAAGAAGGTCTACCGATTACGCGCGAGCAACCTTCGGTTGCTCAAATCTCGCGGCAGCGGTTCTATCGCCTGTACCAGCAGATCTCTGGAATGACCGGAACGACTCAGGGGAGTGGCCGCGAGTTTCGGACCATCTATGGACTTCAGATTGCGCAAATTCCGTTGCGACGCCCTTGTCGGCGCCAAGTGCACCCGATCCGTGTCTTTGCCACGCAGGAGAGTAAATGGAAGGCGATCATCCAAGACGTCCTGCAGCGACACGCTACGGGGCAGCCCGTTCTGATTGGAACTCGCAATATCGAAAATAGCGAAGTGCTCGCCGCGTTGCTCGATTCGCATCGAATTCCCCACGTACTCTTGAATGGCAAACAAGATTGTGACGAAGCGGAAGTGGTGGCTAAAGCGGGAAATGTGGGAGCCATTACAGTGGCTACGAACATGGCCGGTCGCGGTACAGATATACGTCTCGGGCCCGGGCGTCCCCAAGAATGTGGGCTCCACGTGATCGGCGAAGAGTGCCACGACTTATATCGCATTGATCGGCAATTGATGGGGCGCGCGGCGCGTCAGGGCGATCCTGGCTCATGTCAATTCTTTGCGGCAGCGGAAGACTCACTGTTTACGGAACATTCGCCCTGGTTGTGCCGTCAAGTTGTTCGTGCCGCGGGAGCAACTGGCGAGGTAGAAAAATCATTCGGCCAGGCGATTCGCCGCCTTCAGGACTCCTGCGCACAACGACAATTTCAATTGCGCAATGACTTGCTGCGGCAAGACCGCTCATTAGACGAAATGTTGGATCGCATGACGAAAGAAGTATCATGAAAGGCACTACGTCTGCAATTTTCACCGGTGGCGTCGATGGAATGCAACCTCATGTTCCAGAGGCAGTGTATTTGTCGCATAGCGCAGTAAAATTCGCTGCCAACGGAAATCTTACGGCCTTTGCTAGTGCAATGGAGCAGTTGCAAAGACGCCTCTACGCTAAGTTTCAAGCTGAACGTGGCGAAGCGGCTCTGGCTGCGGTATTGCAGATGGCGCTCGAGCTTTGCCACGGGCATAGTATCGCGTATTATCGCCGCACGGCGGAAGGTCCTTTGACCCTGCAGCGTCAGGTTCGACGCCGCGATTTTATCGATTCCGAAAGACTGAGCGGAGAAATTGCGTGTCATGCCGAAAACGCGTGTCGTCACGAAGCACTACAATGCCTTGACCTAATTACCGCGCCCCAGTGGAAACTGGCGGTCACATCATTTCGTCGAAACGATACGTCCTTGGAAGTGGTGGCGTTGGTACTCAATCGCGATGCGGCCTCCGATCCAATGGTTGGTCCACTCTTGCATACGGTGACCTCCCTGATTCGAATTGATGCTTACCGCTCGGCGAGTCACGATGCAGAAATCGATGCGGCGAGTGCCTTCGCGATTGCTGAACTGTTGCCACGTATTGCGCAGTCGCCGTCAGTACAGGAAGCATCGGTACGACTTGCAACTGACTTACTTGAATGGTTGCCTGCCTCGCATTCTGCGGTCGCTGTTTCGAGTATGTCACCTACATCTCAGTGGAATATTAGCGTGGCCGGAGTCGTAGGTATCGACGAGCAGTCGCAAATCCAACAGGCACTTCGCAGTGTTTGTCACGAAACGCTACGAGCTAGGCAGGCGGTCGTATGGCGAGCGAACGGAACTGGGAGCGAAGCATGTTTAAGCGTTGCGCATGAACGGTTAGCCAAACTATCGAGTGCTGACTGGATAGTGAGCGTTCCCCTTGTTGTTAGTTGTCACGCAACACCTGTGAACGGTTTCACGAAGGTGAATTCACGTCGCCAGGAAGTGGGGCAGGCACGTCCTCGCGATATAATTCAAGGGGTTGTTGTGTTATGGGGAGGCGATGGCATTCCATTTGATGTTCGCACGGCGAATGCTTGTCAGGCGGTAGCCAACGACATGGCTAACATGCTGGATATCGTGCGAGAACGCCAATCCCCATTGCGGCATCGAGTGCTTCGACGGCTCACACACCAGGTCTGGGGCTCCACGCGAAAGCGTTGGGGGACCGTTGCGGCGACGGTTTTACTGGCCGTGATGCATGTACCACGCCCGTATGCGGTACCGTGCGACGTCACGTTGCGGACCGTTGTGCGCCGTTTCGTTGCCGCGCCTTTCGACACACGATTGCAGGAATGTCTGGTTCGGCCTGGGGACATTGTAGACGCGGGCCAAACTCTGGCTGTGCTCGACGGCCGTGAAATGGAAATCGAATGCTCCCAACGCTACGCTGAGTATAACGCCGAAGCAAAGAAGCGCGACGTTGCCATGGCGGCCCAAGAGACCGCGGAAGCCCAACAGGCTCAGGCACAAATGGAACGACTCCAGTTGCAGATCGATCTGCTGGAAAAACAGTTGAACGAATTGTCGGTGCGCAGTCCGATCGAAGGCGTTGTCTTGCAGGGTGAACTACAGGACGCTACTGGGGCTCCGTTGAGCCGTGGTGACACACTGTTCGAAGTTGGTCCATTGGAACGGCTTAAAGCAGACGTGTTTGTTTCCGATGAAGATATTGCGTTCGTTACGCCAGGGTGTCGGGTGGAAGTCTATTTGAAGACCGGTAATTTGACATACCGCAGCACTTCATTGACGCACGTCGATCCAGCGGCACAGGTACATGAAGGTCAAAATACGTTCCGGGCTGAAATGGAATTGTCCAACGCAACGGGCGATTTGCGACCAGGCATGTCCGGTCGCGCGCGGGTCCTGGGCCCCTGGAGGCCGTGGCTGTGGAATGTACTTCGACGTCCTTGGTTGCAAGTAACAACCATGTGGGGAGCTTAACATGGCCGAAAACAGCACGGTTGGCCAAGGCGATCATCGCGTACTGGGTTTGGGACAGGTTCAGCTCACGAGACGCCCCCACGTCCTGGCGTATCCCCAGACGACCAACCAGTCCGAAGCTTGTTTTGTGTTGGAGGACACCCTACGCGGCAAGTATTTTCGGTTGGGCGCTGTTGAGTACAGTTTCTTCGTGAAACTCGACGGACAACGCACGATTCGGCAAATTGTGGCTGAGTTGGCGTCGGAATATGGTAGCGAGGCCCTAAATGAGCAAGAAGCGTTTGGGATTGGCCGATGGTTCGTCGAGCAGGAGTTGGCAGAATCGCGTGCCTCTCGTTCGGCGGGGCAACAATGGAAGTGTCGTCAACAATGGCTGGGTCGGCGGTGGCTGGGTTGGAATCCACTTTTTGTGAAGACCCGACTCGGAAACCCGGACGATTGGTTGACACGCATGGATCCACTTGGTCGCGGAATTTTTACGTGGCCGTGTTTTGCCGTGTGGCTATGCGTCGTTTTAGCTGCGCTCGTTCGGGTGAGTCTCCAGCAGGAACGACTCTCGCGCGACTCCGTGGGGATTCTCGCGCCACAGAATTGGCTCTTGTTGCTTACCGTTTGGGTCGTATTGAAGGTGATTCACGAGACATCGCATGGGTTGGCCTGTAAAAGATTTGGTGTACCCGTTCGTGAATGTGGTGTGATGTGGGTAATGTTTAGTCCCATGGCCTACGTGGATGCTACAGCCGCTTGGCGTTTGCCCGACAAATGGCAGCGGATTGTTGTCTCGTTGGCGGGAATGTATGCGGAAGGATTTGTAGCCGCCGTGGCCGCATGCATCTGGAGCTACTTGGACGTTGGGACGGCGGCACATGTGTGTTACCAGATCATGGTGGCAGCCGGAATCAGTACGCTGATATTCAATGCTAATCCGTTCATGCGGTTTGACGGATATTTTGTGCTTTCAGATTGGTGGGAGGTACCCAATCTTAGTGTGCTGGCACAGCGATACTCTGGATATTTGTTTCGCAAGTACCTGCTTGGTGCGCGGGTGTCTCCACCCTCGATGCCACCCAGAAAAGCGGTTGGAATTAAGCTCTACAGTCTCATTGCGTGGTGGTGGCGAATTGCCATGATGCTGGGCATCATCATTGCGGCGCAACGGCTATTTTGGGGGGCTGGAGTCCTGTTGGCGATCGGGACGACAGCATTGTGGTTGGGGGTACCGTTCATACGATGGAGCCTGCTGGTGTGGGAAGGGAAAGAAAAGATCCCGTCGCCGGTGCGTTTAGTGGCCAGTGTTGCGGTGGCCGTCTCGGTCGCCTGGGTCGTCTACGCGTGGTTGCCTTGGCCCGCAGGGGTATCCGCTCCCGCACTGATTGAAGGTCATCAGGACGTGGTTGTCCGGACTCGCACGCCGGGCTTCGTACGGGAGGTGTTGGTCGAAAATGATCAAGCGGTTTTGGCGGGACAGGTGTTGTTTAAGCTTGAAAATCGAGAACTGGAGCAGGAAGTGGGCGATCTGCGCCTTCAAATCCAACAAGTTGGATCACGACGTAGTGATTTTTTGGAACAGGCTGACCATGCTGCGGAACAGAGCCAACGGCGTTTTCAGGAAGCCCTGCAAAAAAGGCTGAACGAGCGTCAAAACGAACTCCAGGAACTGGTAGTCCGGGCGCCCCAAGATGGACGGGTCCTGGCTCCGCTCCTTGACGAGCGACTGGGAACGTTTGTGAAATCGGGTACCGAGGTGCTGCGTATTTGCGGGCCCGAAAAACAGGTGAGAATCTCCGTACATCAGGACGACTTGGAGCATTTTCGTGCCATGGTGGGCAAAGAGGTCCGGGTAGCGACGCGCAGCGGAGCATCGCTAGGGGCGCGACTTACCGAAGTGCAACCACATGCCACCGCTCAAGTCCCTGACGTCGCCTTAACAGCGATTGCTGGCGGGCCGCTTCCCGTGCAACCCCGCGCTCGAACAGAAAAGAGTTCTTCCGACGCATCCGGAGCAGAGTACGACCTGTTAACTCCAAGATTTGTGGCCATCGCGCAGCTGTTACCCGAAACGAATCCGCCACCCCACGGTATGCTTGCCAGCGTGTCGTTCTTCACAGCCGACGAAACGGTCGGCCGGCATGTCATTCGATGGCTACAGGTGTGGATCGACCAACGGGTGGGACGCTGACTTCTGCGACTACTAGAGATCGCCTTCGCTTAACACAGTGGTAAATCCAGGAAAGGGGGTTGTCTGCGGTGGCAAATTCGGATTACGTGTGCCGTTTCCATTGGGTGTCATAATGTGAGCATAGACGCGGTAATTCATTTCACGACTGAGGAACCTACCGCTACCATCGCAGAAAATCGCGTTAACTCCATCACGATGGCGGCTGGAGGGGCGCGCTGCTAAGACATTTTGAACGTACCCGTCGACTTCGATGCGAGTGTTAATAAAGCTGTTCACATTTCCGACTAGTTCAGCCACGTCCCAGATGACCCCCAGTCGCATTTCCAGTTCCTGCAAGGATCTTGCCGAAAGAGAAGAATTAGGATCAGGATCGTATGCGACTAACAGATCTTCAGCTAAATTTGGGCCTTGATAGTAGTTACTTTGTTTAATCAACCATTTCGAGGCGTTGACGTTTTCTGTGATGAGCAAGGTATTACTGGCACCATCTTTGCTCGACACGTAGGACATACTCACCTTATCTCCTCTTGCGTCGCCGTAGAGTAAATTATGGCAAACTCCATTCGGCGCTAAGTCAAATTTCCCCGGGGCTGAAGCGGGGTGAGGGTGCGTTGTTGGGACGCCTGAGTTACAGGCATAGCTGAGCCAAGGCTCGGTCTTGTTCGCCTGAGCCTCAGTCGGGCACGCAGCGATTTCCACGTAGGGAGGAGGAGGATCACCTTGCGCTATATTGCCTCGCGCTATCTTATAGTAGGCGTCCATAACGTCGTTGCGCCCAAGGTCCGGGAGGACTTTGGCGAACCAGGAGATCGCAAGCGGAAGGTTGGGGTCAGCTGGGTTAAGCAACTTTTCCGTGCGCCCTGGATAATAATCCTTCTTCGTGGCGTGCGAGACCATCGCTGTGCCGATTTGCTTCATGTTATTCAAGCAAGTCGCTCGCCGAGCTGCCTCGCGAGCGGCTTCCACCGCTGGCACAACCAAAGCGGCCAAAAGGCCAATAATCGCAATTACAACGAGCAATTCCACCAGCGTAAACGCATTGCGTCGCTTCGCAGTCATACTAAGCTCTCCCGAATCGGTTAGGACGAGATGGCGATCGGTTGCCCCGTGTCTGTTCCACACAGCTTCGTCGCTTTTTCGCGTCAATTTGTCTTTTTGCCTTAGCCCCTGTGGCTGGTCGCTGATGGCAATTCCGCTCCCGCGCACCAACCCTGTGCCAATTGTCGCATGTTACTGCAAAAATGTCGAGTCGTCCCTTATCAGCCCAGGCCATTATCTCGTTTAAGGCAAGCCGAAGGCGTCCGGCCAACTGAAGTCCCTAAGTCGACGTCGACACGGTCCTGGCGAGCCACTAATTCATTTCTGACGCGGTTCGGCACGCGGACGCTGCCCCGGCTATGAGGGCAACACGGCCTTGTGTCGCCCTCCGGGCTAATGGAAGACTCCCCTCCAGAATTGGGGACGTTGACCGATTGTCGAAAGATGTCCCGCTGGAACAAATGCCGCCCCGAACATCGAAAGCAAAAGCCGTTGACACAAACCTTTTGCCGGACTGTGGTTATGATTCATTGAACGGTATTGCCGTTAAACGAGACCCCCCCGCCAACCAAGGTTCCCGATTGCACGTAGTGGTGCGTATACTGGCGTACGAGACACTTGGGTAGATGTAAAACCAAATACCCCCATCTATGCAGAGGACCGGACCATCCCACAAGCAGAAAATCCATCTCCGTTGCAATTTGTTCCGCGGCGAAAAAAAGGCTGGGGAGCGTGGCTGTCCGCTGGACTCGTCGTTTTAACCGCCACAGGGGCGTATTCGATTTTTGTGAGTGACAGGTCGGACCGACGCGAGCCGTGGACCGATTCGCTTTCACAGGAAGCGCCGCCCCCTTGGGGGGATGCTGACCCTCTCGACCCGCTGGCGACAGCTGCGACGGAGGTAGCTCCTAGTCGCGGTCCAGGCGCCGATTTGGAGGATGGTACGGCACCACCCGAGGCGACGCCAGATATTGGTCCGGGAAAAGCTGAGACTCTGGATGCTGTTACTGACGGCGCCATTCCAGAAACGCCCGTGGCGGAAACTTTGGAAAATTCGGTCGAAATCCAGGATGCGACCGTTGCTCCGAAGGACGAAACCCCGTCCAATCCAGATGGGCCAAGCGGTGTTGCGGTTACCGATCCGCAAACAACGTTCGCCGTTGCAACATCGATCGTGGTGCCCGCCAATTGGCCCGACTTTCCTGCACGCGTATCCTCCACGACGCTTCAACGATTGTCATCCATGCGTTCGGCCCTCGTGCGTCGTGAATTTGCCAAGTCGCAGGCACAACTGAATCGACCAGAAACCACCACCAAATCGACCGTCGACTCCGAGTCGATGGCACGGATGGCACGAATCGTCTACGAGGCGGAAATCTTTTGGAAGGCGGTCGACGATGCGCTGAGTCGGGTTGCTCCCGGAGACACGTTGACGATCCCAGCGATCCAGTGGCAGGCCAAAGTCATCAGCAAGTCTACCGCCAGTCTCGTCTTGGAACGGGAAGATGGAAAACAGGGAGCGGTGTCGACAATTCGCAGCGAAATGCGCAGTCCACTCGCCGGCGCCTTGGCGGAATGGGAACTTAAAGAAAGGGGGCCGGCCCGCTACTTGCCTTTGGCCGTATTCTGGAGCCTAGAACAGAATAAGCACCCTGAAATTGCCGCCGCCTATTGGCAACTCGCCATGAATGCGGGTCTTGCCGTCGACGCTGTAGACCCCAATATCGCACAACAAACGAGGTGAACTCAAATCCGACCCAACATACAAAGAGATGCTCTCTCTTTTTTTTCTGCTCTGTCTCTTTCTTTCTACTTTCTACTCTCTCCATTGATGCTGCGAGTTTCACCGCGGGCGAAACTCGCAGCATCAATGGCCGCTTGGCTGACGTGCCAAAGGTCGTTGACAGGAATCAGCGGTGGTCCGCCCTGCCCAATCCGTTCGACAAATGCCTCCACTTCGGCACGATGTCCCTTATCTTGGCGAAACAGCCGTTTTTTCCGGAAATTCGAACAGCCGTATCCCTGCAGGACCCGAAAATTATCGAGTTCCAGCACTTTTCCTTGCGAATAAACGGTCAGCTTTTCCTTGGGATATGAGCGGTGTCCATTGGCAAAGTAATGGATGGTCCCGATCGATCCGTCGGCAAACTTGAGACTGATGGAGATGTGATCGTCGCACGTGGTTGCGCCACTCTGTACGCCGACTTGCTGTGATTGTACTGTCGCGATCGTTGATCCCGTGAGGAACGTTAGCAGGTCCAGCCAATGGCAGCCCTCCCCGATAATTCTTCCCCCGCCCACCATCGGATCATGGGCCCAATGGTCACTCGGAATAGCACCCGCATTGACCTGCATGATCAGGCACAACGGCCCTTGGCGTCCCTGCAACAAGCTGGCCAATTGCCGCACAAGAGGCGCGAAACGCCGATTAAAACCGACGGCAAGCTGTAGCTGGTTGGCCTGGGAGTAAGCCTCTCTTACCAACGAGATCCCCTCCGTATCGATGGCCAACGGCTTTTCCACGAAGACATGCTTGCCAGCCGCGAGAGCTTCGGCGACCATCGACGCATGTTGATTGTGCCGAGTCGTAATGACGACCGTATTGATGCGATCGTTGTCCAGAATATGGCGATAGTTGCTCGTACTGGCAGAAATTCCAAACTTGCGCGCCGCATGGGTAGCCGTCAGGCCACTAGCGCTGGCAATACACTCCAGTTTTGCGGGTGTATGGCAAAACGCCGGTAGCAGAACTCCTTTGGTAAACGAACCAGCCCCCACGAATCCGATGGTAACACGCCCCACGCGCGACGAATGGACGTTGTTGGGAATGTTAATGTATTCGGTCCGCTGCGTCGCTGCGGTTTGCCCGTACTGCAGCACGATTCCCAACTGATTACGATCGCGACTCACCAGATCGTAAGCCCGTTGGGCTTCTGCGTGCGGAATTCGGCTCGTGATAAGCGACCCCACGTCCAGTTTCTGTTGCTCCATCAGTTCCAACGTGGACATGATGTTCCGTTGTTCGGTCCACCGCACGAACCCGTACGGATAGTCCTGCCCGTCCTGTTCGTATGCCGCATCGTACCGTCCTGGTCCGTAGGAACACGATACCTGAAACGTAATCTCCTTCTCATAGAACGCGGCCCGATTCAGGTGCAGCCGAGTTGCGCCAACCTGGACCACGCGACCACGTTGTCGAGTCATTTCGGCGGCTTGATTGACGATGTTGTCTTCTTTTGCACTGGCGGCGATAATGACACCGTCGACCCCCTGATGTTGGGTCATCTGCAGTGCCGCCGTCACTGGATCGCTCCCGGCGGCGAGATTCACAGTTTGTGCGCCGTATTGTTCCGCTTGGCTCAGACGTTGCGGATGCATGTCGATCGCCAGCACGCGCACGCCGTTTGCACGGAGCAATTGCACCGTCAGCAGTCCGACCAAACCGAGCCCAAACACAGCGACCGTCTCGCCCAAGTTGGGTTCTAATAAGCGGACACCTTGCAATGCGATGGACGCCAACACGGCGAAGCAGGCATTCTCGTCTGGTACCGATTCGGGGACCTTGGCGCATAAATTGCGAGGCACCAAGACAATTTCCGCATGGCCTCCGTTGCTCGCGACACGATCGCCGGGCTTGAGGTCGGTGATCCCCGCACCGACTTCCAATACGACTCCGGCATTGCAATAGCCAAGGGGGAGTGGTTCGTCTAACTTCGAGAACACCGCCTCCAATGTGGGGAGCAGACCGTCAGTACGAATTTTGTCGAGCACCTGCTTCACTCGGTCGGGCTGTTGTCGAGCCTTCGCGATCAAATTTGCTTTGCCAAATTCCACCAGCATCCGTTCGGTGCCGGCGGAGATCACCGAGCAGCGACTAGCAATCAATACCTTGCCGCGCGATACTTGCGGGCACGGAATATCCAATAGCTCCAGCACTCCACTTCTGAGATTCTGAATGACCTGTTTCACTGGCAGTTCCTCCCTGCAGCAACTGCAGTTCCTCGTACAGATCCAATTGTTGTGGGATGTTGGTGGCCCCGAAATTTGTGGGCGGCGCTTCTATCGCCAAGCTCCGCGCGTATCGACGACCACTTTTTCTTGCAGGAATCGCCGAGGAATCTCTCGGAATGGGCGGTGATCCGTTAACAAGACAAGTATCTGAGATCGCTCGAGGACTTCGCCTAAGGGGAGCAACGGTAACTCGGAAAACTTGCTATGAGGTACAAACGGGTCGCAAACAAGAATCTGCCCTACATTTCGCTCGGCGAGCATCTGTACGATTTCTAGGGATGGACTCTCACGAATGTCATCCACATCGGCTTTATAGGCAATTCCCAAGCACCCAATGACCGGAGAGGCAAATGGTCGTGCCAAGCGTTCGATGTGTTCTACCAAATAGTGTGGCTTTGAGTTATTGACTTCGCGGGCGGTACGCATGAGGGGGGTGATATCAGGTGCTGCGTGCACGAGGAACCACGGATCGACGCTAATGCAGTGCCCACCTACGCCTGGACCCGGTGTGAGTATATTCACGCGCGGGTGTCGGTTCGCCAGTTCGATCACTTCCCAGGCGTCGATGCCGAGTCGATCGGCCAAGATCGATAGCTCATTTGCAAAGGCAATGTTGACGTCACGGTAGGAATTCTCGACGAGTTTTGTGACTTCGGCGGCCAAGGCGTTCGTCGCCAATACTTCGCCCTTAACGAACGATTCGTAAAATTGCTTTGCTCGCGCTGTGCATTCTGGTGTAATCCCACCGACGACGCGGTCGTTTTGCACCACTTCGAACAGTATTCGTCCGGGTAGTACGCGTTCCGGACAATGTGCTACGAACACGTCGCGTCCAACGGTCAAATTGGCCGGTATCGCTTCTTGGAGGACAATATCTTCCGTCGTACGCGGTGGACTCGTCGATTCCAGAATCACCAAGTTTCCTGGTTTGATGTACGGCTTGAGGGCCTGGCCCGCCTGTTTTACGTAGCTCAAATCGGGGGATCGGTCGGGACGGATCGGAGTGGGCACGCAGATCATAAAAATATCGGCCGGCTGAGGTGTCTTACCCGCTTTGAGCTGACCACTGTTGACGGCTGACCGCACCAAAATATCAAGGTCCGGCTCTTCGATGTGAATTTTGCCTTGGTTAATTGTGTCAACGACGTCGGGCCGAACATCGACTCCGTGTACTTGAAACCCCTTTGTCGCGAGAACACTCGCCGTAGGCAAGCCAATATATCCCAACCCCATGACGCAGACCGTTGTCTTGCCCGGAGCGTAACGTGGTTCGAATGGATTTGTGGAATTTTCCGTCATTTCTGCCAACCTTGTTGAAGCATGAGTTCGACGATTCTGGGAGCGGCGGACCCGTCTCCATAGGGGTTTTTATCAACTTGATGTTTCTGATATTCTGCGGAATCGGTCATGATGGCCATGGTCCGTTCTGTGATTTTTTCGACCGACGTGCCCACAAGTTCTACGGCGCCAGCTGCCACCGCTTCAGGGCGTTCTGTGGTGTCCCTCATGACCAGCAGTGGCTTTTTGAGCGACGGTGCTTCTTCCTGAACGCCTCCGGAGTCGCTTAGGATCATGGTACTGCGATCCATCAGCCAGACAAACTCGGGGTACGGCGCGGGATCGACCAGATAGACGTGCGGCAACGTTCCCAAGAGTTCATGGACAGGGCCCTGCACATTGGGGTTGAGGTGCACGGGGTAAAGGAATGCCACGTCGGGTAGTCGTTCCGCCAAGGTACGAATCGATTGACAGATATTGCGAAACCCGTCGCCAAAATTCTCTCGACGATGGCCGGTAATCAGGATCATGCGCTGATCACCCAAGAAATCGTACTTCTTCCGCCATTCGCTGCCCCGTGCACGTTCTCGCTTGACGGTCCACAGCAGCGCGTCGATGACCGTATTTCCGGTAACGTGAATCGTCGATTCAGCGTACCCTTCCTTGCGCAATTGATCCGCGGCCTGCGGTGTTGGGGCGCAATGGATGGCAGTGACTAGGCTTGTTATGCGCCGATTGAGTTCCTCGGGCCAGGGCGCCCAAATGTTTCCCGTCCGCAATCCAGCCTCGACATGTACCACAGGCAATCGACGATAGAACGCCGCAATCGACGTGGCAAATACAGTCGTCGTATCACCTTGCACAACCACACAGTCAGGTTGCTCCCGAACAAGGACTGTATCCATTCGTTCAATACAAGCCGCGGTCAGCTCGGCCAACGATTGGTTGGGTTTCATTAGGTCCAAATTAATATCGGATTGGATGCCAAAATAGTCGGTTACTTGTTGCAGCATCTCACGATGTTGACCGGTGAGGCAAATCTTGGCGGCGATATCTTGTGGACGATCCTTACAAGCGGCGACGATCGGCGCCATCTTGATGGCTTCGGGTCGCGTTCCGAACACGAGCAACGGTTTTAGCATGACGAGGACCCGATACAAATGAGGCTGGCGGATCCGATCCCACGCAGAACCCAGTTACCAACGTTGTATCCGATACCATTTCGCCGGGCTGAAATGCTGTTGACGGGCGTAGATTGTTTGATGTTTGGCATAGACTTCAGTTTAACCGGTGAGCAGGGCTAAACCACCTTGAATTTACGCGTTTGCTTGCACGTTACGCCAAACACAAAGCTATTTGCGGAAACATCTTGCAGCACTGCTGAATTCGCACTAATCGTTGAATTCCTTCCTACGTGTCGTTCCGGCACAACTGTTGAATGCGTACTCATGTATACTTCGTCGTCGAGCGTCGAGAAACCATTCACCGTCGCATAGGGCGCCAACAGACAGTAACGCCCAATATGGACGTCATGTCCCACCGACGCGAATAGGCTCAAGTGAGCATATTCCTGCAGAACCGCTTGGTTGGATACGACGGCAAACGGATAAATGACAGCGCCCTTGCCGATCGTTGCCGACGGGGACACAAGGGCTGTCGGATGAATGACCGAGACGAATTCGGCTCCACGGCTCAATAGAGATTCCACCGTGCGGCGTCGTGATGCCATATCGCCAATCGCGAGTACGAATCGATCGTCTTGAGCGGGCTGGTAGTGGTCCGGGTGCCCGATGACTTGTCCAACTTGACCGTAATCCGCCAACGCGTCCGACTTTTGATCGACAAAACCTTTGAAAGCGAATTCGTCCGGATGGAGACAAGATGTCAACCAATTGCGGGCTTCACGCCCAAACCCGCCAGCGCCAACGACAACGACTTGGTATCTTGCCATAGGATTGCCTTTGAGAAAGCGTCGCGGCTAGGCCGTCGCGCCTCCGTCTACCGTAATAATTTGACCTGTAATAAATCTACTGTCTTCGGACATTAAGAAGCGGACGACGGGAACAACGTCTTCCGGTGTGCCCAGCCGACCCAAGGGCGTGCGCCGTTCGATTTGTTTCCGCTGCGATTCCGCCAGCCCTTCGCTCATTTCGGTTTCCAGAAAACCTGGTGCGATGGCATTAACGCGAATATTTCGCGAACCTAGTTCGCGCGCCAGGGAGTGTGTCAGGCCGAATAGGCCGGCTTTCGTGGCACTGTAGGCAGCCAAACCTGAGAATCCGCTCAGACCCACAATCGACGAAATGTTGACAATGCCGCCTTTACGTTGGACCAGCATCTGTCGCGCTACCTCTCGGGTCAAGAGAAAGCAGCCTCCCAAGTTGATCTGGAGGAGTTGTTGGAAATCGGAGTCGGTCATGAGCGCAAATACACCGTCCCGAGCGATGGCTGCGTTGTTGACCAGAAAGTCAATTCGCCCGAATTTGTCGCGCACCGTACGGACATATGAACGGACCGCTTCTGCATGACCGGCGTCGAGTGTCTCAAAATAGAACCGACCCTGTAGCGCTGGATCTGCTTGCCAAGTTTCAATCCTGGCACTACTGCTTCGACTGAAAGAGCAAACGAAATAGCCATGGTCGAGTAAATCTTGCACGATACAAGCGCCCAGGCCGCGACTGCCACCCGAGACGATGACGACGCCTGTTGTCTCTGGTAACGTTTGCAAGCCAGCATTCATGACGAGTTCGTTCATCCGCTTAGGGAATCCTCGTAGAGGCGAACCAATTCGCTAAACGTCTGCACGCCCGTTCTCCCTTCGCGGAAAGGATCAATGCCCAGTTCGTGCTCCAACTGAACGACCGTTGCCGCCAGGTCGAGTGAGTCGAGTCCAATGTCGCGGACCAGCGCCTGATCGTCCTGGAAGTCTTGTCGCGCGCGGCCCGATTCTTCCAAAATCTGATTAATCGTTAATTCGATCTTGCGGCGGACAAGAGTGGTGTGCGTCATTGGTAATCGCTTTCGAATAGAGTTTCCAACACGCGTGTACTACAAGTTAATAGGTGTACGAATCTTAATCACCTGGGCGGGACATCCAACCGCCGTCACAAAACTCGGGAGGCTTCGAATTACGGTCGCACCAGCGCCAATGATCGCCCACGGCCCGATACTCAGATTTTCTAGTACGACCGCACCTGCCCCGATAAACGCTCCAAGTTCGACAGATACGTTTCCGCACAATGTAGCATTCGGAGCAATCTGCGAAAAATCTCCCACGATGCAATTATGATCTACGGTTGCCCCCGTGTTAATAATTACGTGATTTCCGATGTTTGCCTCAGGCTGTACAATCCCCCCAGCAAATATTACCGTGCCTTCGCCCAATGGGACCGCCGGGTCGACAAACGAATGGGGATGAATGATGGTGGCCCATCGCAATTGTAATCGATCGACCACCGACTTACGTAAGCAAGCATCTCCGATGCCAATAATGGCGCGTCCCGGATAGCCCGTTAGCCGGTCGACCGGGCCCTGGATGGTGATTCCCATCATCTGCTTTCCCCATAAGCGGGGGTCGTCATCGAATACGGCCGATACCTTGTCGCGACAAGCACGAATGGTGCTCACGATGACCCGCGCATGACCGCCGGCCCCCACAACCACGATACCACCCGGCTTAATCGATAGTTCGTCTGCCACAATCCCCACTCCGGGTCATTCCGATCGCAAAGGTCTGCAATTATAGCACAAAATGGGGTTACCACCGGGACGCGGTAGGGTGGAGCAAGGACTCTATTGCTTCGAAGTCCCTGCGTCGGGGTCCCGATCCACGGTGCCCCAGAATTTGGGCATCGTCGAATGGCCCGAGGCGTTGATATCGGTAGGGCGAACGACGCGCCCGACGGTGCGGACCAGGATGATCGTATCCACCCACGCTGAAAGGTTGTCCACGTACCAAATATCGAACTCGAACTTTTCGTCCCAACTGATGGCGTTTCGGCCATTCACTTGGGCCCAACCCGTAATCCCGGGCCGAACCTCGTGCCGACGTGCTTGACGCTCGGTGTAACGATCCAAATATTCCACGAGCAGCGGTCGGGGCCCGACGAGACTCATGTCACCTCGAAACACATTCCATAGTTGTGGCAGCTCATCCAGGCTCAGACGCCGCATTGTATTGCCGAGCGGCGTGAGCCGTTTGTCATCCGGTAAGGGGTCCCCGTGTCTGTCGACCGCGTCACGCATCGAACGAAATTTATTGAGTAAGAATACCTGGCCATCCCGGCCGCCGCGGGGCTGACGAAATAAAACAGGTGACCCCATATTTCGCCGAACCAGGATGGCCAAAGCCACCATCACCGGACTTAATACAACCAGCAACAGTCCTGAGAATACGATATCAATCGCACGCTTCACCAAAGTTGGATAGATACCGTGTCGTTTGCTCATGAGTTTCCACGGGTCAGCGGATCGGTCTTGGTGTGGGGGCTCATCGGTACGGCTAAGTCACAAAGCAATTGCTCCAAGATGGCGGCGTGCTGGGATCGTTGGAAGTGCTCTTGCACGTAATTCCGCGCGTTGGCTCCTAGACGCTTCGTCAAAGATGGATCGTCAAAAAGTCGCCGAATCGCATCGGCCAGGGCTCGCGCATCGCCTGGTGGAACACAAATGCCCCCTTCGGCTGACTCCATCACATCTCGAATGACACCGTCGATGGCGAGAATGGTGGGACGAGCGGCCGCCATATAGTCAAATACTTTATTGGGATACGTCGTGCGAAACATCGGAATGTCCTGCAACGTAGCCAAACAGACATCCGATCCGGCCAACACGTCCTTCATCTGACTCTTGGGGAAACACCCCGCGAACGTCACGTTGGTAAGTCGTTTCGACTCAACTTCTGCCCGCAGCTTTTCCTCTTCTTTGCCACTCCCGACCAACACAAACTGAATCGATGGAATGGACAGTAGTTGTTCGGCGGCACGCAGGATACAACCGATATCGTTGGCGAGGCCCAAGGCACCCGCATAAGTGGCCACAAATTTACCATCAAGTCCCAGGCCGGCGCGGAAAGTCTGTCCGGTACTCTCGTCCTGGAACATTTCAGGATCGACGCCGTTGGAAATGAAACTGATTTTATTCCGCGGCACTCCTTTGCTCACCAGATAGTCTTCGTACGCCGGCGAATTAACAATAAAATGGGCGGCGCGGCGGTAGAGGAATAATTCCAGCTTTCTGGCAATCCAAATCAGGTAGGGATTGGTCAACACTTTCATGTCGATGGCAAATTCAGGCCAGAGATCTCGGATTTCAATCACGAGCGGTACTCGTTTGAGACGCGACACGACCCACGCGGAAATCAACTGAAATAACGGTGGCGACGTCCCCATCACAACGTCGGTCTTCCCCGACCGAAGGGCAGCCCAAGTGGACGTCATCATGAAACTCACAAAAGCCACAATCCGCCAAACAAAACTTCGATGCAGAGACGGATAAACATAAGCACGAAGTATTCGGATCCCCGACTCACGGCTCTCATGGATCCAGTAAGGCGTTTTCACAACCGGTTTTCCCGTCAAATAGCCCATGTTGCCGGCGACAATCGTGCAGGCGTGTCCGCGTTGCGTTAGGTACGATAACAATTCGAAGTGACGCGTACCTCCGGGGTGGTCGTGTGAGACAAAGCTTTGATGAATCAATAATACACGCATGGTATCCGCAGCTCGCAACGTCGAAAATTACAGTCTAAAGGGATGTCCCGTGGGGCTGTGGACTCCGGCACGCCAGAACGTCTTCAAAAACCCGCTCTAAACGCATTGCTAGTTTATGGCGAGCAAATTCAGATTCGGCAAGGCGTCTCGAATTGGCTCCCATCTGTTGACAACCATCAGGATCGTCGGCGAGCCGTTCCAATGCGTCGGCCAAATCGATGGGTCGTTCGGGGTCGACTCCATAGCCGCAGCCGTTTCCCTCGATCACTTCGCGTAGCCAACCGGGTACATTCACAATAACGGGCTTGCCAGCCGCCAAGCCATCAAACATCTTGTTGGGGGACCAAGTGTGTTCTTTGCTGGCCCGGTAAATTGTCATACATACGTTGCAAGCTGCGACAAGCTTGGCGACTGCGGACTTATCGGGAATGGGGTCCGAGAAGACGAGGTTTTGCAGTCCATACTCCGCCGCCCGTTGTTCAAGCATACTCCTTTGGCCGCCACCACCGTGAAGAACGCACACGATATCTTTTCGTCCTCGATCCTGTAGGACACGGGCAGCTTCGACGACGTATTCCAACCCGTTGGCCATCCCCATGCCGCCGAAGTAAATCGCCGCGAATCGTTGCCCCAGCTGGAGCCGATCACGACCCCATTGTCGGTCCACTGCGGGTGAAAACAGGTCCAAATCGGCCGCATTGGGGATCACGGTAATCTTTTCGTCTGCGATACCACTCCGCATGATGCCTGCCTTCATGCCCGGGGATAACGCGACAATATGCTGGGCCGCACGGTAGATTTTTCGCTCCATGCGTCGCATCCACCAGATCGCCAGTGGATTCTTCAGGGCCCCCAAATTGATTAGCGCATCGGGCCAAAGGTCCCGGACTTCAAACACAAACGGTACCGAAAAGTAACGGCCTAGGCTAATTCCCGCTAAGCCGATCGGCAGGGGCGTGTGGGAGGCAAATACGATGTCGGGTTTGGGCAATTTCTGGCCGACCTGGCCGGCCAAACGCGAAAAATGCAGGAAGGAAAGCATCCGACGGTAGCCGCCCTGGGCCGTAATCTTCAAGGGATTTGCGATGGCTGCCGCAATCGGTATGCAATGGATGCCATCGATTTCAACTTCCGACCACAAGCGTCCCCGGGGGAGCGTTAGTCGCGGTTCATTGTCGATCCCCGAGCAGATCATATAGACTTCATGACCACGCGACGTGAGCACTTTCGCAAATTCATAGGACCGATTCCCGGTGAATCCGTGGTGCGTCGTAAAATGCTGGTGCATGTAAAGGATACGCAAGGGACTACCCATCCGTCGTGAGCTGCGGGGAGATGAACGGCGCCGTTGGCGAGCCCAAAACGACCGTATAGGTGGCCAGGGACGACTTTACCGACCACGTCTGCGAGTCCGTGTCATCGCCTTTGACTTTCGCACGTGCAACACGCTGCAATTGGATACGGGAGCCGATCGCGATCGCCGTGACAACCCTACGGACTTTGCGCAGTCCGAACGTGCTTACATAAACGGGAATCGCTTCCCTCTGGCCATAACTTCGGGAAGCGAATCCCTCGATGCTTCCCCTGAGGTCGCGCCCCTTGACAATTTCTTGCTGCTGGACATTCGCGTGTTCGGCTAGTCCGTCGTCGGTCCCGCAGTTGACGCACAGCCACGCGGGGCCAGACGACGTTTCAGCCCGCACGACTCCGGCCGATTCGACTTGCCAGTCCAAGTTCGCTAAATGCCACCGCTGAGTAACTCGGATCGGTACGTCGTTTCGTCGATCACGAGTTTGGGATCGGTGGCGTAGGTCGTCGACGATGAGCCAAATGTTTTCGGGCAGCGATGCCACCAAACGCCGATGTGTTGTTCGCCAGGGACGTTTTTCATAGTCAAAATGCGTTGCTTCCAGATGCGGTACATCCCCCGTCGCAACATAGCTGGTCAACTTTCCGCGAGGCCAAGGGAGCCACAAGAATCGGGATACGGATTGCAGCGGACCGTGTCCGTTGAGTTCAATTGTGTTGTGCGCACGAATTGATTTGAAATGAGTCTCTAGGTCCGGACGGTCCGGCATGTAATAGCGATGGGTACCGCAATCACGGATCAGATTCACTCCGTGGGACCAAAGATCGAGATGCAATTGATCGTAGTGAGCTGGGCGGTCGTTAAACGTATGGCAGCGCAACATGCACCACGATGCTTCAGCACGCAGCGTATAGTAGCCGCCAGACTTGAAGGTCGAGGACCGTTGTTGAGGCACGGTCACCGCCGAAGAACCCACCGATTCCGCTGGTGGACTCGCGGCCGGGCAGGGGTTTATAAATTCATTGCCGAAGAGCCACCGTGACTCCTCGTCCCACGGACCAGCGGTCAAGAGTCGACGACGATGTACCAGGAAGTATCCCGCTTGCACGACGGGCCGAAAGTCCCAAAACGGGCAATCGGTCAACGGAAGTACATAGGCGCCGTCATTATTGCCGTACTGCGGAACTTCACCCGACTTGTTGTCCAGCATCTGATAGAGGAACTCCACGCTCTTTCCCAGACGATGATAGACATCGGGAGGTAATGGATCGCCTTGAAGCTCAAGAATACGAGCCGACAAGATCGCCCCGTGGAGCATCACTCGTTGGTAATTCAAGGAATGTTGAACGTAGCTGCCATCGTCGTAAACCTGCCGGCGCAGTTCTTGAATCAAGACTTTACGTCCCAGTAATCTCCAGCGGTCGGACTGTCGCAGTTCCGGAAACAGATGACTTATCACTAACAATCCGGCTGCTTCAGAAATGGCGTGATTATTTTTTTGCGATATGGCGTAGTCGATATGGTGTTGGATGCGAAAACCGGTCGCCCAAGCCAGTCGAATGAAGTCACGCCAGTCTTGCGGTTCAGCACCTGTGGCGGAATTGGCCCAAAATCCGACTGCGAGCGCGATGAAACGGACGGCAGATTCCTGACCGCATTTCCAATGGAAACCTTCGAAGGGAGCACATTCGTCCATCCACGAACGGCACCATTGCCAAAACACCGACCGCGCCAACGTACGCTCGTCGCGGGCCGCGGCGCGTGCGGTCTCAAACGCCCATCCAGCTCGAGCGGGCTCCCAGAGCCATCGTGGGTCGCCCTGTGACGGCAGGTAGTCCGGTATGTCGCACCAAATCGATCCCGGCTGGCTGCGGGTGCCATCAAATGGATTCTTATACCACGATATCTGCTCCGGGGACTCATAGTCGCAGAAGTAGTAGCACCGACCCCGCTCCAGAGTTTGAAGACGTGCTCGCAAGTCCGGAGTTCGTCGGGGTCCGGGCATCGTGTCGAGGTCCGCCACCGTTGGTGGCTGCCCTAGCGGAAACAGAAATTCCCGTAAATGCGACCGCTTCCACAAACAATATTCATCCCAGGAAGCGGCGATACCATCTCGCAATATCTCTGGCGGATTCAGCGAATCCCATGGTCGGGAAGCAAATGTCTTCCGTGATTTGCCTGACCAACGGTCAAAATAGACTCCGGCTCGCAAAACTGCGATGCGTGGGCCGAAGTACCGTAGCAGATAGTATCCGATTTGGAGTCGATTCAATCCGACAACCCGCGTGATCCAAGTAAGATTTATTGCCCTGTGATGTCGTTGATGAGTTCACGTGCCCACGTGTCGCGGGCGAAACGCGACGAGCCCCCCGTGGTTAAGAACTTGACATTACTATATTGAGCTTCCCGGTAATCGGTCACTTCGCCCGACGCGATGGCGTCCAAAACCTGTTGGATTCCCTGTTCCACCGTCCATTGTGGCGTGAAGTTCAATTCATTGCGGATCTTGCTGAAATCGACGCGGTAGTTGCGTTTGTCCACGTCGTCGTCGTTAACGATCAACTCCGCATCCGGGACGCATTGGTGCACAATTTGGCCAATTTGTCGAATCGTGAAGTTTTGTTCGTTGGATCCGACATTGTAGATCTGGCCCCCTACCAGTTCGGTCGGAGCCGCCAGGATTCTGGCGACGGCCAGCGCCGCATCATCGACATGAATGAAGGGCCGCCATTGATCGCCGCCAAAGACCGTGATTTGTCCCTCTAACTTGGCCTTCGCGGCCAACACATTGACGACCAAGTCAAATCGGGTTCGTCCCGACAGACCGTAGATCGTGGCGAATCGGACGATACTCGGGCGAAATTCATCGGTGACAAGGTTTTGCAACACCCTTTCCGAAGCCAGTTTCGTGTGACCGTACAAGGAAATCGGTTTTACTTCAGATCGCTCATCCAATGTCTCGTCGCACGCACCATACACCGAACAGGTACTAGCGAAGATGAACCGTTCGATGCCTTGATCGCGTGCGAGTTCAGCGATCATCCGCGTGGCGGAGAGGTTGACGTCGATGGTGAGGCTTTCATCTAGGCTACACGCAGGGTCACCCACAATCGCCCCCAAATGAATCACACTCCCTACGCCTCGCATGCACTCAAGGACCTTCTGTACATCGCGGAAATCTTCTCGCACAATTTCGAGGTTCGGATGATTGGCAACCTTAGAAATTGCCGAGTCTCCGAAAAGTAGCATATCGAGCAGACGCACCTGATAACCGCTATCCAAAAGTTTGGGTAACAGTGCCGAGCCGATGTAGCCGCCACCGCCAATCACCAAGACGCGACGTGACTCGAGATTACGTTCCCACGTTGCACGTTCGGGGGCCACTGTTTTTTGCCATAGTTCATTAAATATCCGGGCACCCACTGTCAAGACGATGGAATAGACCCAAGAAAGACCCAGTACCATACGCACTCCCGGCAAACTGACAATTTCGTTCACCAGAATGCCGTTGAACATGTATGAAAAGAAGCCATACAGCAGATAACCAACACTGACTGCTTGAGTTACTACCAGTGCTTTGTATCGTCCCTGGTAAAAGCGACCGTAGGTGTAGAATCCATTTAGCAAGAACAGCAAGATACATACGGTCGTCAGCGGCCAAACTGTATTGAAGAGGGCCATCAAGTAGTGCCCAAACAAGTTATCCAACGTTTGTTCGCTTGCCTCGTATTTGAGGATAATTAACCCAAACATCACGGTAGCGTAAGCCGCTACCTGTGCAGCAACGAGCAAACCGACGTCGGCCAGCACACGCAGCAGCATGCCAGGCGTAAGCGACTTAAATGTGCGATGTGGAAGCGGTGCCATACGTATCACTTCTCTTTGTGGCTGAGAGACGGAAACGGGAGACCATAGTCATTATGGCGAATTGACGATGAGACATGGGTCATCTGTGCCGGTGGCGGACAATGAACCGTAGCGTTTAGTTATAGCACGTCGGGGGCAAGTTGGGTGAGAGTGTCGGCGAGGCTTGAGTCGAGAATTCGCGTCCGGACGACGCGTCGTGGAATAGTTGCAACAATTGATTCAAGCGATGGAATTAGAGCAAATAACGCGATCGATGGGGCCGAGACAGGTCGATCGGAATAGTCGGGCTCCCCAGGCCTGAGCGAAGTTGCGATTAAACACGTATTGGCTGGCTACTGTTTAAGTTGAATTCCGGTGGCCCTGCTGGCTTCACGCCGATCGCTCAATCTGACCAGTGGATTACGACCGACGAAGTGGGTTCGATTTGCGATGCGATTTGGCTGAGCCCTGCTGCGATTCGACAACCGTCGGGACGATCGGCTCGATGATTTCAGATTCGGGCAGAGAGACGTCCTCGACAACTTCCTTTACATCTTCACGATCCCGTGAGATTCTTAATCGCAACGGATTGTTTCGCTGCGAAATCGGGTCGCTGACTGACGCCAGTTGGACTGCTTCGGATCGGTTCGCTCGGAGGGTAGTCGGCTCTTTTCTCCGCGGGGTAGCACGGGTGACGCTTGATTCCTCAGCGGAAGTTTTGGGAGATTTCACCGCGAGTAACTCAGGTTGCGAGTGATCCGGATGGAGTGTCAAGGGGGATTCACCCCTCAATGAGACGTCCGCAGCACCTGCCAGTAGATCGATCTCGGGCAAAGGTAAAGTCAGACTGCCAAGTCCATTAAACGGATCGACCTCCGTTGGTGGTTCCGTTGAGTCCGTTGTGGGGAAAGCTTCCGTCGGTTCGACGGGACCGGGAGAAGGAGTCATGGGGAGCGCACTGTCCGACCCATCGGATGGTGTCAAATCTGTCGCAGGGTCTAATATCCCAGTTGGCGGATTCCCCGTCGGATCTGGGCTTCTGCGCGGATCGGGGGATATGGGCGATTCGCCGACCATGTCACGTGGTACGCTCGAATTGCGGCTCGGCTGTGAAGGCGACGTGTTCTTCCGATCTTCGCGCACTTCGCGGTCACGCAACTCCTCTCCCTTTGTAGGAGGATCCGTCTTCGGCACTTCCTCCGAGACCGACCGCGTCGAGGCAGATCGTGATCCGGGCCATCGTGACCAATGGGTTTCGGTAAAACCGTACGTTCTTCGGCGGGGACAACAGCCACCGACGACTCCGCAACCTCCGCTGCATGTCGGCCCCGAACATGACCGTCCGGAAGGTTGGCTCCATACATTCTGCGCGCCAGCGGCGACCATCATTATGGCTACCCAGACTGTGATTAACCCGTTGCGAACCATTTTTGCATTCCTATCTTGAAACGTTGGTACGAGCCTGCCAAACCCTCGAAATCCTGGACTAGCTCAGAGAGCGGTGTTCTAGAACCCCCCAAATCTTTGCAGATTCTGGACGGTCTGAGACCCGAGCAACGAGAAGCCGAGCACCCGTTCGAAAGGTTGTGTCAGTTTTCCGACAAATCCGTCCACCGCCAACCAACGGTCCTCGGCGATAAAGAGCCGATCCCCTGGCAATAGCTGGTAGTTCGTGGCCGCACTGCCACCCTGTACCATCGAGTCCCAATCAATGGGCAGAATTTGATCGCAGCCAGCACCGGGATGCGTGGGACGAGCTATCCACATACGCCGACTCGCCACGCGATCCAAGCCACCCACCGAGGCAATTGCGTCGAGCACCGTGTCATTACCTGTGATCGGTTGCCTCGTGACGCTGTCGCCGAAACCGGCGCCTTCACGTACGACGTAAAACGCTTTGCTGTTGTAGGCAAAGACATCGAGCGAGACTTCGGGTCTATCGAGGAATTTCGCCAGATATTGCTCAATCGCAGCCTTGGCTTCGGCCTTGGTCATGCCAGCCACATAAACGCTACCATAACTTCCCAACGTCACGGTTCCATCGGGACCAACCAAATGCTCATTCGCAATTTGTTCCTGCCCCGATAACTGCAAAATGGAGACCGACACCTGCGCATTGGGGATCTGACGATCGAGTTGCTTGGCAATGGCCGCCTGGGCCTCTGCCGGTGTCAGATCGACGACCCTCACCGCCCCATACGTCGGACCAAGATTTACCATACCGGTGGGCTCGATTTGGAACGACCCAGCGATGGGAGCCTCAGCGGGCGTTGGTAGTGCTTGGATTTGCAGGATGTCCAAGGTTTGAAGGAAATAGGGGGACTTCGGGACAAGACGGGTTGCGTTGAGAATGAGGACGTCAGGTGGCTCCAGCCGGTACTCGGGCAACGAGACCTTTGCCAATTCCGCCGGGGGGCGTAGAGGAGCGACTAGATTGCCGTTTTCATCCGGCACTAAAGTCCCTTCGTGGGGCACCATGGAAAGTTCTTCTTCCTGCCACGGAAGTACCTGTGTGGATAGGGTCGTACAGCCGCACAGGGCCGCCATCCCTCCGTAGGCGATCGCTCGCCAACACCAAACACCCACTACGTCAGCCAACGTCCGAGACTTCATGACGGTCCCCTCAAACAGGTGCCAAGCCAACGATGACCAGCACGGTTTATCTAACCGATTCAGATAGGATAATCGGCAAGGTCTTCCAGCTTCTTTGGCCGAACTGCACAGATTTATTGAAGTTAGTCTCCTGTTTTTCCTAGATTGCCAAGTTTTCAGGGCTGCTTGGCCGTGGAAGCGACTATATTTGAGGGCCGTCGCAATTTGTAGAGTCCCCTGCAGCGCGTGCGGGTGCCGGCGAACCCTCGCTAGCGAGGGTTCGTAGTACTAAGTTGCTTTTCGTTGACAGGTATCGGAGAGTCGTTAGGATGGTGTGGTCGGTGCCCCGAGGCAGTCGACTGCGTTTCGGACCGGTGTCATTGGATCATGAAATGAAGAAAAAGCTAAATATCAAGTTCGTTGGCATTTTGGCCGTTGCCTGTGTCGTGGCCCTGGGGACCATCAAGTATGTCCATGACTTCCAGGTAGGGCGGCAGGCAGGTCGTTTGGCCGAACAAGCCGACAAGTCGCGGGCCGAAGGTGATTTGGAGCAGACTGTCGAGTCGTTGCAGCGATATCTCGCCTATCGCCCGCTCGACGCGAAACGTCGCACCGAGTTGGCCAAGACCTACATTGAGCTTCTGGAAGGGTCTGAAGTGCCAAGCCGAGCCGAGCGTAAGAGCGCGGTTCAGTTCATTGAACGGGCGTTGCCGACAGATCAGGACAATCCGGAATTGCATTGGGCCGCCGGCAAACTCTTTATGAAGTTTTTCAGGGTTGACGACGCGATGACCCATTTGCTCAAAGTCGAAGCAGCCTATGCCGCTAATCCCGAACTCAATTTGGGTAACGACAAACTAGGGGATGTGCAATTAGCAATCGCTCAGTCATACGTTGGAAATGAGGACCGCGACCAAGCTGTTGATTACCTTAAGAAAACGCTGGGATATACGGCCGCTGTCGAAGAGTACGATCCAGCCAATACGCCTGCATCGGCGACCTCTTCTGCGTTTGCTCTCTTGGCCGCATTGCTGGACAGCCATTTGCAGGACAGTCGCAGCGCACTTCTCGTAATTGATCATATGGTTGCCGCACGTCCTCAAGACTACAAGTCCCATTTAACGAGAGCGCAATATCTGAGCAGCCAAGGCGAACCTGAAAAATACGACACTCAGATCGAGCTTGACGTCGCCAAGGCGGAAGAACTAGCGCCGGACGAGACCGAGGTAGTTATCGTCACGGCGGAATTTGCTCTGAATCATGGGAACCACGAAAGGGCGTTTGCCATATTGGAAAAGGGACGTCAAAAGTTTCCCGACGACCGACGCATCTATGCGCTGCAAGCGAACGCCGCACGCATGACAGGAGATATGCCGGCGGCTATCCAGTTTATCAACGACGGGCTGTCGCGCCTGGTGAACGATGTTGAGTTGCTCGTCACGCGTGCCGAACTGCAGGCCTTGCATCGAGATGGGCCGGGACTCGATGCTACGATCGCAAAGCTCAAAGAGCGGGTCCGTCCAGAGTTGTTGGAGTTTTTCCAGGCCGAGCGACATTTCATACAAGGCGAGTACGCCATGGTCGCCGACATCTTGAAACGCGTACGATCGGTTTTGCCCGTGCGATTCGAAAACCGTGCCAGTTTCCTAGAGGTAACTGTTGCTAGTGCGTCGAATCACGAGGCTCCTGAAATCAGCAATTCGACCGGGTTGGACGTAAAGTACCAATACGCCGTAAATCTGGAAAATAGCGGTCAGGCCGAACAGGCCTTGGCGATGTTTCAGGCGATCTTAGCGGAAGTTGCCAAGAGCCAGCGGATTACGAAGGAAAATCGCGAAAAGTTTGCCGTGGATATTCGAACCCACATTCTGCAGAACCAAATTGTCCTGCAACGGCGGTTGCCCGAAAGCGAACGGAAATGGGATGAAGTAGTCGCAATGACTAAGGAAATCTTGAAGAGCGACGTCTTGCCGCCCGTGCGAAAAGACGCATTGCAGCTAAGTATCCTGGTCAACGCTGGCGAGAAAGCGAAATCGCAGAAATTTGCGGAAGTCTGCTTGAAACGACACCCGGACGACTTGTCTATTTGGATTGTTGTCCTGCAGACGAAGGAAGACTTCGCATCCGCGAATCAATTTGTGGATGAAATGGAGGCTAAATTTAAGGACTCGGTAGCACTCCGTCTTCGTCGCGCGGGAATTATCGGGCGGTTCCGTCCCGCAGATGCAATCGAACGTCTGCAAGCACTCGACCGCAACACCGATCAATTCCCGCCAGATCAGGTGGCCAGCCTTCAGTATGTTATAGGCACCCAGTTTGCGATCTGTGGTGATGTCCCTCAGGCCTACGAAATGTGGAAGAGAGTTGCGGCGAGCCGTCCTGCCGATATGGACTTGCGAATGCGACTTCTGCGGTACTACCTGGAACGCGATATGCCAACCGAAGTTGATGTATGGACGCAGGAAATCTCGAAGTTGACCTCGGCGCAAAGTGATGAATCAAAATACATTACCGCACTCAAGGCGGTCATGGCAGCGCATCGGCTTAATTCCAAAAATGAACCTTTCAACGCAGAGGAACTTGCTAAAGCCAAGGAAATGGTGACAGAAGTCTTACGTGAGAGGCCCAAGTGGGAGGATATGCTGAAAATTGCCGCAGATATCGAACTCCTCACCGGCAACCTGCCCCGTGCTACCGAACTGTTGAAACAGCTTGCGGCGGTCAGGCCGGGGGACTCGTCGGTCACGGTACCACTCGTGCAACTTCTCGTTCGCAATAAGCAATTTACCGAAGCAGCCGTCGTCTTGGGGCAATTGGGTGAAGCAGCACTGACGCCCGATCTCTTAAAGATGAAGGTAGGTGTCTTAGAGGAATTGGGAAGATTCGAAGATGCTCTGTCCAGCATGCAACAACTGGTCAAGTTGAGTCCCGATGATCCCAAGCTTGAGTACTTTACCGGACGGTTGTTGTCGCGCGCAAAGGACTATCCGAAAGCGGAGGCAGCATTTCGCTCGAGTTTGAAACGAGATCCCAAGAACGGCGAGGCCTGGGAAGAATTGGTTCGCGTGTTTGTGCTGCAAGACCGCAAAGTGGAAGCCGAGAATGTATTGCTCGAGTCCCAATTGCAACTTCAAAACGATCCCACTTTAGCTAAGTATGTGAAGGCCCGCGGATCTGTCATCTTGGGAGACACGGAGGCAGCCGATCAGGCCTATCGGGAATTGGCTGTCTCTCGTCCGAAAGACTTATCTGTTTTGCAACTTGCGGCAACCCACTTTTTGAAAACCAATCGCCCTAATGTTGCTCGCGGTTATACCGATCGCATGTTGCGTGAGAAAGAAGCGTCGCCATTTAGCGAATGGGCAAGGCGAACGAACGCGGAGATCCTGGCAAATAACGGTCTGGGCCGGTACGCCGATTTTCTGAATGCCGTGGAATTGCTGCAAACGAATTCGCCAGATGGCCAATTAAAAGGCGAAGACTTGCAGGTGTATCTGAAATTGGCTGCGAATCGTTCCGATACGGTGCACCAAGCCAAAGCATTAGAACTGATTCGCGGGGAAGAGAAGAGTCGCCAGCTCACGGAGGTCGAACAATTTGCCAAAGCAAAACTGTTGCTTGCGCGTAACGATTGGGATGGCTACAAGGAATCGATGACCAAGATTCTGACGGTTGGAACACCCAACGCTGAGTACCTTCACCATTGGATTACGAATCTGCTAAATCGCAATGAATTGGCCTTAGCCCGTCAATGGTTCACGAACTACCCGGTTGGTACGCCTGGGCACGTTCCAATCGAGTTAGAACTCCTGGCCCGTGAGCGCCGAACGAATGATCTCTTGAGTAAGGTTCAAACACTCACTCCGCCGGATGCAAAATTGCGCGAGGGCAACAACGTTAATATTGTGTTGCAACTTGCCGGAATTCTGGAGGCTACATCCAAATACGATCCAAGTTTGCTGCAGTCAGCCGAAGGTCTACTCAAGAAGGTGGCCGGTCTGCAGCAAGATTATCAACTCGAGTTGATCAGTTTTCACGGACGACAATTTGACAAGTTAGAACTCGCTTTTCAAGAATGCGAAGCCCTCTTGGAAAAGGCAGACGAGGGGATCGCTGCGAAAATCGGACAGGTGGTCGTCAGATCTTTGCGAGCACATGGTGAGAAGCTGACACCCGATTCGGCGCCAATAAAGCGCGGAGCCGAGATGTTTGCGAAAATCAAACAGGCGATGCCGGAGTCGGCCGATGTGCAGTTGCTTGAAGCGGAAATGGCAGAGGTTCAACATCAATCGGACGTGGCCCTTTCAATTTATCAGAGCCTGGAAAAACAATCTGGTTTGTCCGATGTCGTCCGGGCGCAAGTACTCAATAATCTTGCGTACCGGCTGTATTTGGCCGGAAAAGGACAGGAGTCGATGCCCTACATCGACGAGGCCATTCAATTGCTGGGCAACCGGCCCGATCTGTTGGATACGCGGGCTGTTATTCACCTGGAATTAGGGCGCGTCGATGCGGCAGTGGCTGACCTACGAACAGCCACCGAACTCAGCGACATGCCATTAATTTGGCTTCATCTCGCTCAGGCGGAGCTACGTGCGGGGCACCAAGAACTGGCCGTCAAGGCGTTTGTTGCGTCGCGAGAACTTGGATTGCAGCCCGATTCACTGGATTCCGTCGATCGAAAGGTCTACGACGCGGTGTACGCTGAATTAGAGACGCAGCTTCCGCCAGCGACTGCCGCCACGAACCAACAGACCTCGGCGGGATAAGTCGTCTTCCCACAGCACATGCGTTTACGCGGTAGGTTTCCTGAGGGGAATTTGTATGGCGGGATCGATGACAGGGCACCGCCTAGTTCCGTAGATGTTATTTTTCCGACAACAACATGCAATGGATATAAGTCACGATGGACACGACGAGCGAAAATTGGTTGAAGTTCTTTGCGGGTTGGCCCTCCGAACTACCACGCAGAGGACTGGTCGTATCCAGCTATCAAGAACAGATTCCATTTGAAAATTTTCTCATCCGGGATGAGATTATCCTATTGGAACGCCGGTCTCCCGACGCACTGGGTGCACGCAAAGTATTGCTTCAATTGAACCAAATTTTGGCGGTTAAGATCGTCGATCCTGTGGGACTATCCGTCTTTGAAGCTGCAGGTTTTAGTGAACTCTGCTCGTCCGCTATGGCAAATTAGGGCGGTCTTCGACCACCGATGGATTTGATAGTGGACCTGCCGTTCTATGAAACTCATTTACCTGGATTACAACGCCACAACGCCGATTCTAGCGCCGGTCCAGGAGGCCATGCGGCCGTTTCTGGAACGGCATTACGGGAATCCCTCAAGTAGTCACGCGATGGGGCGTGCATGCGCTGAAGCAGTCGCGGACGCAAGGGAGCAGGTCGCTGCCTTGGTCGGTGCTACCCCCGAGGAAATCGTTTTCACGTCGGGCGGGACCGAAAGTAACAACCTCGCGCTGCTGGGTAGTTTGCTCGATCTTCGTTTGCCCATCCATTTGATCGTCTCGGCGGTTGAGCACCCCGCGGTGATGGAACCGGCAAAGTATCTCGCTCGACGCGGAATCGAATTGACCGTTGTTTCCTGCGATCGCTACGGCATGATCGATCCAGCGGCCGTGAAATCGGCCATTCGTCCGCACACGCGTTTGGTGAGCGTAATGCATGCCAATAATGAGACCGGCACGATCCAACCGATAGCCGAGATTTCACGGATTTGCCGCGCGCGAGGGATTCAACTCCATTGTGATGCGGCTCAAAGCGTTGGCAAGTTGCCGATCGATGTACCAGGTCTGGGGATCGACCTGTTGTCGCTGGCGGGTCACAAGATGTATGCGCCCAAAGGGATCGGCGTGTTGTGTGTTCGCGAAGGTGTGCACTTGGAGCCGCTCTTGCGTGGGGCAGGGCACGAAAGTGGACTTCGGGCTGGAACCGAAAATGTGGCCTCCATTGTGGGTATCGGGCATGCCGCCACCTTGTTGCGCACGCACCAACAAGATGGCGCGGAACGGTTGCAAAAGTTGCGAGATCAACTGCACGCACGATTGAAAGAAGGCGTGGGCGACGAATTGCTCCTAATCGGGCACCCTACCGAACGGCTACCCAACACGCTGAACGTCGCGTTTCCGGGAGTCGTCGGTCGGGAATTACTCGCGCGCACACCGGACGTCTGCGCGTCCACGGGTAGCGCTTGCCACGGTGATCTACTTACGCAAAGTCCAACCATGGACGCAATGCAGATTCCCGCTCACCTCGGCAAAGGAGCAGTCAGGCTCAGTGTGGGATGGCCAACGTCGGAGAAAGATGTACTCGATGCGGCCGACGCATTGATTGCCAGTTGGGATACCCTTCGCGATTAGTGGGTGTCCGAAATTGCGTCGGTATGCCAGACCGATATAAGTTGCGTTGAACACCATTGCTGACACAGGTCACGCCCTCATTAGGCACTGGGGCCATAGGTCTACACCCAGCACGTGGGTCCCCCTATTTGGTACATAAGCCCGGTGGCCCCCGGGTTTCCGGGGATTTGATGGACGAAACGGCTTCTTGGGATAGATGGGCAATAAGTTATGGCATCGAAAGAGCTTGCGGCGAAAATGTCCAGAAAACGAACGATTTTGACGTAATCCGTGCGGAGACTCGCGGAAGCACTTTCGGCCCGTTGCAACTCAACTGTGCGGCTGGCGACCACGAGAACGAACAATCACCCAGGACGCTAGACGCGGGAGACGGTGCAGCGTGTTAGAATTTGCGAGATTCAGAAGCACGTTCGCCTCAAAGCTCGACCTACGAGAATTTTCGAAAAGCGTGGATCCGACTCCGATTGCAGTAAGGAACTGGCTGATCCTATTGTTTTTTTGGATTTCTCGGCGAGCACGTAGAACTGCCAGATTGCCAACGGGCAGTAGCTAAGCAACCGAACATCCCAATACCATCGTTCCGTTACGATCGGCCACGAACCTTCGTACGTGGTCCCTTGTTCCCGTTGTCACCGCCAACCGCAATTGTCGCACGGTGGGACGAGTCTGATAGATTTGGATCTGAGGTTGGGAAATGTCTGACGGATCGAACGAACGCCGCATACAACGTGTTTTATTCGCTATTGGTCTGTTCGTTATCGGATATACTTTCGTGTACGGCGAGGCGAGGTTCATGGAACCACAACTAGTCCCCTTGTTCGCATTGGCGTTGGGATTGGGACTCGCGATCTTCCTATGGATACGTAGTAAGAAGTAATTCCCCCGCGCGATGTTCTAGGCGAGAGCCCAGTTCTTGCTTTCCTCCTCCCGCACGAACCTGTGCCGGTTCGGCCCGCGACTGCTAGGCTCGCGATATGCTCCGCCGCCTGCGCATCGCCATGTCGGAGTTCGTCGCCCTCGTGGCGGCGGTTCGTCACTGTCAACTACCGCCTGGGCGGCGCCGACGACGTGCGAACGCCGCTGTGCCCCAACCGGCAACGCTGGTGCTGATGTTTGCGGCGGCTGGTTTGAGTGCGCATCGAGGCCGGGCGGTCTATTTCAAGTGCCAGAAACTCATGAGCGCGCAAAAGCCCGCGCGTCCCGCGGGCTCAGATTGCATTAAACCCTCAGCCAATGCTTCGGCGGCGCAGTGCCGCTAGAGCGACTCCTCCGAGAGTCACCAGTGCGAAGGTACCTGGCTCAGGTACTGCGGTAATCGTGATTCTCGCGATACCTGTGCCGGTCAATTGGTTGAAATCAAATCCCGTCAGGTCAACACCACCAGCGTTTAGGAAGCCAGCAAATGGGTCGCCGGGGACGTTTTGGATTACCGTCGTTGCATCAAGAGGACCCAAGTCGGGTCCCCCTTGTCCAGCGGGCAAGCCACGCCCAGGGAACAAGGGATTACCAGCCGAAAAGGCAAAGTCTTCTTCCTCCGTGCCGGCGTCGTTAACCGAGCCTGGGGTGCCGATGAGGAAGCTAATCGAGCCTTGCCCATCGTACAGGGACATCAAATCATGTGCGAGCGGATTGCCGTTGGCAACAAAGAAATCGTTTGTCGGAATCACCATCGCGCCATAAGAAAAGTAGCGATTGGAACCATCGATGTCGATTGTGAAGAGCTGCGTAGCCATCCCGCCAGACTGAATCGGCGGTGGGCCTGAAGCGCTCGCCAACGTGCCGTCCACTCGGTCGGCTCCAGGTTGCGACGAGGCCACGGTCGCACTCTGATTCAAATTGTTGATATAGGTCCGGCCCGCCAAGAAATCAGCGCTGATTGCTGATGTATCTCCATCTTCGGCAATGCGTTCGAGCCCAGGCTGTGTACTCAACCCTTGGTTGTAGCTGTCAAAACTTCCATCATGAAAGCCAACCCAGAGCGGCGTAATCGCAACACTATTCGACGTAAGGTTCTCGACGGTCACGCGTACTTGGACCGCTTGCGCCGTGCAGGCCGTTGCCAGCAGAACCGAAAAAACACCCGCTAATCTCAAACTTTTGTAGCAACTCATCGTCCCACTCCTCTGTTGGTGAAAACTCGCCGCCGAGAAACAGTCTTGGTGCGAGCGGCAACACCGCACTAGGCGGCAACCCGACTCCCCAGCACTCGACGGCACCAGCAAGTTAGACTTGGAAGACGCTGAGCGATTACAGCAAAAAATTGACCCCGCCGAAAAAAATCTGCAATTTGGCCATGCCGAAGAACCGGCCGTCCTTCGCGTCGTCGTTGGGAACGACGACGCAGTTGTGTCTTCGCAGCCCTTTGGGCCCAGTGGTACCGAAGCCGTCACCAGGTGCCATTTGGCGACTCCATTATTGGGACGCTGGTTCCCAACAGCGTTTTTGGGCAAGTTGCCCGAACGAAAAGGATGAATGCCACCGGCCTATTTGTTCCCCGCAGTAATCCTTGGCCTGAAAAGCCCGCGTCGAACACGATGATTCACGTTCCTGCGCCGGCTTGCTGGCGAAATGAGGGCTAATCTGCACCTCAGATGACACCTCATGATATGCTCGGTACCACCGGCTTTCATGCTCTACTCCGGTGTTCGCATCGGGACCGCCTGTCGGCAACTAGGCGGCTCGACGCGCACCGGGCATTGCTTCCGGGTTTTCGTTGTCCGGCTGATAGATTCGCAGAGTGGCTGCTGCCGGCACAGCACGTTCCCGCACGAAACCGCGATGACTCGCTTGGATAAAGTTCGCCCAAATTGCGGCTGGGCCCTCCGGAAAACTCGACTGCAGCTGACGGAGGATTTCATCGGCTCGGTTCCCGCTGCGGAACACCACGCGATACGCATCTTTTAAAGTGCTGATCTCGCCAGGTGTAAAACCATTGCGACGAAGGCCTATGATGTTCAGGCCGACGATTTGGCTTGTACGACCGTCGACCGTAACGTACGGGAGGACATCCTGCGTTACATGAGCCTGACCACCGATCATGGCATAGGCACCAATGCGACAGTGTTGATGCACTGCCGCGGCGCCCGATACGAAACAGGAATTGCCGACTTCGACGTGTCCCGCCAGCAAAGCATTGTTGGCCATGATTACTTGGTCGCCGAGGCAACAATCGTGTGCAACGTGACTGCCGGCCATCAGATAATTTCCTTGACCGATGATGGTGTCGTGATCGGGTGACATGGCCCCGTGGATGGTGACGAACTCCCGAATCACATTGTTTCGACCGATAACGAGTCCTCCCGTGGGGCCCGCGAGTCGCGCGTGTTGTGGGCAATTTCCCAAGGAAGCGCCGTTAAATATCTGAGTACCACTTCCAATGCCCGTTCTGCCACGTAGGACGACATGGCTGCCGATCACGCACTTCTCCGCCACACGCACTTCTCCCTCAAGAACGCAATACGGTCCGATTTCGACGTTCTCGCCAATTTCGACTTCGGGTGAGAGGATGGCAGTGGGATGGATGTGCGACATAGGGTGGGCCTTTAAGCGGTCAGGGGTACTTATCCGAACGGGCGGGATAGGTGGATCGATTCGGCGCGGATCGGCTGACAAGTAGACGAGTTCTACTTGTGCTATCGGTTGTAGTAATTCCCGCAGTTCAGCCGAACATGCCGTAAGCAACGGATTTCTCGGGACGCCGCCCTGTCACCGGGATCAGTAACCATTATTCTGATGGAATCTTGCAAATATTTTTCTTCAGTACCTAGTGAGTTCGAGCAATGCCTGACTTAGACGCCCTGTACCGTGACGCCGACCAGCTGAAGGATGAAGGCAAACTGCCAGAAGCAGTCGCCAAACTGGAGGAACTATTGTCCCTCGATAGCACCCATGTGCTAGCGCACCTGGCGCTCGCAGTATTGTATGGTCGTGTTGGGCAACACGACCTCGCAGTCGAAAAGGGTCGGCGGGCCTGCGAGTTGGAGCCAAAAGAATCGTTTAACTTTACCGCCTTGAGCGTCACCTACCAGCGAGCGTGGCAGGCCACGCAACGAATGGAATACATACAATTAGCTGAAGACGCGAAGGCAAGGTCTCATCAACTCGAAGGCCACTAGGCGAAGCGACATTTTGCGGTTGATTGCACGGGAATTGATTCGGCTATCGACGGGTTCGGTCCATGGCCTTTTTGCGGGTCCAGCAGTACGATCAAGAACCCTGCTGTGACTCAAGAACCCTGCCGTGACTTCCGAAGAGTAGTCTGAGCTTCGTTGCCCATCCATGCCGCGACACTTTGCCGGGCCGGGTGGCGGAACGTCCGAGCGCCCATCACGACAAGCCAGATCTTAGTTATCCATTACCTCTTGTTCGCGAGACTTCGCCTGCTCGGTGGCCAGGGCCTCGAACTTCTTCGTCAGCTCTTGAACCGCTTCCTTGACAGAATCGCACTCGTCCTCTGTCATCGATTTATCTTTTTGTAACTGATCGGCGGCCTTGTTCGCGTCCCGACGAACATTTCGGACCGACACCTTGGCCTCTTCCGTCAAGTCCTTGATGCGGGCAACCATTTTTTTGCGAACTTCCGTCGAGAGTGCGGGGATATTCAGCCGCACAACACGTCCGTCGTTTTGCGGCGTTAGCCCCAAGTCACTGGCGATAATGGCCTTTTCGATATCTTTGATGGTGCTTGGATCGTAGGGGCGAATCACGATTTGTGTCGGCTCAGGTGCGCCGACGGAGGCAATTTGCTTCAGCGGCGTGGGCGACCCATAGACATCGACACGAACCGAATCAACGAGCCCCGGATTTGCCCGCCCAGTGCGGATTCCGGTAAGGCTATGCCGCAAGATATGGATCGCCTTTTTCATGCGTTCTTCGGCGTCGAGTAGAATCTCTTCTGCGCTCACGATAATTTCTCCGAATTCACCTTATGCCCTATCGAGTGACGAGCTATTCCACGACGAGATTTTCGTCCATAGGTTTGCTACTAATCAAAGTGCCAATGGTTTCGCCACGAATTGCCCGTTCGATGTTTCCGTCCACCCGATAGTTGAACACGATGACCGGCAAGTCATGTTCCATGCACTGCGTGATGGCAGTTTGATCCATGACGCGCAAGTTCCGTTGATGAAAAACTCGGTAATTTAACTGACGGTAAAGAACTGCATGGGGGTTCTTTTCCGGATCGTCGCTAAACACTCCATCGACACGCGTCGCTTTGAGGACGACGTCGGCTTCAAGTTCTAGCGCACGTTGGGCAGCCGCCGTGTCGGTTGTCACAAAGGGACTGCCAGTTCCGGCAGCCAAGATGACCACTCGCCCCTTTTCCAGGTGTCTTTTCGCGCGCCGGCGGATATACGGTTCGGCTACGCCATCCATTCGAATTGCGGTCATCAAGCGAGTATTGGAGCCGCGGGATTCGAGCGCATCTTGCAGGGCCAAGCCATTGATGACGGTGGCGAGCATGCCCATGTAGTGAGCGGTCGCTTCCTGGATCCGCGAATTGGCGCCTTTGAATTGGGCTCCCCGTAAGATATTGCCGCCGCCGATCACAACCGCCATCTGGCAACCCGAGCAGCAAGCGCGGTGTACCTGTTCGGCAATCCGCTCCACCTCCACCATGCTGATGCCACGCTCGCCGCGCGTCGCGAAACTCTCGCCCGATAGTTTCAAAACGACACGCCGAAATCCCTTGCCGTCCGGCCCGGAATCGGAACTTGGACTTTCCATGCGTGACATGCCTCCCCAGGAGTCGTTTCAATTCGGTTGCGCAGCTCAGTTACGCAGCCTAAGGATCGCAATTTGGTCGGGTATTCGCCGACTAGGCAGGTTCGTTGCCGTCGGTCAATTCCCAATGGACGAACCGTTGGATGGTCAGTTTATTTTGCGTGGCAAAGTCCTTGACGGCAGTCTTGTTGTCTTTTACGAAAGCTTGTTCTAGTAACACGGTTTCTGCAAAGAAGGTGCGCATCCTACCATCGACCATTTTTTCGATGATCGATTCCGGCTTTCCGTCGTTTCGTGCTGCGGCTGCTAGAATCTCTCGTTCTTTGGCGATCAACGTGGGGTCTAATTCTTCCGCACGCAATGCCTTGGGACGCATGGCGGCAATGTGCATGCAAATGTCTCGTGCAGCGGCAGTATTGTCACCTTGTACGCTCAGCAGCACACCGGCGACCGTTCCAGCGTTGTGCGAATATCCAGCGCAAGGGCCTTCGAGACGGATCAAGCGACCAATATTGAGGATCTCGCGAATACGATTGAATAAATCGTCCTTGACGTCGCCGAGACTCTTGCCAGGCTGGCTGGGGCAGGGCTGGGCGAGCAATTCTTCGGCCGTCTTGACTCCAGGGGCAGTAGCCAATTGTTGAGCCAAATCGTTTGCAAACTGAATAAATTCTTCGTTTTGCGTTACGGGCGCACTTTCGCAGCGGAGTTCCACCATGGCACCCGCCGGGGCACTGAGGCTCGCAAAAATGCCCATTCGGCCAAACGCGGTGTCGCGACCGCTGCGCCGGGATTCGGTCTTTTTCCCTTGCTCCCGCAGCCACTGTTTGGCACCTTCCAGATCGCCGTTCGATTCCTGCAAAGCCTGCTTGCATTCCATCATCGGGAGGCCAGTTAGCTCGCGGAGCTGCTTGACAGCCTGTGCGGTAATACTCATGTCACGATTCCTCTAATCGAATTCAAAAATGTTGTGCTGCAAATTTGAACTGCAGCCAGGTAATTGGTGGTCGTTTTTGCCCGTGTTTCCGCGGCCCCGTGTTTCCGCGGCACTCTATCCGTTGGTGTCGATTTCCGTCAGCGTCGATATTTTGCGTTATGAGTCAGTTCAATCACTGGCAGTTCACTGACTGCCGGCATCTGCCCTATTGTGGGTAGTGCCACTTAACGCGAAATGACTACAGCCTGTCCGGCACGCGCGTCAACACCACGCTCGCTACGGAAACGCAGCGTGTTGCCAGTTGTTTCGCTAAGTGGGCGTGTCGCTAAGTGACGCTCTTGTGGTTATGCGGACCCGGCACGGATGCTGGATTCACTCTTACCTGCACTAGCAGCGGTCACAGAGCCGCCCTCGGCTACCGCGTCGGCCAGATGTCGCACAATGATCTCGATCGACCGAATGCCATCGTCGTTTCCGGGGATGGGAAGGTCCACCATGTCCGGGTCGCAATCACTGTCAATCAGCGCTACAGTAGCGATTCCCAACGATTGTGCCTCTCGGATCGCGTTTTTTTCCTTGTTAGGATCGACGATCACGAGCACTTCTGGCAAACGCGTGAGGGTTCTCAGGCCATTGAGATTTCGATACATCTTGCGGAATTCGCGATTCAGAGCCGACTGCGCCTTCTTGGAATACGAGTCGATTTCCACACCAGCTCGAATCCGCTCTAGTTCCTCAAGTCGTCCCAATCGGCTACGGATCGTGCGAAAATTTGTCAGGGTTCCGCCTAGCCATCGTTCGCTAACAAACGGCATACGGCAACGGATCGACTCACGCTCGATCGGCTCGGCCGCCTGACGCTTGGTGCCAACAAAGAGCACCTGACCGCCCGCTGCTGATACTTGCCGCAGATATTTCTTCGCACGCAACAGACCACGGATGGTCTCTCGTACGTCCAAAATATGGATCAAGTTCTTACGGCCGTAGATATACGGGGCCATCTTCGGGTTCCAGCGACTGGAACGATGTCCGAAATGAACCCCAGCTTCAATTAGGTCTTGTACCAGTGTCTCTGCCACTCAGGCGCACCTCCAGGCGGTGGAATCCGGCCAAATAATGGGTAATTCCACAATCTAGCGATTCGGAGGCGACGGGTCAATTGGTGGTCCGCCACCTGGGTACATTTCTTGCTACCACAGGCAGGCAGAAGGAGGATGCAACGCTATTGACCGACAAATTGAAACGATTGGGCTGCGTCCGAGCGAATTCCCAGTTTTTCGAAGGCCACGTCTCGACGACGGTACGATTCTTTGTCGTGGGGATTCCGCCGGATTAGCTCTTCAAAATCATCTGCGGCGCGGCGGTAGAGCCCCAAATGCAGATAGGCCAAGCCACGGTTCTTGTAGGCGGCGATATAGTCGGGGCGGATTCGAATGGCATCCGAATAAGAGTCAATTGCGCGGGAGAATTCTTCGCGTTCCGCATGTACAATGCCCTGCCAAAAATGCCCGCGAGGGTCAGTTGCTTCGGCCGCTTCCCGGAAATCGAGGAAGGCCATTTCGCGGTCTCCCAAGCGATACCAGACGATTCCACGGCGTACGACAGCATCCGACGGAGGAGTTCCCTCATTCGCGAGCGACCTTGACAACGCGGCCTGTGGGGTACGGATGGCTCGGTTGAACTCGACCAATGCTGCGTCCATATTTCCCAACATACTTTCGGCGATTGCCACATGGTACCCGGCTCGGGCACGCAGAAAGATATCTTCAGGGTCGAGTTCCATCGCACTGCGACAGTCGGTGATCACTTGCTGGAATTGCTCATCGGCCTCTGGTCCCGTGAGCTCATGTGCCAAGGCTGAGCGTGACTTGGCCCGCAGCAGGAGCACGTCTTTTAGTTTGATCGGTAGTTCGTCGTCGACTTCTCGAGATTGCGCCTCTTTGCGGGCCGCTTCTTTGGGGCTCTCGATGTTGACATAACGGTCGAAGAGATCGATGGATTGCCGGTAGTCGTCGAGGATCTTACTAGTAATTCCCTCGGGGTCGTCGGAGTCACGGGCTGCACGCGATTGCAGGGTTTGGCCAAGTTCGGCCAGGAATTTGGAATTGTCGGGGGCGTACTCGACCGCTTTTTGTAGGTCAATTACACCGTAGTCCACATTTCCCAACGCTAAATTAACGGTTCCTCGCTCGTAATAGCTTTCGGCATGGTCGTTGCGCAATTCTACGGCGGCATCCAAGTGATCCAAGGCGTCTCGCATTTCTTCCATGCCGTCCGAGACCTGATTTCTTGCTTGTTGGCGTGCAAATTCTGCGAGTCCCTTACCGACTTGGAACAGGTATTCGGGATTATTCGGGTCGATCGATGTGGCCTCTTTCAGTTGTTCGATTGCGGCGGATGGATCTTCGCCAACTTTGAGCATGATTTCGCCGACCCGCGCGAATTCGCGAGCCCGCGTAGCTGCGTCGGACCGGCTCGCGAAAAGTTGCGCATTGGCGGCATAACGCAGCGCGTTTTC
>JAQCHP010000191.1 GCA_027619595.1 Planctomycetota bacterium
CTCCACAGGATACATTCTCCCTTTCTTCTTGTTTGAAGGAGGCTTCGTTGTTCAGATTCCCGAGGGGCTTACCAGGGACTTACCTACGTAGCACGAACGCAATCGATTTGACCCGTTTTACCCACGGATTCATCGGAAGAGCCGGATTTCAAATCATGAACATTGTGGTGACCACAACTTGCAAACCCAGGACTTCATAGTCGACCCGTATCACCCGGCGGCGACGCGATATTGTCAATTTTAAACACCGCCCAACTTCGTCGCTCGGCAGGATTGTATTGTTATACCCCCATTTTGAGTGCAAGTAAACGTTCCTTCAAGTCGGACAAGTCAAAGTGAGGAATGACAAACCGTGAGGTGAGGCCCAAGAATTTGAATTCGTCTTCGGATCGACCAACGAAGTGGTAGCCCAATTGTTGCGCAGCTTGAGCATCCCAGAGTCCATCACCGATATAGGTAACGTGGTTGAAACTTCGGCCGTAGTGTTCGCAAGCACGATCCACAGCCAGTTTGCAGATGTCGGTCCGACGGGTTGCATCGTTAGCTGTTGCGATCGGCGTTTCAGACATTTGGTAGCCTGCTGCCGATAACTTTAGGTTTGCAGTCGGTTTCCAGCCGCCAGTGGCTACGGCGAAAGCAATATTGTCTCGCACCAAATTGGCGATGAATCGTGGTCCACCGACGATAGGTTCACATCGAGTTGGATCGGACTCAAATGCGTTGACCAAGGAAGACTGGAAACAGTCAATCATTCGCGTGGTTTCATCGATTGTCGGCCCTCGATTGAATCGAGTTTGAAAGATGTGTTCCAAGATCGCCGAATCGGTTGCATCGGGATAGGTGGTCCAATCCGTGTCCACGTTGTCGATGCCGAACGTGCTCCACAAGGCGCTCACGTAGCAGTCACTATCAACGCCATACGTGTTTGTTAGCGTTCCATCGATGTCAAATAGGAGCAACATGGCTTAGGTGCATATCAGGTCGGTTCTGTGGGGCTCGACCGACGCCTCACCGTTGAACAGGGATTCCGATCCTGTCCCATCGAGTCTCTCCGACGGTATAGTACTCAATCGTAGTTGGGTCCGGGAAGTGTCTCTCGACCGACCAATAGATAAATTTTGGACGTCCGATCAAGTTCTCCAAATCTATTGGCCCGATTATCCGGCTGTCTTTCGACATCCTGCGGTCATCGCCAAGCATGAATACTTGCCCTTCTGGGACGGTCATTTCCTCCAATCTGATGAATTCAGCGTTTGGCGGACGTGGCCCCCGAAATCGCGCGTAGGGTTCGTCGAGTTGTTCGCCGTTCAAATAGACCGTTTCCTCACGTATTTCAATGCGATCGCCTGGAATCGCTACCACTCGTTGCACCCAGGTTGGTGATCCTTTGCCGTCAGTGAAGAAGACGGCAACATCACCACGAGTCACTGAGTGGAAATTGTAATAGGTTTTGTCCACGAGTACTTTGTCGCCGGGTTGCAAGGTGTCGCGCATTCCGCGAGATGGAACCACGAAGGCCTCGGCGATGAATGATCGCACGAAGAGCGCCATTGTTAAATATCCAGACGCGAACAAGACGACAGAAATGCAATACACCCACCAACGTTGATAACTTTTCTGTTCCATGGTGCGACGTTGTCTTACGGTACAAAAGGCATCGGTAGCAAAGAATATCGGAATGCCGATGCCAAATGCCAACAAGAGAAGGCATGGCAATCGAGACGCTGGCAGGAGGACCGCCCCAACGAAGGCTGTAACTGTGAGAACTGTGCCGATCAACCAGAGCCGAACGGCGCGCGCTGCGGCGCCACCGTAGACTTGTCCAATGGGACCGACAAACAAACTGAGTACCGCAGCAAGCCACGGATGTCGCCGAATTTCAGCCATCGTTTTGGTTCCACTGCACCGCAGAACGTCAGGGTTCAACGGGCCGCGGAGAACAACATCGATATCAAAACCCGCGCGACCCGCGACTCCGCGTGCAACCCATTTTTATGCCACGGGTGGCTGATTACGTCAATAGATCACACCGAGGCCGTATGGATCGTACAAGTCCCAGTTGGCGTTTTCGCATCGAACAAAGTCATCATCAGATTTAAGTATAGCGTTCCATTCATCCACGAGTGAACCGAATTCGCCAGCGAGTGCACGAGCATGTCCCACTCAGTATCGTCGAATTGTTCGACTGAGCGTCGATACCAAGACTGCCGACTTCACACAGTCTCACCTTGGTACGGTCGAGCTTTGTCTAAACCGCCTATCTTGCTTCAAAACTAAGACTGCCACCTGGGCGCCGATACGACACTTGCCCAAAGCCCCTAGCTCACGCTGAAACCAAGACTGCCACCTTGAACTATTTTATAACCGTTGGCGGAAGGGATAGGTATCTCACCGAAGCGCTGAGTTGGAACCTTAGTGGCCTTGGCATCGGTGCGAAATGAGCATCGGTTGTGCGCATCGAGTCACCTATCTGAAAGGTCGCCTCGCTCGTCTCAACCGCCTGCAGCACCTGTCCAAACGTCTTTCCTGCCGCGAGCATCATGTCCGCCTCGCGCAGCTTGTCGATGACCTGCTGCGGCGAATGTCGATTTCTAACTGACTTCGTCAACACGAGTCTCCTTGACCTCAATGGTCTCGAACGACTCTCATACCAAATGGATCATTTTTTGGGGAGCAGGCCACTACCATATGACGCCAGTTTCCAGTCCGGCACGTGCCATCCATTGCCATTTGGTCGTCTCGATCGGTCTTGTCGTGTCCCTCTGAGGCGGCCCCGTGGCAGAACTACACCCTGCGCCGGTTTCCTACGGATTAGGCTGGATAGTCTTTGATTGGAACGGTCAAAGCGCGCCGTACCATAACGGTTCTAATCTATCGTTGTACTCGTCCGCACTGCTCAATCCTGCAACCGATCGAGGCATATTATTGGCGAGAAATCAACTGGAAACGGGACAAATGGCGATCTAAACGCTCCTGACCCATCCAGACTTATCGTCATGGCTCGTCGGAAACCATTAAGTGCCAGAACCTGTCAGCAGAATGCTCCGGCTGAACTTGGGATTGCCATGGCAACAACTACGTACGCCGGCGGTTCGAATAAGAAATAATGGCCGCTGATTGGCAGCGGCCATCGCTATGAGATAATTGCCCGAATGGGCTGTCCATGATCCACATCGAGGCGTCGACGATCTGGCAAGTCGAGCGTACGTGGGTCGAGGCCAAGTTGGTGCAGGACAGTAGCGTGGATATCTGTTACGTAGTGAGGATCTTCAACGGCATAGAAGCCGAGTTCATCCGTTGCACCATGAGTTACTCCGCCCCGAATTCCGCCACCGGCCATCCACGCACAAAAGGCATTCGGATGGTGGTCGCGACCATCTGAGCCTTGAGCGCCAGGAGTACGCCCAAATTCCGTCCCCCAGACAACCAGCGTATCTTCCAACATGCCTCGTCGCTTGAGATCCTTGAGCAATCCGGCAATGGGTCGATCGACCTGCGATGAAAGGCCCGTATGGTTCTTTCGCAGCTGACCATGGGCGTCCCACTCACCACCGCCACCGCCACCATGAAAAATTTGTACGAAGCGTACTCCCCGCTCGATCAATCGGCGTGTGGTGAGACACAGCTTGCCAAATGGCTCGGTAGTCTTGTCGTTCATCCCATAGAGCTCAAGTGTTTCACTGGTTTCCTGGTCCAACGCCAGTGTCTGCGGTACGGCCATTTGCATGCCAAAGGCCAACTCATACGACTTAATACGAGCGCGAAGTTGAGGATCGTCGGGATATTCAATGCCAGCCAGTCGGTTCAATTGTCCCAGTAAGCTGAATTCTGCCGCTTGGTCTTCTGGCGGGACATGAAACTGCTGAGCCGAGACAAAAGGTAATGGATCTGAATCTTCTACATTCAATCGGACGCCGGCATATTCTGGCCCCAGATAACCCGCACCGTGAGTCCATTCGCCGCCGCAGCAATCGCCGGTGGGAGTTCCCAAGACCACGTATTCTGGCAAATTGTCATTCACGCTTCCCAGGCCATAGGACACCCAAGATCCAATTGTGGGAAACGAACCTTCGCGTGGGTGCCGTCCCGTGTGCCAAGTCAATTGCGTGCCATGGTCATTGTGGATCGTCCACAACGAACGAATCACCGCCATGTCATCGGCACAGGTTCCTGTCTGGGAAAACCAATCGCTGACTTCCAGCCCACATTGTCCGTACTTGCGGAATCCGGTTTGCAAACCAAGCAGCTGCTTGTGCGGATGGTGATTAGGATTCACCCCCACAAGTTCTTTGTTAACACGAGCCGGGTCAAATAATTCCTTGAACGGGGTCTCGTCCGCACTCTTCCCGTCAAATCGAGTCAACATCGGTTTGGGGTCGAAGGACTCCATATGACTTACGCCGCCACAGAGGAAAATCCAGATGACGTTACGTGCTTTGGGTTGAAGTGGTCGGGAAAGCGTTTCTGTGGCAGTTGCCGCACGTACGACTCCGTCACGATTCAGCATCGCGCCTAAAGCTAAACCGGTAAACCCCATGCCGGTATCGGCCAGGAACGTGCGGCGAGTAACTCCCGTGCAGCCACGTCGATTGCGAACTGGTGACGTCGGTCCGTTCATAGGGTTAATCCTCGATCTGTCTAAAAGTCAATTGCTCAATTCCTTGAGCAATAACGAGCGGCTAGTTAATCGTAACGAACTCGTGATGATTTAGTAGCACATGTAGTAATTGTTCGCGTGCCCGTAAGCTCGATTCGGCCGCGGGACGCGTAAGATCATTGATGGACACAGCTAATTCCGCTGAGGTCGGCTCACTGGCGCGTTGCGACAGGAATTTCAAGCACGTTTCTCGTTCCAACGGTTTTACCGACCGTGACAACAGGTGTTCAAAGGCATTCTCGATAAAAGTCGTATCGTCCTCGGGTACCGACAAGTGGCCGCGTCTCGCCAGCCGGCGCGATTGAACGATCGTAAGCTCGCTATTGACCATGGCAAGTGCTTGCTGAGGCATGATGCTGCTTTTGCGCAAATAGCATTCATTCACCGTGGACGCGTCAAAAATCTTGAGAAATGTCATTTCTTTTTCCGCCGCATGGCGAAAGTACATACTGCGACGAGGCACGGCAAACCCAAGCGATTCGTCGATGTCCGCGCCCCCCATTTCCATACTGAGGTGTCCCGCGAGAAAAAGGACCGAGTCTCGTACAATTTCCGCTTCCATGCGTCGCACGGGCATACGGGTCCAAAATTGGTTGTCTGGGTCAAGAGCGACTTGATCTCGAGTCGGTTGAATGGCCATCCGATAGACGCTACTGGTCACCAGCATTCGGTGCAAGTGTTTCATCGACCAGGGTTGCAGGGCTGACTCCTGCGTGTTGGATGGCGACGCCACCGAAGTGGGTTGCATGAGTTCCGCGGCAAGCCAATCGAGCAGAGCTGGGTGCGTGGGCAGTTTGCCATTGAGTCCAAAGTCAAATACGCTTTCCACAAGTGGCCGGCCGAAATGGCGATTCCATATATGGTTGACAGCGACACGTGCGAACAGCGGATTCTTGGGCGCAGTAAGCCAGTGCGCCAGTGCAGCGCGGCGTCCGGTACTTTCCGTTGGGTAGACCCCGGTAACCGGCGTGTAGGCCTCACCCAGTTCGCCCACAGCCGACCGAGCGGATTCAAGACTCTTTCTTGCCGCGACCGCCTTTTCTTCGTATTGATGTAGCCGCCGCTCGGCAGTTCGTTTCTCTTCTCCACCCGATTGTTGCGCGACGACGATTCGTTGATCGACGACGGCTTGATCCGCCACGCGAAATTCCACATCGGCTGCGGCGAGCTGAGCCACGCATTCCGCCTGCCGTGCCATTCGCGCCAAACGAGAAACATCCGGCGGCTGCGGGATGGCATATTTCGCGTCGTCCGCCGCCATGCGTGCTCGTATGGCATGCGCCTGCGATTCACTGACCGTCACACGTAGCGTCGACGTTTCGATTTTTTGCAACAGCGTTCGGAGGCTTTCACGATGTTCGTCGGTCGATCCAGCGTTGGTGGCTAGTAATTGGGCTGGTCCCAATTCCTTTTCGAGTGTCGCAACTTCCTGGCGAGCGTGGTCCACGGCCGCCACAGAAGACTGCAGCAAAACGGCTCGAGTATGAGGGCGCCGGCCAGGGTAGGATGCCGTGATGGGTAAGGCAATCGGTGTAACATCCAACTCCCCGCCAAGGATCTGAGGGATCCCCGGCGGCAAGGGGTAATCTTCTTTTGGATTGCGGTCATCACCACGAACAAAAAGGTACGTTTTGGTGGTGAGGTCGGCATCGTACGCACGCGCGAGTCCGTCGACATCGAGGTTAAATTCACCTGGTATGTGGTCAGTGCGGATTTGGTGCGGCTCAAAAATTGCCCGAAACCGATAATATTCTTCCTGCGAAATCGGATCGTACATGTGATCGTGACATCGTGCACAATTGAGTGTCAGCCCCAGAAACGCCTTGGCGGTGTGTTCGACAGTCTCTTGCATCCAAGTTTCACGGCTCAACAACTTGAAGTTACGCACCAAAAAGCCGGTCGCACGCAGTTCGTCGTCTTGTAGCGGCGTCAGCTCGTCGGCGGCCAACATGCTGCGTACCATCGCATCGTACGGTCGATCCGCGTTGAGCGATTCCACAATCCAGTCACGCCACCGCCAGATATGCCGCTGACTGTCACGAATTTGTCGTACCACACCTTCATCGGTCCAGCCCGCCCAATCGCTATAGCGCCAGATGTCCATCCAATGCCGCCCCCAACGTTGCCCGTATTGTGGGCTCGCCAAAAGCTCATCGACAACTTGCTCGTAGGCGGTGGGCGAACGGTTCGCGAGGAAAGCCCGAAGCTGATCTTGCGTTGGTGGTAGGCCGATCAAATCCAAGTAAACGCGCCGGAGGAGAATATGGCGGGCAACTTCTGGAGCGGGAGCGAAATTGCGTTGCTCGTGTTCCGCTGCAATAAAGCAGTCGACCGGCGTGCGTACCCAAGTAGCATTCGCGATCGACGGTACGGATGGGCGCCTTACCGATTGAAAGGGTTCCCACTGATAGCCAGAAGATGCCGTGCGACGGGTAACTTGCGCTGCGCGGGCAGATGCCAACTCGCCTTCGGACGGTCGACTCGTGGCCCGACCTGGAAACGTACCTGCTAAAATTTCCAGCTCGTTGGGGATACCATCGCCGTCTGCATCTTCTTCGGCGGTACGTCCAAGTCGTTCGCCAATCTCCGCTTCGCCGTCTTCTTCCCCCAACAGGCGTAGTCGTTCACCAAAGATGTTATGGGGCGGATACTCCTCGTCGAAATCTTCGTCCGGCGGAACTTCGTCACGAGTTAAGTGACACGTACTGCATTGGTGCAGTGTTGTGCTGAGACTGGACCCGTAGACCCTCTTGAGCACGTGTTTGTAGGGCGGGCGGGCGTGCACGTCGGACGCCCAGTGCACGACCGAAAGCAAGGCAAGCATCACAATCGCAATACACCGTCGACGATTCAGGCGAGACATGTATCACCATTCGCGATTTCTGTAGCGCGATGTCGCGCAACTTCGACTTGAGGCGGGAATTTGGACGATCGAAGTCCTCTGTTGGAATTTGGTATTCCAACGAACCAGCTCGTCCCATTGTACCGTCCGTGAACCCCCACCGCAATAATATCCTTTCCGGTGATAGAGCCGCCG
>JAQCHP010000192.1 GCA_027619595.1 Planctomycetota bacterium
GCTCCACTGGCACAGGGCCAGTGGTGGCGGAGGAAGAGGAGTGAATCTTGGGTTGGGTTGTAGCCTGCCTGTAGCTGCCCAGTCATCGCTCAACTGGCACAAGGCCAGTGGTGGCGGAGGAAGAGGAGTGAATCTTGGGATGGGTGTGAGCGTACACTGACCTGGATAGTGCTTGAACTGCGAAGCTGGGGGATATCTAGGATTTTCCGCGGATGGCAGCCTTGACCCTACGACGAGCCGCCTGCTGCACGGCTGTGTCTGCCTTGTCGCGAGCCGATCCAAGATCATGCGAGATTCCTTGGAGCGCAATTCGCCTCGAGCTTCATCGCTCAAATTCTGCCCGCGTCGCTCAATATCGTAAAGTTGGTTCATCAGCGCGAGCGGCAACACCGATACCTGCTTATCGTTATCCTGGTGTTCGTAAATATGTCGACGAGCGTGCGACATACAGGCCATCCGAGTCATCTTGGACCCTGGAGCCAGTACCACGCTCATGTTTCCCGAATAGCAATCCGCCATCACATGCCCAACGTAACTCGCTGCGTCAGCGAGGGACCGAGACAGCCAACGAATTCCAACAATTCGACAAACCACTAACTACCGCACAACTCACGGCAGATCAAAATGTGAGTAGTCACCATGACGAACGAAATGCTCGTGGTATTTTGCCAATGCCGCCATATCGAGTGAGACGCCGAGCCCGGGGAGTTGAGGCGCTATGACTCCACCGTTCTTCACGTGCCACGGTTCACCTTCGATGAGGTCGTCCTCGACGTAGTCCATCAAGGCCTGTGAAGCGCGGCCGAGATGGGGACAGGACATGCCGAGATGGACCATGGCTGCCCACGAGACACCTGTTTCTAAACACGCTCGTTGCCAAAATTGCAGGCCAAGCGACGCAAAATGTTCTGCCTGTCGGGGTGTATTGGAAAGGCCCCCCTGCAAGTGCAAGTCACCCACAACCCCCCTTACCTTGGGATAGTGCATTCGCTTTTCAGGATCTAAGCAGTGGCCTGACATGAGTATGCCAAATTCATCATGCAGTTGTGACATCTCGATGTAGGACGCAACGGGCTCCTCAAACCCCACAATTCGCTGCGGTCGCACCGCCTCCAAGAACCGTCGCGCACGTGACATGTCGATTTTCATGTTCGCATCCACGGCCAGCTCGATATCGTCGCCGACCACCTGACGGATGGCTCGCACGTTTTCGATGTCAGTTTCCACCGAATAGCGTCCTACTTTAAATTCAAACATCTTCGCGCCGCTGCGTGTAATCCCTTGCTCGGCGCAGCGTGCCATGGCAGCGGGCAAATCCGATTCGGAGAGGCCGGACGACTTCAGATCGAAAAGATAGCCGTAGGAAACGAACTCGGCTTGTGGACGAACTGCGCCGCCGAGCAACTCGAACACCGGCTTACCGACTGTTTTTCCCGCCAAGTCCCAAAGCGCCATCTCCACGGCTGCGAAGGCCTCAACAAGATCGGGCGTGGCCAGAGAGGTAGTCACTGAAGTCCATCCGACACAATTTGCGCAGGCCACCAATATCACGGACGTTGTGTCCTACAAGTTGTGGCCCTAGCGACTTATCCAACAGGATGGCCGCCGCCGATCCGGAGCACTCGCCGATTCCGATCAGACCTTCATCCGTGTTGACTTGTACGATGGTGCGCGTCATGCCCAACGCACAACCCCAAGACCAACCGCAAGCACGTTCCGTTGGTACGCTGACGGGTGTAGCAACAATCGACGTAATTTTCACAGGTTCGTTCCCGGATACTGAAGGTGCATTCGACTATCGGTCGCTTCGTGATGCGTCGACAGATTGATGCGATGAGTGGATTTCGTGGGAGCAACTAATTTCGGTTTGCCCGCGGGCCACGAACCGTGCCGTTGCGTACGATGGGGATCGATTCGGCGGCGGGTGTTTTGCCAGGTTCGAGCACGTTCCATTCGGCGGTGCTGGCGTTGGATGGATGCGTGGCTTGGGGACGTCGCGGATTTCCAAACGGTTTGTACTGAATTTTTTCCAAGTGAGGAGTTTCGATCCGGGCTCCGTTTTGGTGTCGCGAAATGAGGGCGGCCTCCAGGATGCCGGTCGTTAGAAGGGTCCGTTCTAACGCACTTGGCGGCGATTGCGTGAGGAAAAAATCTTCGATATTCAGTCCCAGGTAGCTGAACGCGGCATTCGCTGGCCCGGTCGCGGATATGTACTCGAGCGCGGTGGGAGCGGCACTCTGGGAAGTTTCGGCGTAGGCAAAACTCTTCAGGAATCCATCCCCTAACATGAGCACCGCTGCGCGCAGTCCGTCACAATATTCGATGAGGAAGACATGGGGATCGTCGATTTGACTTGGGTCGAGGTGTTGCGGACCATCTTGGATCGAATGCAAGGCGGCGTTGGCGAGCGTCTCGGACCATCGTCCCTCTTGGCCGGCCTGCCAAACGGCGTCCCCTGACAGGCACTGGACCGATCGCACACCACTTTCGCCCCCTGTGCGCCGTTCGACTTGCGATTGCAAGATCTCTAAGGCGTGGAACCCGTATCGTTCAACCATATGCATGCCGAGAACCAACGCTTCGCTTATAGGGGTCTCGGCCGGATGTTCCCAATTGGGGCTGCGCCACACGACGGGCAACGACGAACCGGCCCACAGCGGAACGTGCATCGACTTCGAAGTTTCGTACATCCAATGTGCGTCGTCCCAACGATAAGCTAGGAATTTGTCGTTAAATACTGGTATCGCGCGGTGCGACTCGCCAATCACCCCCAAGATTTGTTCGAAGAAGTAACGGCGTGGGAGCATTTCTTGACCAAGTTTGGACTTGGGGTAGTTTCCGTGCTCTCCGATGAGCAGTACTGCATCAACTGCCAAGGTTTCCCCACCCAGCGTCAGCGCGTCGCGGATACTTTCGTACAGTGGGACGTCGAACTGCTTCGCGACCTGACGCCCAATATCTTGTTCATGAATCTGATCGATATAGAGTGACGCAATCGTCATGCGCGGCGGGACTACGCCATCGTCGGTGGGGAACCCACGCAAGAACTTGTCAACGAGCACCCCCGCATGGCTGTTTGGAAAGTACGTCGTCACGATGGCCGCGATTTTTTTGGGCGGAGCAGAGTCCGGCGAATCGGAGGTCGGCTCCGCAAGCGTCGGTGTCGCGCACCATAAGAGCGTAAGCTGTAGAAACAGCGAAAGCCGGCCCCGATATTTATGGAAAGGAACGTGAAGGGACATGGCGGAATCCTAGATCATGGGTAACGATCCATCGTCGTGTGTAAATGTGCGCAGTGGCTTCGGTTGATATGGGTGCTTTTGTACGCAATCCCAGTCGATTTCTATTCCCAAGCCAGGGCGATCGCTCGGTAGGACGCGACCATTTTCCACGACGGGACCAATCTTTTGTACTTTGTCAAACCATGGCCGGTGCCGACAGTGTTCGAGGATCAAAAAATTGGGCATGCATGCGGCCGCATGAACATTTGCCGCCATCGCCACCGGACCGTACGGATTGTGGGGGGCGACGTGTAGGCCATATACCTCCGCATAGGAGGCAATGCGAAGCAGCTCGCCGATGCCACCGCAATGAGAGATATCAGCTTGGATCACATCGACGGCCCCTTTTTCTATCCATTCGCGAAACTGCCAACGAGTCACTAATCGTTCACCGGCGGCAATGCGCACTTGAGGGAACGCATGGCGGATCTCCAAGAGTTTTTGCGGACTATCCATGTTGACCGGCTCTTCGACGAACTTGAGTTTAACGTCGAGTGTCCCTTGGATGAGTCGGTGAGCGGCTTGCAGGGAAAAGATTCCACCGCAGTCGATCATAAGATCACAATCCGGTCCGACGACCGAACGGATTCGATGCGCGTCTTCGATTGCCACATCGACTTGCCGTTCTTCGTGGAAAGGATCGACGTACTTGCCGGGTCCAAACTTATAGGCGTCAAAATGGTCTTTCAGAGCGGCCCGGGCTTCGTCCTCGGGTGTTGGTAATCCCAGGTCACCGCGCGCGTAGAGACGAACACTGTCGCGTACCTTACCTCCCAATAGTTGGTGTACCGGTAGTCCGTGAGCTTTTCCGGTCACGTCCCACAGTGCCTGTTCGATACCACTTGCGGCGCTGGATGCGACGACTCCACCGCGCCACCAGAAGAGTCGTTGCATTTTTTGCCAAGCGTGATTCACCCGGGTTGGATCGGTTCCGACCAACAACGGGGCGAAATGCTGTTCGATCATGGCGACTACAGCCTGCTCATGGTATTCGGTCGTCGCCTCACCGACCCCGGAAATACCGGCGTCCGTTTCGACTCGCACAAAGATCCAATTGCGGGACGGCGCCATCCCGCCTGGGCTGGGGACCCCCATGATGTGCGCGCGAATGTTAGTTATCTTCATGGAACGTCGACTGTCTCTCTGGTTCTCTTAGGTTGCCACGGGCGCGGGCGACTGTCGCTCGCGAATCGGATCGAATCGGTCGTAGACCGCCAGCAGAAGTGCACCGATCACGCCGAGGATTGCGGCCGCAAGAAACGGAGTGTCGTAGCGAAAATCTGCTGGAACATTTCCTGTTTTCCACAACCAATCCGCCCACCAAGCATAGATCGTGCTGCTCAAGCCGGCAAAGGTGACCGATAGACCTATGGCCGTTGATCGGAGGTCGCTGGGCATGTGTTCGGACAAGTACCCAGTAAACAGCCAACGCATAAATTGTCGCAGGAATTCGAAAGCGATTACGGCAGCGAAAAGCTCAGCACTGGTCCGACTGTAACCGCAGGCCACCGTTGCCACCGCAAATACGCAGGCGATAGTCACAGCTGCTCGTCCCGAAGCGCGACGTCCAGCCAGCATCCCTACCGCTGCGCCCCCGGGGAGCCACATGATTGTCTTGAGTAGGTTCAACCAAATCCAACCGGTGTCGCTGGAACCCTTCTTCAGCCCTAGCACATCGGCCCGACGGGGAAGGTACTGGTTCGATGCATGGATGCAGGGGGCTCCTAGGATGCACAGACAGATTACGATCGCCCAAAAACGGCGATTCGTCACTAATCGACCCAAGTCCCCCACCACATGCCCCCATCCCGTCACGGCCTGATCTGCCGAAAAACGCCCGGCGTGTTGTGCCCACAGCCCAATCGCGATGCTCGATACAAACGTGGTGATGGTCAACACCAGAAAAATTTCATTGAAGTTCTGTAGGACGGGTGCCGTGATCGGCCGCGCTAAGTTGAACATGAGTTTCAGCGCTTCGAGCCACCCGCCGCTGAGAATGAGTTCGTTAAGTTCCGCACGGTGCAACAGGTACCGGCCCACGATGGGACCGATCAGGCTCCCTAGCCCTAACGCCATCAGCATGGTCGCGTTGGCTCGACCTTTCCTGCTTGGCGAAACCATTTGTGACAGGGATAGCCCCGAGGTCCAGATGAGAGCTGTCGTCAGTCCTTGCCACATGGCGAGGAGACTCAACAAATTGGCATGCGGATGAAGCGCCAAGATGGGCGGAATGATCACTTTGCCCAGAAGCGCAAAGCACCAAACGCGTCGTTCTCCATAACGGCGCGCCAACACGCCGGCCAGGATAGGCGCTACCGCGAAAGGGATGATCTGGAACTTCATCACCATTTCCCACGTCACATGCTCGTAGACTTGCGGATTGCTTTCGCGCAAGGCACTAATGTAAAGGGGGAGGCTATACTCCAGCATGGCGACGTACAAGAATCCTGCAACGGCCGCGGGAAACACCACGGACAGTCGCGCGGAACCGGGTAAGGGGCTCTCCACTTCGGAATTCTCGTCACGCATCAACCGTTCCCTCCCCTTTAGCAGTTCCCAAACCGATTGGACCTGAAACCGCTCCAAGATCGGGACGCCGAGCATTCTAACATGCTGCCTCTCCCTGGCGTCAAGCGAGAGTAGAACCCCTGACTTTACACGAAATTGCTACAGGCGCAACACGCCATCCGTGAAACTTCGCGAGAACCGCCGTTGGCCCGGCACAGGCCATTGGGCTGCCAGAAGCGCCTGTTGATCGTCTTCGGTAACGTATAACGTCTGGAAATTGCGACCACCAAACACACAATTGGTCGATCCTTTGCCCCCTGTTGGTACTTCGGCAATCTTTGTGCCGGTAGGATCGAATACGTGGACACTGCCGTTGCCATGTAGCGTCACAAGCAGGTTACCTAACGCGTCGAAACAGATTCCGTCGGGGTAGTGGTCGTCGAATTGACAGAATACCTCGGGATCGCTGAGACGCGTCCCATGGTCAAGCAGCTGAAATCGTACGACGCGATGCCGGACGCTTTCTGCAACCACCAGATACGCACCATCGGCACTTAAAGTGATTCCGTTAGGAAAGCGATAGCCTTCTCCCAACACCGTCGCATCACCGGAAAGTGTGTCGACCCGCAAAATCTGACCGTAGCCTTGTAGTTCCAGGCCGGGATCGGTCATATAGACAATACCGTTCTCAGCGACGACGAGGTCATTGGGTCCCAGCAGTGGTCGATCATTGGCTCGGTCGGCCACGACGGACATCTCCCCCTGACGCGTAATCCGGCAGAGGGCATAGTTCTTGGCATCGGCGAGTAACAGATCTCCGGACGGTAGCAGGGCCACCGCCTGCGGCTTGCCGCCGGTTTGTACCACCTCGATGACATCTCCAGCCGGAGTTACCTGTAGGACGCGGCCGGTCCAGCGACTCACCAGAAAGACGTTCCCCGCCGCGTCTACTGCCGGGCCCTCGGGCGAAAGGATACCCTTGGCGACCATTTGCCAGGATAGGTTGCGGTAGTCGTCACGACCGGAAGTATCCATTATGCCCCCACATACTTTGCATACAAAGACTTCGCCACCGATTCTTCGCTGGTGCCGCTGATGATCGCGCGCCCATCTCCAAAAAGTGTCAGTTTGTAGTCACCGACAGTAAGACGAACGAGAAACGGATTGGCTTCGACGTGGCCCAATCCTGCAAATCGATTGGCAAATTCGGTCAGATTGACTCGTGTACCAGGCGGTGCCGATACTTGCACCGAGTTTCGTCCACAGAGGATGGCGGATCGATTGCCGCGCTCTCCATGGAGCCAAGGGAACGAACGGCCCTGGCAGGTTTCACAACGGTCCTTAGGTTCGATTTGGTCTAAGCGAATTTGACGGAAGCGATCGTCCCACAGGTCCCAGACGTTCCATGTACGAGAGATCTGTTCGGGATGCCCTGAGAGAATTTTAATTGCTTCCATCGACTGAAACGACGCGACAATGTTAACGATCGGGGCGAGGATGCCGGCAGTGTCGCAACTGGGCGTTGTGCCGGGCGCAGGTGCATCGGGCAAAATGCAGCGGAGGCAGGGGGTCGTTCCGGGAATGATCGTCAGACTTTGTCCTTCGGCTCCGACGCAGCCGCCGTAGATCCAGGGGATTTGAAATTTGGCTGACGCGTCGTTTAATAGGAATCGAGTTTCGAAATTATCGGTCCCATCGAGGATCAGATCGATGTCGCGACAAAGTTCGACGATGTTGTCTGGGTTTACGTCGGCGACCCGCTCTTGAATGACGACCTCGGAATTGATGCTCCGCAACTTGGCGGCAGCGGCGATCGCTTTGGGTAGACCGTTGCG
>JAQCHP010000193.1 GCA_027619595.1 Planctomycetota bacterium
GACCAACCAACTTAAGGAGGCTTTGTTGTTCAGATTCCCGAGGGGCTTACCAGGGACTTACCTACGTAGCACGAACGCAATCGATTTGACCCGTTTTACCCACGGATTCATCGGAAGAGCCTCAAAAGCTTTTGGAATTCGGCCGGCCCCTCGGGGGGCTCAGCGGCGGATTTTGACCCAGTAGGTCGCGGCTTACGCGGCGACCGATGTCGCTGCCTTCGGCTGCGAAAAAGGGGAGCGGAACCATCGATCCGCGCCTGGCAACACGGCGTCAGTAACTCCAACAGGGTGCAGTTCTGCTGCCGGGCGGTCGGCACGATTCTGAGCATCCGTTTGACGAATCGGCGGCCCCTTCGCAGTCGGTTCCGCCGCTGCTTTTGCGCCAGAGCGCCGGTCGAAAAGGTCGAATATCAGTCGTTCGGCTTTGCCCGACTCACGACGTACATGGATTCTGTTATGTGTCGATTAAGGAGTCGCTTTCGATTCGGCCGCCAGCGCCCCGTCTTTCCCCCACAGTCGCACGATCCGGTCAGCTCCCGCCGCAACAATCCACTGGCCGTCCATCGTGGCGTCCAATGCGTGCAGAAAGGAGGCAGCACCGGTCATCGCCTTTTTCTCCTGCCCGTTGGTGAGCATCGATTGCACCTGTCCGTCGCCGGACGAAGCCACCACTCGGTTTTCAAGTCCTAAGAAAACGACTCCCGTCACCTCTTTCTTGGCGTCGTTCAAGGTATTTATCTGTTCGCCCGTCACCGGGTCCCAGAATTTAATTGCCTTATCGGCGCCGGCCGTAGCCAGTACGCGTCCATCGGCCCGCCAGCCAACAGATTGGACATAGTGAGTATGCCCCTCAAACACGCGCAGGACCTTACCCGTTTTCACGTCCGATGTTTTGGCGAATCGATCTGCTGCGCCACTAGCGACCGTCTGATCGTCCGGCGAAAACTTTACACTAAAGACGGTGTCGCTATGGACGTCCTGCCAGCTGCCTACAAGGGTACCGTCGACCACGTTCCAGATCTTGAGTTCCCCCGACCGGGAGGCTTCTCCTCCGCCACTCGCGAGTAGCTTCGAATCCGCACTAAAATCGAGCGCGAGAACGCGATCCACCAACGTGTACCGGTCATCCGGATCACCGAGGGTGCGCGTCAACGTCCAATCGGGTAACGAACGTAGCCGGGATACCTGTGCATCGGCGGCGCTTCCAACGATCCACCGGACGACACTGGTCGATCGTGCCATGGGATCCGTTTCTTGCCCAGCGGCTGCGGCAACCAAAAGTGGTCCGCGCGTGAATTGCGATGATTGCGCTTCCCACAGTTCGCCCGTCGCTGCGTGGCGAATTTCAACCTGCCGATTTTTGCGCAACACGACCAGCAAGGGGGGATCGGTGAGGCCGATGGCCAAGCTGAGGATGGCATCCTCGTCTTGTGGTGTAGAATCTCGCAGCTGCTTAAGATTTGCATCAGCGGAATCCAGCAATGTTTGACTCTTGACCGACTGTTCTGCCATTTCTGCCAAAGTGGTTTCTGCTCGCGCTAAATTTTCACGACTGCGCGTGAGAGCGCCCGTGGCGACCGCCTTTTGTTGGTTGGCAGCATCGAAAGCCGCAGTGGCGTCCGTAGCAGCTTTTAGAGCTTCCTCTTGGGCCTTGCGGGCATCTTTGACTGTCGTGTCGGCCGCCGCCAACTTCGCTTCAACTGCGGCAACCTCTTTCTGCTGCGTTTCTTGGTCCGCTGGAGCAGCCGATTCGGACGCTAGTTTCTTTTGGTCGAGTTCTGCCTTGACTGCTGCGAATGCCTCTTCGGATTCTTTCAGCGTAGCGGCTACTTTCGTAGCTGCGGCTAATTTTTCTTCCTTGGCCTGACTGGTTTCCTCGATCTTTTTGTCTGCTTCAACGATTTCCTTCTCGTTTTGCTCGATCGCTCCTTTTTCTTGCTTGATTCGCTCTTCGGCCTTCGTCTTATCGGTGTTCGCATTTGCGGAGTGCAGTTTGGCCAATTGCAAGGCGCGGTCCGCGGTTCGAATTCCGCTCGATCGCCGTTCGCTCTCTGTCACTTCGATGGCCATTTTGCTGGTTGCGAGGTCCCACCACTTGAGATTGCCCCGCGCGTCACTGACGATGACGCTGGCGGGTGCCGACGTCAGTGCGATGTCGGTAACAGGACTGCCTTGATCCAGAGTTTGGAGCTCTTGACGAGTTGAGCCACGTGCTACGATCTTTCCGTCTGCCCCGCCGGTGAGCCATTGAAGATTCGTTGAACCGTCAGGCTGGAAACCAGTTGGAATCGGTCGGATCACGGTGACTGGGCCACCGTGCCCCTGCGTCACCGTGGCCGTTGCAAGGTGTGCGGGGGAACTCTCCTGCAAGCGATTCAGCTCAACGTCCCACGACAAGAGTTGACCGTTCATCGTACCCGCCGTCACGAATTCCCTGCCGTCAGAGGACTGGGCTGCCAAAGCAGATAGTTCCTGGTCGCTCATCATTATTTCAGCCATTACCTGCAGTGACTGTGGATGTCGGAACGTGAGCTGACGATGAGCATTCCAAGTCCACCATCCCTGGGAGGTACCATAGGCCAACTGTGTTTCACCGCCGTCGTCGGCAGTCTGAGCAATCACTGTTCCATCTTCGAGATCGCGAACTTCGAGACGGCCATCAGGCCAAGTAAACAGCGCGTGGCGGCTCGTTGGAATTCCATGCCATACTCGCGCCCCTGGACCAGATTGATCCTTGGGCCAATTTTCCGAGACCGGCGACCGGCGCCAAAGCTTGATTGTGCGAAAAGCGCCCGTTGCTAGCCATTCGCCGTCAGGGCTAAAATCGGTCGTCTGGAGGATATCGACATCGGTGGCCGGAGGCAGTGACCACCGCTCGCTAATACGTGAGTCGGTGGGACGCGCGATAATCTTGCGGGAAGGTACGTGGAGAATTTCCAATTGCGTCCCCCGTCCTGCCGATACGTACCGACCATTGGGCGAAATACTGGTCGCAAAGATCGGAACTCGATCCGACGCAATCGATTGCCACTGAATTGGATCCTCGACACTTGCCGCGTCCACCGTAGCACCCTCGTCAATCCAACGTCGAACGAGTGCCTGTTCCTCCTGGGTGAGAGATTTTGCGCCGACTCGGTTATCAGCCGGTGGCATGAACGGCTCGTCTAAACCCGCCGTGAGCCGAAACAGCACGCTCGATTCCGCTTGACCCGCTACAACAACCGGTCCCGACGCCCCTCCCTTCTCGATTCCCTCGCGAGACTCTAATACCAACTCTCCCTCGGCTTGCGACGCGCTATGACATGCCAAACAATTTTTCTGCAGAACGGGCAATATCTGCGTAGAAAAGCGGATCTTGGCCGACTCTGCGGTGGCAGGAGCCGATGCGTCCGGCCTTTCGGACGCCTGAGCGACTGCGTCTGGTCGTAAAACAAGCAGCCAACCGAAGACCGCGATTGTTCCAAGCTGAATCCCGTATCTGATGCAAAGGGTCATGCGGTCTATTCTGTGGCCTTGCCTGTCCAAATCGTTCGCTTGCGTGCGCTCAATCGCTGAACACGCGTGCGTTTCGTGAACATGTTGACGTTACTTTGTGAGGTCGAACCGTGTCCCGGACGGGACTGGCGAGGCGGTTCGCGACGCGTAGCTCCATCCCCGGGGCGGGTAAGAGCCAACGGCCAATTTCCAGTCTAAGTGAAGAAAGACCGTGGGACAACTCTGTTCAGGGTGTATTGGCCATGGATGACGTGCGGGTTTTGGGATTCGATCCGATTCTCCTGCGATGCTGCTACACTTGACAAAAATAGTCAATCGGCGAGTATTCGTCAGCAGGCGACGTAGGTCGCTCGAGTAGATCAATCGCTTGGGAATTGCAAAGGGTAAATGGACGTGACACAGCGGAAGGATTTCCCGCTCGGGATAGCCGGTTTTCGATTTTCAGACCTCTACGACGTATCGCGATTGCCGGACCTGCATCGCTCATTCTGGGACTATGCCGAGCAGATGGACGCCGGCCTACACGCGTCGTTTCTGGCACACGGAGCACCCAATAGGCACCACCCGGACGTTTCAGAAATTCTCATACGTGTTGCTCGGCAAATCGACGGATTTATTGTTGGCTTATTTCAAGTCTCATCGGCGGCAGAAACACTGCGTCAGGCGACGTTGGGTGTGCAAAATGTCTTCGCATTTAAGGAAGAATTCTGGAATCATCGTGTCTTAAGAAAACTCGATACGGTCGCTGTGGATGACCGGGAGTTTCGGGAGCTTGAGGCAAGGATTCTGCAATTACTGGCCCGTCGCGCCTCGGTCACGTCGAATAGCACTCCGGAACCAACGAGTCGCGATGCTCCTGGAATCCATGAACGTGCTATCGCTGAATTGGGGTTGGAACTCTCCCGAACTGCGAAAGGATGGCTAGAAGGATCCTTTTCTGGCGAGCAAGAATCTCGCATCGCCGCGATCTGTCATCCCTGCGCTGGTTCGACACTGCCGGAGAAGCTCGAGACGGCAATGCAGCAGTTGTCGGATTGGGGCATTCAAGTCTATGTTTGCCCGTCGCGTCGCAAGCAGGTGGCAAATTGGCTATCTTTCGTCCGGCCTAACAAGTTGGACTACGAGAATCTTGTGCCGCTGGAGCGTCACGATCCGAACCTGCCAGAATTGGTCGGCGGCGATTGTTCCCACATTCGATTGCGGGATGGGTTTGGGCTCACCGATGCGCGCATGACCCAAGAGCAGTATTTGCGCGAAGCCGATTACTGCATCCTTTGCCATCCCCGTGAGAAGGATTCCTGCTCGCAAGGTTTGCGCGAAAAGGATGGTAGTTACAAAACGAATCCGTTGGGTATCTTGCTGGAAGGGTGTCCGCTTGATGAGCGGATCTCGGAGATGCACGCTCTGCGTCGCGAGGGGTATGTGATTGGCGCGCTGGCCATGATTATGCTGGACAACCCAATGTGTCCGGGGACTGGGCATCGCATTTGTAATGACTGCATGAAGGGCTGCATCTTCCAAAAGCAAGATCCCGTCAATATTCCGCAAATAGAAACGGGAGTTCTATCGGACGTACTCCAGATGCCCTGGGGATTCGAAATATATAGCCTGCTCACGCGATTCAATCCACTGCACCGCGATGCGCCGTATGCCCTGCCGTACAATGGGATCGACGTCCTCGTCGTCGGTTTGGGGCCGGCTGGATACACACTGGCTCACTATTTGACCAACATGGGTTTTGGAGTTGTTGGTATTGATGGTCTTAAATTGGAGCCGATTGACGACATTCTGACCGGCGCAGACGGTGAATTGCCGCTGCCAATTCAAGATTTTGCGTCGCTCATGGAAGACTTGGATACCCGTCTGTCGACTGGTTTCGGCGGCGTATCCGAGTACGGTATCACGGTGCGATGGGACAAGAACTTCCTGAAACTTATCTATCTGACGTTGCTTCGGCGTCGTAACCTGCGCGTGTACGGGGGGGTGCGATTTGGCGGCACACTGACTTTGGAAGACGCGTGGGAGCGAGGCTTTCGCCACGTTGCTTTGGCGACCGGTGCAGGGCGACCCACGATCATACCTCTAAAAAACAACTTGATTCGCGGCATTCGTAAAGCGAGTGATTTTTTGATGTCGCTTCAGTTGACGGGGGCGTTCAAGCGGTCCTCCTTAGCAAATTTGCAAGTACAACTTCCCGCGATTGTCGTAGGCGGTGGTTTAACAGCCATCGACACCGCCACCGAACTCATGGCCTACTATCCGGTGCAAGTCGAAAAAACGTTGGAAATGTTCGAGGTCCTAACCGAAGAACACGGTGAAGACTTCGTTTGGCGCATGTGCGACGAGGAAGAACAAGCCATCCTGAAACGGTTCCTTGAACATGGTCGTGCGATTCGTGACGAACGCGCTCGTGCCAGTCGTGACGGCGATCTACCCAATCTGGTTGCCCTGTGTCAATCCTGGGGTGGAGTAAACATTTGTTACCGGAAGCGATTGGCGGATGCTCCCGCTTATCGACTCAATCATGAAGAAGTCAAAGCAGCGTTGGAGGAGGGTATCTATTTCACTGAAAGTGCTGTCCCTATGGAGGCACACCGCGACCGGTTTGGAGCCTTAGAAGCGGTGACCTTCCAGTTGGGGCCCACCAGTCAGAAAACGTTACCTGCCCGCTCACTGCTCGTAGCCGCCGGTACTAGTCCAAATACTGTGTATGAAAAGGAACACCCTCAGAGTTTCGAGCTGGACGAACATCATCGATTCTTTCGCAAATATCAGGCCGTTCCCGGCGATCATGCGGAATGGTCTCTGGTGCCAGCAGAGGCCTCCGATCGTGAGGCCTTTTTCCTCTCCTACCAGAAGGATGGTCGGTTCGTGTCCTTCTACGGTGACAATCACCCGAATTACGCCGGCAACGTCGTGAAGGCCATGGCTTCCGCCAAAGTCGGTTCCATGCATGTCGCCCGATTATTTGGCGTGGGCCATCAATCACTGGCAAGTACTCCGATCGACGTGGGCCAGTTTCTGGCATTTACGCAGCGACTGGATCAGGACTTAATGCCGCGTGTGGTACGAGTCGATCGCCTTACCCCAACCATCGTGGATGTCATCATCGAGGCGCGCTATTGCGCTCAGAAATTTCAGCCGGGACAGTTTTATCGTCTGCAAAACTACGAAGCGCACGCTCCCGTCGTGAACGGAAAGAAGCTGACTCTGGAGGGAATCGCCTTGACAGGAGCCTGGGTCGATACGGAGCGTGGACTGTTGAGTCTCATCGTATTGGAGATGGGGGTGAGTTCACGGCTGTGTGCGTATCTGCGACCCGGGGAACCCGTGGTGCTAATGGGACCGACCGGCGTTCCCAGTGAAATTCCTGCCCATGAAACGGTGCTACTCGTGGGAGGAGGACTCGGTAATGCTGTGTTGCTTTCCATTTCGCGTGCGTTGAAAAAAAATGGATGCCGCGTCATTTACTTCGCCGGCTATCGTTCCTCCGCAGATCTGTTCAAGCAACAAGAAATTGAAGACGGGACTGACCAAGTTATTTGGGCCGTCGATGCGGATAAGCCAATTTCCGCTCGACGCCCGCAGGACCGGACGTTCGTCGGAAACATCGTGCAGGCCATGCTGGCTTACGCCAGTGGGCAATTGCAGGGTGCTCCCCAGTTTGATTTTGCTTCCGTCGATCGAATCTTTGCCATCGGTTCTGATCGCATGATGGCGGCTGTTTCGGCAGCACGTCACGGCGTCTTGCAGGGCTACCTGCGGCCAGGTCACGCGGCCATCGCGTCGGTCAACTCGCTGATGCAATGCATGATGAAAGAAATTTGCGCGCAGTGTTTGCAAAAGCATGTCGATCCAGAGACCGGATGCGAGACGGACGTTGTGTTTACTTGTTTCAATCAAGATCAGGAAATGGACCGGATCGATTTTCCGAACCTGCGTGAACGTCTCAAGTCCAACAGCTTGGCGGAGAAGCTCAGTAACAAATACTTGGACGTATTGCTGCAGCAACTCCCTGCAAACTAGGTAGTAGAGCGGTCCCTTTCACAGCCCAGCGGGCCGTGAGAGGTGACGCCGTAGCTGATTTAGTTTGCAAAAAACTGGGGTTTGGTTGAAATT
>JAQCHP010000031.1 GCA_027619595.1 Planctomycetota bacterium
CTGCCGACGGAGGCAACGACGACCGATCTTTCCGGCTAATGGCCGGTCGTTCGCGCCAATTTTAATCGATGGCAAGAACCTCCTGCGCTCAAGTTGCGCGCGCTCAAGGGTCTCTAAAGCCATTTCGTGGGACCTCTGGCCGCCAGCGGGCAGAATTTCTGTCCGCGAACCTCCGCCGCGGTCGAATTCCGGCCGTGCCTGTCAGCTCAGCCTCGCTATTCCGCCTATTTTCCATTCCCGTCCCGAACCATGACTGTCTCCAACTTATCCTGACTGTCCTCAACTTATCCTGACTGTCCTGGTCTTTTTTTTTCTTTGGTCTTTTCCAAGTAACACGATCCCCAAGTCAGCAAATGAATGAGAACATCGTGTCGGGAGAATCGTTTCTCTTGAGAATGGATCATCGCCTGTTCGATGCGCGGAAATCCGGTGAAACAAATAACCATTTGGCCCTTCGAAGGAACTGTTCTCGCTATTGTCTTCCGTTTGTTACTCCTGGCCATTCGTCCGTCCGGAATGGCGAGGCGGGAAGACCCGCGGTGTTGACGAGGTTGGGTTGAGCCGTGTCCGTCCAGCCGAATCTTACGGAAACAGGATGCGCTACAAGGTCGCTATGGACGATAATCGTCTCGCCCATGATTGTCGCAATGGCAGGGTGAAATTTGCGGTCGCTGCCGGCAATCGTGAAGTCGCTTAACGGCTTGCGATCACGTGAGGCGAGCCCAACAGAATGATTGAAATGTACGTGAATGGAATTTTCATGGACTGCCATCGATCTGTAGAGCGGTCCACTGTAGACAATGTCATGTACTCCGTAGTCTTTCGCTAGCGCCCAAAGGGTGAGACGTATACCCACGCCCTCTTTATTGGCGGGGTGGAGTCCAGGTAGGTCGAGGTCGCTAATGACGGCCATACCGGTGTGCGGTTCCGACAGCGTTTTCAACTGGGCTTCCTTGAGTTCCACCCATTCGTCGCCGTGGCGGTCGAGTGGTGCGAGTTGCACATAATAAAATGGAAAATCTCCCTGTCCCCATTTTGATCGCCAATCGCAAATTAGTGTCGGGAAGACCTTTTGGTATTGGCTGGCCCGCGCCGAATTGGATTCGCCTTGGTACCAGATCGTGCCTCGAATCGCGAAAGGGATGAGAGGGTGCAGCATGGCATTGTACATACCACTCCCCTTGCCGATATTGTCCCCCAGTGCTCGATGCAGTATGCGCGAGAAATCTGGATCGGCCGTCAAAGCTTCCCGGCTCATCCAGGACTCACACAATGAGCCTCCCCAAGAGGCGTCGATAAGTCCAATTGGTACCTTTAAGTGATCAAAAAGATTGCGCCCGTAGTAGTAGGCGACAGCTGAATTGTCGCCGACAGTATCTGGGCTGCACACGGACCATTGCCCTTCGAAATCCGACTGAGGCTCTTTCGCCACCGAATTGGCAACGTTAAGGAATTGGATCTGCGGATACCGCGCGGAGGCGACTGCGTCTTGTGGATTGAGTGATTCCTTTACGCTCATTTCCATGTTGGATTGACCCGAACAAATCCACACTTCGCCCACCATCACATCTTCGAAGGTGAGTTGATGTTCCTTTCCCCGGATAATCAACGCGTGTGGACCGCCGTGCGATTGTGGAGGCAGAGTCAACCGCCAATTACCCTGGAGATCCGCCCGAGTCTCCATTTGCGACTTGGCTAACGATACGTGAATCGATTCGTCTGGCATGGAACGTCCCCAGATCGGCAACGGCCGATCACGCTGGAGGACCATGTGATCGCCAAATACCCTGGGTAACCGAATTGGCGGGAACGGTACCGATGCGCTGGATGGCTGTTTTTCTATGACAGTAGCGTCGTTGGATTGAACCTTTGGCGCGACAACGACCAGCAGGGTAAAAACCCCGATTCCGATGTATGGGATGCGTGCTACTTTTCTGAAAACTAGCATGCCGCACTTTCCGGTCTCGCAAAATGATCTTAAGTTGAGTAACGCGTCGCTCAACGATCAAAAGACCACGCAATTGGTCCGGCTGCCGCAGAAGTATAGCGGTTTTCAGTCGTCGGATCGCTAATTGGCTTCCAACGATGAAACAATAATAATCTTATGGCATATTCCCTTGCCACTGCGTGACGTGTTGAATGGCTTTAGGTTACTAACGGGCGATTCAAGAAGCATCTAGACATGCGCAAAAAGGCTTCTTGAAAAAGTGCTGTTGGGAGTATTCTGTGAGTGGTGGAGGCCGACGAATTCAACCCTTGGGGTAGGGAGCGCTGCGTGCGTAATCGACGACTGTGGATAGAGTGCCTGGAAGCGCGTGAAGTTCTGTCGGGCCCCGGGGAGGCGGACTGTTACGGAAGCGGCTCGTGGACTGGCCTGCAGTACAATCGCTTCGGCAACGCATAGGGGGTGGCACCCAATTCCGCATCGGTTTCGGCAGCTGCAGACGTCGATTTCGCACTACTTTCCGCCGATTCGACACCGATTGCCCGTACGGGGGTGCCGTCACTGCCGTCCGGGTTGCCACTGCTGCACAGCCGTCCGGAATCGGTAAAGAAAATTTTTTTGGACTTCGATGGGCACGTTGTCACAGGAACCCAGTGGAATGCAACGTCCGCCCCAATCCACGCCGTATCTTATAGTATCGACGGCGATATAACGTCGTTTAGCGCTGGCGAGGCAGGTCAGGTCGAGAGAATATGGGCGCGAGTTGCAGAAGACTTTACGCCATTCGACGTCGACGTCACGACCGAAGACCCGGGAGTCGCTACGTTCACCGCTGGCAGTAAAGGGATTCGTGTTCTCATATCTACTCGCAATGATGATGCGCGTGTTGGTGGTACGGGTGGCCGATGGTTCGGAGAACAAGCTGGTGGAGTGGCCCTAGTGAACTCTTGGGCTTGGCAGTCCGATACGCCCGTGTGGGTGTTTTACGACACGTCAGGGCTTTCCGACAAGTTCTTGGCGAACGTGGCATCCCATGAGGTGGGTCACTCGTTTGGCTTGACCCACGATGGGCAAGGGGGCGCGGAATACTATCCGGGGCATGGTAGCGGTTCGACGGGCTGGACACCGATTATGGGAGCAGGACCTGGCGAGTTGAGCCAATGGAGCAAAGGGGAGTATCCAAACGCCACGAACTCTCAGGACGATATCGCGCAACTTGCCGCCGCCCTTTCCTACCGGGTCGACGATTATGGCAATGCTTTTAATGACGATGCTATGTCGCTCGACCCCACCGAACAAACGATCGACCGGAATGGAATTATTGAGACACGAACTGACATCGACGTGTTTAGATTCGATCTTGGTGGGTCAACTGGAAGGCTGGTTTTGGACGTGCGGCCGATTGCGATTGGTGCAAACTTGGACATCCTGCTGCGAGTTCACGATCGCACAGGCCAGGTAATTGCTGAAAGCAATCCGGTCGAACAGCTTTTCGCGACGCTCGAAGTCGAACTCGGAACTGGCGCGTCGTACATATCAATCGATGGCGTCGGCAAGAACCCTATCTCGACTGGGTATTCAGGTTACGGGTCACTCGGACAATATTCCATGTTCGGCCTGCTCACCGTTCATCCACCCGCGTTACCCAACTACCGCAATGGCGACCTGGATGCAGACGGCCAAGCGGACGGGAAAGACTTGGCCATTCTTTACTCGAACTGGGGTGATCTACCGGAAATCTTGCCCCCGATTCCGGCTCAGTACCAGGCCACGGCCAGCTATAATCCCTGGAACGGGGAAGTCATCGTATCCGCCGATTCTGTAGTAGCGTGGATGCTTCAAAGTCCCTCGGGCGGACTGTCCGGAGGGGCGCTGCCGGCGTCGTTTCCGTTGAATGAAGGAATCGTCACCAACAATTCGGTACGGGTTGGTGAGTCGGCGTTTTCTCGATTTAGTTTTTCCAATATCGGCCTAGGTCAATTCGCCAATCTGTCTTTGACCGACGTCACGATTGGTTCGTCGAAATCGAGCTTCGGGACTCTGACGCCGGGCATTGTGACGACTCGTTACAGTGCAGGAGACGCATCGCCCGGATCTGCTACGGGAATTTTCAATTCGCTGACGGGTCAACTGGCCATATCGGCGCGGAACGTGGTCCGTTGGTACGTAGAAAGTCCGTCGGGAGGTCTCATAGGAAGTGCGCCGCAAAACCTTTCGGCGGCGGGGGCTATGATCGTAGATACAGATCAACGAATTGGCCAGTCTTCGACTATACCCTTTACGATTACCGACATCGACCTGGGCGCCGTAACGATGCCGCATTATCCCGATATAAGGCTCTATTACCAAACTACGGAATCCGGTCCCCTGCTGCAAGGAACGCTCAACAGAATTGGGCAGGGAAACCTCAACGGTGATCCGATGACTGACGGAGCAGACGCACGTATTCTTTTCAGCAGTTGGTCAGGCTGATGGATCAATTGATATTGACCGGATTTACGACCTTCCAGGCAATCGACCCCGGTGTCGCGAGTATGGGACGGGAGTTCCGACGTGGGGCAACGGAATACAGAGAGTTCGGCGTTGCCCCCCCCCTGCGACGATTTTCTTGGTTGCGAACCAAGCGTTACGTGCCGGAGCGGGCTGCCAATCGGGCGCGATCAGGTCGTAAAGGGCTGCTTCCTTTAGATAGGGCAACAAAGCCACCCCCCCCCCAGCCAAAGCCTTACCCACGAATTCTTCAGAAGGCGCGTTTAGACAAGTGACATCATGAAGAGCATTTCAGTGCATATCTGAGCTGACCGTTCGTCGTAGCGTTGTGTTTCGAACTCGGTGTCGTCGGCTGCCTTAGGATCTTCATACCGAATCGGCAGGCGAAGATCGCTGCCCATCACTAACGGGCATGCGTCGTCCGCTTGCGAGCAAGTCATCACAGCGCAATAGCCCTGTGATGGATTGGGTGGAGCATCATAGACTTTTGAGAAGCAGATCTGCGGAGCAGTCACATCGGAGGTGCAGACGGAATAGCGTGGATTCGCCGCAGTGGCGTCCTCGGCGACAATTTTCAATCCGCATCGCTGCATGGCTGCGACAGCACGAGGGTTGAACGCAGTGGCTTCAGTTCCACCGGAGAAAGTTTCAACACCTTTGAGCCCGTAATAATCGGCAGCTACCTGCGCCCAAATCTGTGAGAGATGGCTGCGTCGCGAGTTGTGCGTGCAAATGAAGGTTATTCTCGCTGTCGCTGGTTTCGATAGTCGCTCACGAATGTAGGCAGAAACTTTGGCCAGGTCATCTCGGCGATCATAGGGTATCGCCTCGAACCGTGATTCTGCGGATTGGAGATACCGAACGAGTTCGGAGTAGAATAAAGTATCGCCGGTTCTGGAGTTTTGCAAAGTCATAAATTGCTCATCTTCTGATTGTAAGAAATTGTCGTCAGGCAATCAGTCTTCAAGTCGTTCATACCGGGAAAACCAACCGCTCGTTTTATTCGCATAACTGACGAGTACGAGCATTACAGGCACCTCGGTCAGCACGCCGACGATCGTGGCTAGAACGACCGGAGAGGAAGCACCAAACAACGTGATGGCTACCGCGACCGAAAGTTCGAAAAAATTGGATGCGCCAATCATTCCCGCGGGTGCTGCGATATCGTGGCGGCATCGTAGGCCGCAGCATGCTCCGTAGGTGAGAAAAAATATTAACACTGTTTGAATAGTAAGCGGAATTGCAATCAAGATAATGTGTAGTGGGTTGTTTACGATCACCTCGCCCTGCAACGCGAAAATCAAGACCAGCGTCAATAGCAGTCCGATTATCGTGATATTGTTGAACTTCGGGATGAAAGTGTTTTCAAAATAGGCTTGGCCTTGAGACTGTACGATCAGCGTCCTCGTGAGGATGCCGCCCGCCAACGGAACTACCACGAAAAGTACAACGGACGCGATCAGGGTCATCCACGGAATTGTGATTCCACCGATTCCAAGTAGAAACGCCACTGTTGGGGTGAATGCCACCAGAATGATCAGGTCGTTAGTAGCCACTTGAGCGACGGTGTACGCCGCATTTCCTCGCGTCAAGTGGCTCCACACAAACACCATCGCGGTACAAGGAGCGGCGCCGAGAAGCACTGCGCCAGCCAAATAATCTTTGGCAAGATCGCTTGGAATCCACGGTTTAAAGGCTACGTAAAAGAAAAACGCCGCGATGCCAAACATGGTAAATGGCTTAATGAGCCAGTTGACGACCCAGGTCACGAACAATCCCTGGGGATTCTTTCGCACATCCTTAATGCTGGCGAAATCGACTTTCATCATCATTGGGTAGATCATCAGCCAGATCAAAATGGCGATCGGGATTGAGACGTTGGCGTATTCTAGTTTGGTGAGTAAATCAGGAATCACGGGCACAAACTTTCCAATCGAGATGCCCACTACCATGCAGATTACCACCCAGTAGGTAAGATTTTTTTCGAAGAAGCTCATTTCCGCCTTTTGTTCCTGGTGCATATAAAATGCGTTCTCGCGTGTTCAGTGGTGTCGTTCAATCGCTCGAACGCAGTTACGTTGTTGCGTGTTTGCCCTTGGGCCGGCTAGCCTCAATCGCCTTGGCAAGCTTTCGAAACACTTCTGTCAGTGGTTTGTAGCGCACAGAATAGAAAACAGTTCGGCCTTCTTTTGCGGACGACAGCACGCCGGCCCTTTCGAGCAAACCCAGGTGCCGGGAAACGACAGAAACGTCAACCGCGCAGCATCCAGTCAGTTCTGTGACGGAGCAGGGGCGACTACATTTCGCTAAGCATGAAAGTAGCTTCAGTCGGGTAGGATCGCCTAAGGCCTTGAATAGCCCGGCGTCGAGCAGTTCGTCCATCGGACCACAGCACTTCGTAGCTTCCTGAGGATCCATACAGATCAGTCCTTTGCAAAATTGTGTCAACGTGCAAAGGTAGGGATGGCTACCATTGTCGTCAAGACGTTATAGTCGAATGCACGCCCGCTCCGTAGTGCGGCTTCGCGAATTTTCGTGTCGCAAGAATGTTTTCGCCGACCTAGCTCTTGCTCCAATGACGGAGCCAAGACTCCAGTACCAATAAGCACCAAAGGCGATAGCCATGATTGCTTTTCTTGTTCTGGTGATCTTGCCACATCGATTGGATCGCAGCAGGGCGCAAAAAAGTATGAATCTGAGCTCCCGGGGAAATCAGTAGGTCTTCGGTAATTTCCCGCAATGGTCCGCGGAACCACATATTTATCGGTATTCCAAATCCCATTTTTCGCCGATTCCATATTGCATCGGGCAACAGGTTTCCAAATATCTTTCGCAGCACAAGCTTGCCGCGCCACGCATTGGTCTTGAGTCGGCTCGGCAACTGGGAAGCCACTTCCACCAGTTTGTGATTGAGAAACGGTTGGCGGCACTCCAAACTGTGTGCCATCGATGCCATATCGACTTTGGTGAGCAAGTCACCGGGCAAATAAGTGCATAGATCTGTGTACGCAGCTGTGGCCGCGACGTCGCTCTTACTTGCTCGCTCCCAAGCTTCTAAGATCGTGGCTCCACCGACACCTTTACCTAGTTGCAAGGCAAAGCCTGGTTCGTACAACGACCGTCGCTGATGGTCTCGGCAGATTCCTACTAGTACTAGGTATCGTTGTGCCGGGGTTAGCTGCGCGGTTTCTAGCAGCCTCAAGACTTTTCGCGTGAACGTTGGTTGGCCATCGGATCCCGGCACAAGTGGCCATCGATCCAACGCGAATTGGCGTTTAACAGCAGCCGGGATCCGATCAAACCAAGTCGCCCATTGGGCCGCACGATATCGATCGTAGCCGCAGAAGAGTTCATCGCTACCATCGCCAGTGAGCGCTACGGTGACTTCACGCCGTGTTTCCATCGCCAGGCACCACGTAGGTAACGCAGAGCTATCGCCAAACGGTTCGTCGAAATGTGCGGCCATTTGCGGTAAGATTGCCATCGTGTCGGCACGCACAAGGATTTCGTGGTGCTCCGTACCAAAGTGCATTGCTACTTGCCGCGCGAATGGGCGTTCGTCGAACGATTGCTCGTCAAACCCGATCGAGAATGTCTTTATGCGATCCGAGGAATGCTGTTGCATCAATGCGACGACAAGCGATGAATCGACACCACCTGAAAGAAAGGCCCCGAGCGGGACTTCGCTTTGCATACAAAATCGTACCGACTCTGGCAATATTTTTTTTATTTTCTCCGTCAAGTCCCGAGGCGTCTCGGTAGGCGACGCCCCAGGGACGGGAACATTCCAGTAGCTATGCGTCGAATGGGCCTTGTTGTTTGCGACAAGGAAATGACCCGGCGGCAGCTTGTGGAATCCACGAAAGATGGTCCGGGGAGCCGGGATGTATTGCAATGTTAGGAATTCATCGATTGCCAGCGGGTCGATTTCACGCGGGACTCCGGGGATCTGCAAGAGACTCTTCAGTTCGCTGCCAAATGCCAATCTTTGGCGGTCACGCCGATACCATAAGGGTTTCTCTCCCAGGCGGTCGCGTGCCAGGAACAATTGTTGTTTGCGATCGTCCCATAGGGCGATCGCAAACATGCCTTCCAACTGAGCAAGGCATTCGATTCCCATCTCTTCGTACAAGTGTACGATGACTTCCGTGTCCGATCGTGTTCGCATCGTATGTCCCCTTGATTGGAGCGACATACGCAGTTCTTGGTAGTTGTAAATCTCACCGTTTAGCAACACGAGGACGGTGCCGTCCTCGTTGCTCATCGGCTGGGCGCCCTCGGCAATGTCGATGATTGCCAGCCGGCGATGACCCAAGGCAATTCCCGCCGAGCGGTCGGCACTCATCGCTTGGTAGTATTCTCCCGCACCGTCCGGGCCGCGGTGGCGAATCGAATTGGTCATCTGTCGGAGTGTATGGATCTCCAGCGCGTCTTGTGCATCCCACCAAATTCCGCCCGCAATGCCGCACATGATGAGTACTTTGACTGAGGTTGAGGTGTCTTGCTGGTGGTCAAGTAAGTGTGCTGTGATGGCGCTTAATGTGACGATCGAGTATTGCCGAGGACTCGTCGATACAAGTCGATGTGACGAGAGATCATGGCTTCAACAGTAAAATCTGCTCGCATTACTCGCTGTGCGGCCGCTCCCAGCTTTGCTGCATGTTCCTTGTCATTCAGGATAAGTTGCGTTTTGCGCGCAAAGGTGGCGGAGTCGCCCACCGGGACGAGATATCCGGTAACTTCGTTCTGCATCAGCTCGCGGTTGCCGACAATGTCGGACGCGACGGATGGTATTCCCAGCGACATGGCCTCCATGAGCGCATTGGATTGTCCCTCGTAGTCACTGGCAAGCCAGAAACAGGATGCTTGGCGGAGGATTGCCACAACGTCGTCGCGATGTCCCAGGAAGTGGACTCGGTCTTGAATCTGTATGGCGTTACGATAGCGTTCAAGCAAGTATCGCTGAGGGCCATCGCCCACGATCAATAGGTGCGTGTCGGGTCGCACTCCCTTGAGAAGGTCAGCTGCCCAGATGAGATCCTTAATACGTTTCTGCGGCCACAATCGACCGACCGTTACAATAAGTTCCGCAGAAGCACCAATTCCTAAACTCTCACGCAGTGTATTGCGTGGACCGGTTGCCGGAGAATCCTTGGCTGGGGGATGCAAAAAACCGTTAGGAAGGTTTGCGTCGATTCCGTTCGGGATCACCTCGAATTTTCCGTCAGCGATACCGTGCTGGCTATAAAAGTCGCGCGTACCCTGGCTGTTGACGACGATCACATCGGTCCGTCGCTGAAGCCATCGGTCGATCGCAAATTCGTGTGTCGCTTTCCACGGATCCACACAACGTTCACTGGCAATGATGTGAGGCACACGAGCCCAGCGAGCCGCAATCCGTCCATAACTATTGGCGGCGAACAACCAGGTGTGGAGGATCGTTGGTCGCTTCGCCGAAATGTGACGATACAGCTCGTACATCGCGCGGGGGTCGAGTTTCCACGACTTGCCAATGATTCTGACTGGAATACCTGACTGTTCAAGGAACGAATGCCAAGGGCCGCCGCGTGTGAGCGCGCAGACCTCCACCTCAAACTCATCTCGCGGCAAACGCGTAGCGAGTAAGCTCAGTTGTTTCTCAGCACCGCTGCGGTCCAGCGTGGGGATTAAGTGTATTATCCGATGCGGCATTTATCGGCCGCGCTTTCTCATGAGAAGTGATTGAAACAATTTCCAGTGTGCCTCCACGACGTCGCTCATTCGATAGGACTGCTCGACCACCCTACGCCCGGAACGTGCCCACGACTGTGCCGCGTCTGGATTTCGCAGTAGGTCCAGGATTGCTGCGGCTAATGCGGCAGGTTCGCGCGGGCGGGCAAGCCAACGCGATCCCTGCGGATTCATTACCTCACGTATACCTGGAATGTCGGTACCCACAACCGGTACTTCGGCAGCGAGTGCCTCTAATAATGCCAGAGAAAGCCCTTCTTCATAAGATGGAAGGACAAAAAGATCTGCAGCTGCCAATAGGTCGCGAGTATCGGGGAAGGAACCCGGCAAAAGGACAGATTCTTCGAGTCCGCGCAGTTGGATGTCGGCCGTCAGAGTGGCCTGCGCCGGCCCCTCCCCTACCAACAGCAGTTTGGCACCCGGGAATTCCCGTTCCACGAGGGGCCAAGCGGCCACAAGATCGCGCAGCCCTTTTTCAACAACGAGTCGCCCCGTGTAGACGATCCACGTGCACCCGGCGATTGCTGCCCATTGATCGCTTACCGTCGAGAGTATTTGCCGCGCTCGCTCCCGGGACTGCGGCGAACGTTGCGGCGGGATAGGGACTCCGTTGAGGATCCTATTAACCTTGTCCGAGTCGTACTGTCGAGCCATCAGTTCTTGTTGGATTTGATCACTGGGTGCCACAATCGCATCGGCGGTCCGGCAGGTTCTGCGAAAAACGCGACCAAGCCAATGACTGTCTTGCCACTGAGCATCCCCGCCGAGCCCTCCCCCTTCGGCGCGTAGCACCACGGGAATAGGGCGGTGGCGGCGGTATTCGCGGAGGGCAACGTACGCGTCCTGCTTGAGCATCGACACGTAAACAATGTCGATCGATTCTCGATATTCTCGTAGCCAATTGCGCAGGCCACGCATATAGCAAAGGGTACCCCAGAAGCGTTGCTTTGGCTGCGGAATTCGCGTCAAGGAAACCCCATGCCAGTCTTGGGAAATGGGCCACGTCGTATTCCACTGAGCCGTCACGATTTGAACCTTTGCTTGGCGCTCTTGAAGTCCAATCGCTAGTCGGCCCATCAATTTTTCGGCGCCGCCGGTTTGGGGCCAAAAGGAGCGAGTGACCAACGCGATTCGCAGAGGCTGGCGGCCGCCGTTCATGTGGGTTCGGTCGAAGGAATGAGATAAGGACGAGGGTTCGGCGTCATGGTTGCCATTTTGCAAGATCGTCCGGTTCCAAGGCTGCCAAATAGGGGAGGTGCCGATAGTAATCCTGATAATCGAGACCATAACCCACGACGAACTCGTCGGGAATTTCAAATGCGACGTAATCGGGGACAATCGTGACCTCTCGTCGACCCTGCTTTCGCAAGAGGACGGCACTTCGCACCGACGCGGCGCCGCACTTTTGAATTTCTTGAAGCAGATGGGCCAGCGTATGGCCGGTGTCGAAGATATCGTCGATGAGTAAGACGTGCTCGCCAGATACATTGGGCATCATGGCGGTATTTACGCTTAGTTCTCCGCGAACGGTCGTGGAGCCCCGGTAACTGCTGGCCCACACGACGCCCACGCGCAGGGGGAAATCAAGCTGTCGGATGAGGTCAGCCAGGAAAACAACGCTACCGGTCATGACTCCCATGACGGCCAACCGTTCGCCACGAAAGTCGTCGATAATTTGAGTGGCCAAACGCCGTACGCCTGCGTGAATCGCTTCCTCCGTTAGAATTGTCTTCATCTGGCGGGCCCATGGAATCTTGAGGCTGCGTCTTGAAACCGTTCATGTAGGTGCCGCATTCTACCGTTGCAAACGACCAGCTACGATGGGTGTCGACTCTTCCCTCGCCGCCCAGCAAACATTTTCCACCCGGAAACGTCCATGCAATTGCCGTTCAGTTCGCGACCGAATATCCAACCACCTTCCGCTTCGAAAGCATGGACTTTCGCGGGTGCATGGCACGACGAAGAAATCGATGGTCACACGTGTTCGATTTACGAACCGCCACAGAATCAGGAAAATTTCACCGTGATCTATTTACACGGTGTGCATTTGGGACGCCTGCAAGACCATCCAATTTTCGCGGCTCATTTTGACCGCTACCAATTACGTGTGGTAGCTCCCATGACACAGCGGAGCTGGTGGACCGACAGGATTTGTCGCGAGTTCGATAGTCGTTATTCGACGGAGTTTTTCCTCCTGCAGCACATTCTCCCTTGGCTTAGCGATCGTTTTGACGTGCGAGCACCGCGCATGGCACTGCTGGGGACCAGCATGGGGGGGCAAGGCGCACTTCGCTTTGCCTACAAATACCCCAACCACTTTCCGGTCGTGGCTGCGATTTCACCGGCCCTAGATTATCATCTGTGGCTTAAGCAGGGAGATCCCGTGTTGCAAGAGATGTATGACAGCACGGAATCGGCACGGCAAGATACGGCATTGTTGCACATTCATCCGCTCAACTGGCCGCGTCATCAGTATTTCTGCTGCGATCCGACCGATCATGAATGGTACGACGGCAATGATCGGCTGCGTATGAAACTCGCCTCGCTCGGAGTACCGTTTGAATGCGACCTGGAGACCGTAAGCGGGGGACACGGCTACGAGTACTATGAACGGATGGCCCCAGCCGCCATTGAATTTATCGCCGAGCGATTGAACCGCGAACGACTACGTGTCTAAAGTCTACCGGTCCGCACATCCGTAGAACGGGTCTCCAGGCCCGTTTTCTGTAATACTGATCTCCAGCCCGCACACTCCCAAGTAGAACGGGTCTCCAGGCCCGTTTTCTTCTGTAGTACTGATCTCCAGCCCCGTTTTCCGTAGTACCGGTCACCAGCCCCGCATATCCTCGCATTTGGCTCGTCCGCGTTAACGTCAACGGCAATTCTACTTAGGCAACTGGCAAATCTTGACGCACATCGGTACGCCGGGTACTCGATCGGCACACAAGTGTCAGTCCTAACCCGACGAGCAACAATACGAGCACATAGGAAAGCACCCAACTCTTGGGTTCGGGAGCTGGTTCTGCGTCCTCAGCTTGTGCCAGGAGGCATGCGCCCTGGGTGAGCAGCAGCAGGGTCATACTGAAGAGTCGCACGCTGAATCGAGAGATGAACGACATAGGTTGCGGTGTTGTCAAGTGTCTTGGATTGGAGCTTGGCGGACGGTGAAGTCCCTGTGCCGTACTGGTAGGCCATTCCGTTGGTCCTCTCAAGAGCCAATATACTCGCCCTGCCCCGATTGTGAAATATGCGGGTTTGGGGTCGGCCGTCTCGGCGTTGCCGGTTGAGTCCGTTGGTGGAGATGTGGAGCGTGCGTGGGTGGACGACGGATGGCTCGCTACGGGTCGGGAGACCCGTCCTACGTGGGAGTGAACGGGCCGAGAGACCCGTTCTACGGATGTGCGGGCTAGGTTTCGGTCAATGCTTGGATTAGTTGGGAGGGGCCGTTTGCGACGGAGATTTCCCGAGTTTCCGCTGTTTTGAGGTGTTTGAGCTGGCAGATCGCACGTTCGAATTCATCGGCCCCCTGGATAACTGCCCAGGTGAATCCACGGCGGTCGGCATATTTCAATTGTTGGCCAATTTTCTTCGGTTCGGGGAAGACTTCGACGCCGAGTCCCGCTGCACGGAGCGATTTGGCTAACCGAAGGTAGTCGGCCAATCGGTCTGCTTCGAAGTAGGCGATAAACACTGGCGCCGCAGTCTGTGTTGTGGGAAGTTTTCCCAGTTCCTCCAAAGCAGCCAGCAGTCGATCTAGCCCCAACGACGCGCCGATTCCCGGCAGCTGCTGTTTGGTGTACAGCCCTGCTAAGTTGTCGTAACGGCCACCCGAACAGATACTTCCGATTTCAGGGAGATCGTCGAGGAAGGTTTCTACCACCATTCCCGTGTAGTAATCCAGGCCGCGGGCAATCGATGGTGAAACACGCAACTGCTCCGCCGACAAACCGGCTGCATCCGCGAGCGACACGACCTGTTGGAGGAAGGCGACCCCTTCTTCGCCCCGAGCCGATCCTCGGGTTAATTGTTGAAGCTGCCGTAAGATTTCTTCGTTTGTCCCCTCACAGGCAGCCAATGCGATGATCTTGCCTGCTTGTGACGCGTCGGCGCCGGCGGTTTCGGCCATTTCTGCGGCGACTCGTTCCGCGCCTACCTTGGTCAATTTGTCCAATGCACGAAGAATCGCCACGGATTGATCGAGTAGCTCAACCTGTTCTAAGACTCCCGTCAATACGCGGCGGTCGTTCAACTGAATCTTAAAACGCTCGATACCCAAGGCATGAAGCAAGTCTTGGATGACGAGCAATATCTCCACATCGGAGGCGATCGATTGGGTGCCAATCGTGTCGAAATCGCACTGCACAAACTCGCGAAAACGTCCGCGTTGTGTATTTTCGCCACGCCAAACCGGGGCGATATGATAGCGTTTGAAGGGTGTTCCCAGGCTGCCGATGTGCTGTGCAGCAAAACGCGCGAACGGCACCGTTAAGTCAAATCGCAGGCCAATGTCACGATCGCCGGCGTCTTTGAATCGGTACATCTGTTTATCAGTCTCGTCACTCCCTTTACCGCACAAGATCTCCGCGTATTCCAGCGCAGGTGTGTCGATGGGTGCAAAACCGTACGATCGATAGACATGCCGCGCCGTTTCCATGAGCGATTCACGCGGCAGCATCAACTCTGGCGGATAGTCACGGAATCCCTTGAGGGTACGCGGAACAATCAAGTCGGACATATCCTGGGTCGTCCCCCACCAATGAAACTAGCTTAAATAAACGCGAAATGCCGGACCGATTTGCTGAGTACCCTGCGTTCTCAGCTAACCTAAAATGGGTAGCAAAGCGGGTTTGGGCGACCGGATCGATTGGCCGCGCGGCTTTGGTAAAACGGCTTCCGCGTATTCGTGAATCTGTTCCGCCGTTTCAAAATAGTGTTCATAGGTCCATGTTTCATCGTACTCGCAGTCGTCTGTGGAATAGTCACGGCAGATTTGCGGACGCGTGTGATAGATGCCGCAGCGGTTGTCGGTGCCCAGGTGTTTGCAGGTCGTGTGCACGAGCAGGTACCACACTCCGTCCTCCGTGAATACACTGGCTCGATCGTGCAGTAAGTACCAGCGAACGAATTCGAAGTCTTCCCATTTTTCAGGTTCATCGATCGGGAGTGCGAAGTACTTGCAACATTTTGCCGGGCAATGGTCACACAAGCATTCGCCCGGTTTCAGCTCTTCACGAGTTATCTTACGTTGTGCCATCGACGCGGTCTCCTTAACATAATCGCCTATTCAGGGCCTGTTGTAGGGTTTATGTTAGGCAGCGACGGCAATAAGTTCTAGCCGACGAACGGCAGTTTGCCGATTTCAGGGTGGAAGTCAGCTTGTTGCTCATCAAACGGCGGCACTTCCGCCTAGGTTCGCTCAAAAAATAGAAGGAACTAACAGTGGAAATTGTAATTACGGCCGTGGGGCCCGATAACGTCGGTTTGGCTGACCCCATCATTCACTATGTAACCGGTCAGGGGGCAAATATTGCTGAAATTCAGATGTACAACCACGACGAGGCGGCCGTTTTCGCCATGCTACTGCGAATTCACCTGGCGGTCGACTCGCCCGATCCCCTGCGGCAGGCCGTGCATGCACTTGGCCAGTCCAAGGGATTGTCGGTGCGCGTGTGGTCGCCCGAACCTTCGAGCCGACCGGCGCGATTAGCCATCTGTACCACCTACCGTCCCGAACCCGCGCTGCACTTACTGCGTGCCATCCGGGACGGTCGGGTGCCCGCAGAAGCGGTGGTCATGATCGGCAATCGAGACCGCTGCCGTGGACTGGCGGATCAGTTTAATGTGCCGTGGCACTCGATCGGCGACGACCAAGGGCTGCCGAACGAAGACGCGTTCGTGCAATTACTGGATGACTACCACGTCGACTATGTCGTCCTGGCTCGCTATATGCGAGTCCTACCAGCCACCACATGTTGGAAGTACGCTGGGGGGCGAATTATCAATTTGCACCACGGACTGCTGCCGAGCTTTCCCGGGGTCCGTCCGTACCACGAAGCGTACGCCTGCCGCATGCTCACTTACGGTGCCACGTGTCATTTTATCGTGCCTGAGTTAGACGCTGGCAATCAGATCCTTTACCAATCAACGTTTACGGTCCCCCCCGGCATGAAATTGGAAGATATCACTCGCCTCGGGCAGGAAGACAATGAGCCCCATTGCCTCGTCGAAGGGGTGCGTCGCGTTGTTCAGCGAGAGGTTCGCTTACATTTCCATCGCGTCGTCGCGATCAGTCCATGAGGCTCACTTTGGCTGCCAAAAAGATTCTCTTCTAGCGTCCGTTGACCTGCTTCGCCGCCAAAACCAGCAACTTTTCGCTTGTCCCATCGATGGAAAACTGCTCTTGGAAAAATGAATGCGGAATGAATCCGGCCTGACACGTCCTGGCTTTTTAGAAAGAGCAATTGAAGACGTTTCTCGATGAAAGTTCATTCAATCGAACATTACTTTAGGTAGTTTCAACCCGCCGTTCGCCTCAAGATTCCGGATCTGTAGAGGCCCCCATAACACACGCACCCGACCGCCGTGCCTACCACCATTTGTACGGTTGGGAATGCATCGCTCACAATTCGGTTCGAAATTACGATGGTAACGCTCATCGCCAGACCGAAAAACACAGACGGGCGAAGGGCCAGCCACAGATCGGCAAGCCGAATTCGCGACACGAGCATGGCTGTATACAGATAGGGAATCGACCAAAGTATGTTGACGGCTACGTACGTGATCGCAACGATGCGGACTCGTTCTTGCAGCGTCAAGACGTGGAAAAACTGCCCAACGCTCGGCAACGCGACGGCGAGTAAGAGCGTACCGATGGCTGCAGCGATCGCCATCGGCATCGTAGCACTGCGCGCGGTGTAAAGATTTCCGGAGAGGTTGATGAAGCCTTGCCACAATGTCAGTATGGCAAAAACCTGCAGCAGTTCCCCCGCGGGAATCCAGTCCGGGCCACCCAATACATACAGGAGTTCCCTGCCGTAGAAAACGCCAGCAATGGTCAGTGGCGTTAGCAAGTTGGCGATGGCACCAAAAAAATGTTGTGCCAACCGGGACGTCTCCCGTTCGTTGTGATTGGCGCGCGACAAGGACGAGAGGAAAACGGGACCCCATGCCCCGGTCAGCATGAAAGTCAATCGTTGACTGAGTTGAAAGGCTTGCCCATACATGCCCACCATTGCCTGTCCCGCTACGCTCCCGCCAATCCACCATCCCAGCATCAGCTTGTCGATCTGTTGCATGATCAAGAACAGAAGGCTGGCGATCGAGTACGACGCATGGAATTGCCACCAATGGACGGGTAGTTTTTCGAGTGTGATCCACTGGGGACGCCATGGTTCATTCCACCAAAGCCAAGTGGCCAGTATCGCCAACTCGGCGACTTGTTGAGCAATCAGCGCGAATGTTTCTGCGTCTTGGGTAGCGATCGCGATCGCCAACAGCCCTGCGCCGCACTGAGCGGCAAGCCGGGCGCTCACGATCGCGTTCCATTCGAGTCGACGTTCAAGTAAGGTCTGTGCGAAGGTTGCGAGCATGGCCAGCACGATCGTTGGCGATAAACCAGCGATGCAGTGAGCGATTCCTGGTATGTCGTAGAACGCCGACACGAAATAGCCTGTGCCCACGCAGAGAGACATCACGACCGCCGCGACTACCAGATTCCACGAAAACAAGAGCGATGCATCGTGGTCCGACCAATGAGGCTGTTGAAGAAGCATCGCCTGCCAACTTAGCGTAGCGAGCCCGCGAAATACCATCACCCAGGGTAAAGCAACGGCGAGCCGTCCAAAGGATTCGGGGCGAACGAGTCGATAGAGTGCTGCTAACACGCACAGCGAAATAATCAACGACAAGATCTGTCCAACGAGCGCCCAGCGACTTGCCTGCTGAAGAGGTTGGTCCCCTAAGTTGCTCACGTGAACGTCGGCATCCACGTGGCTGATGGCCGCGGGAGAAGAAGTGTGAGGTAGCTCGTTGTCATCTTTGGCAGCACCCATGATACCTAAGCATAACGAGCATCGTTGACCAAATTACAGCAGATCGAATTTCTTCATCTTGTTGTACAGTGTAACCCGACTAATGCCTAGTTCGGCTGCTGTTTGATTGCGATGATTGCGGTTTCTGTGCAGCGTTTCTGTGATAATTCGCCGTTCGCATTCATCAATTTGCCGTGCCAACTTACCGCCGACTTCCGTGCTGGTGTCGACACCCTTCGCGGTGCCCTGTGAACCATGGTCGGAGACGAAACCACCTACCTGGTGTCGTTCAATGCATGGGAGTGTCCCTTGGCCGGGCAAGGATTGCATGAGATCTTTACGCAAATCGTGCCGGGTGGCGGAGAGTTGTGCCACAAAACTCTGGCTGTCATGCGTCGTGATGAGACCATGGACATCATCCCACGAATCGCAGTATTTGGTGGGAATTGGTTCGGCAAGACCATTGCGAATGCTGTCGACGACCGAATCCGGGCAATTAAAAAAAACGAGTGTGTTCCCCATGTCTGTTCCCTGTGGATCGAGGTGCCGCCTCATTAGATTTCAAACTAATTGGGGCAAGATGACGAACAAGTTTCTGCGTGGCCGAAAAAGCGATTTTTTGGCACAATGGTTGCGGCAGTGTCGAATGTAGCGATCTTGCGGGGCCGTAAGTGTCTGGGCTAACATGTGCCGTGGTTTCTGTTGGGCAATTGCGTTGGGCAATCGCAACGATCGGGTGATCTCCGCCCGACCATTTCTCTTGGTGAATTGGCTATAAGGAGCGAATTACCGTGGTTTCTGACACAATGCTTCGCGTTGCCGCGGTGCAAATGAATTCAGGTTTGGATCCCGAGGCGAACCGCCGCGATGCCGAGAAAGCGATCCGGTCGGCCGCCCGTGAAGGGGCTCAATTGATCGTTCTCCCGGAGTTGTTTTCGTGTCTGGGCGATATGAAAGACATCCTTCCGCATGCCGAGTCGATTCCCGGCCCGACCAGCAATCAAATGTGTGCCCTCGCGCAAGAATTGCAAATATATCTCTGTGCTGGGAGTATCTGTGAAAAGTCTTCTCAGCCCAATCTCGCATACAACACAAGCTTGATGTTCGGTCCCAAGGGCGAATTGCTGGCGAAATATCGGAAAATCCATTTGTTTGACATCGATCTTCCCGATCGAGTGTCGTATCGAGAATCACAATTCATGTTGCCGGGCGAGCATACCCACTGCACGCCGATCGGTGCGACCAACGTAGGGCAAGCCACGTGTTACGACCTGCGGTTTCCAGAACTATTCCGTGTTTTGACCGACCAAGGAGCAACGCTCTTCGCGATTCCTGCCGCTTTTACCAAGGCGACGGGCGAACCTCATTGGCAGGTGTTGTTGCGCGCGCGGGCAATCGAAAATCAATGCTTCGTTGTGGCAGCGAATCAATGCGGCAGTCACGGTGCGAAGCTCGAGACATTTGGGCATTCGCAAATCATTGATCCGTGGGGGCGCGTACTGGCCGAGGCTCAGCAGCAACCCCAAATGATCGTGGCTGATTTGGACCTGGCTGCACAGTTGGGAATCCGCTCGCATCTGCCGTGCCTGCAGCACCGGCGCCAATTTAGTCCTCTCTAGCAGGAGATAGCATCGAAAACGTCTCCGTCAGAAATACTCGTGGCGGTTTAACGTCAACTCGGTTCGATCTTCATGCGAGCAATTTTTTGTGAGAATATTTTTTATGTTAGGTCGGTTGACAAAACGAAGTTGATCGACAAAATACACCGAAGTGCTTTTCATGAAGATACGAAGAGCGTGAAAGAAACAGGGGGGCGGCAGAGAAGGACATCATAGTCGCGTGGCGTTTTGGAATCCCATAGCGCCGCAGAGCCCGGATGCTCCCCCTATTTTTTTCTTTACCAAATTGCCACTGATTGATGTTGACATCTTGTCTGATTGGGCTGGGGGCGAATTTGGGCGAACCGGCCAGCCAATTGGCGCAGGCGTGTCGTTTGCTCAAGGCCGTTCCGGGAATCGAAGTCTTCGAGGTAAGTCGTTGGCTTGAGTCGGCTGCCGTCGGTGGACCTGTCGAGCAACCGGCGTTTCTCAACGCGGTAGCGCGAATAACAACTTCGCTTGGTCCCGAGGAGTTGTTGGCGGCGCTCCAGGATATCGAACGCCAGTTGGGCCGTCGACGCGACGTGCGGTGGGGTCCACGTACGCTCGATCTTGACCTGCTACTTTACGGTAATTTCCAGGTGAAAAGTGCTGCATTGGTGCTGCCACATCGCCGAATGCTGGTCCGTAAGTTCGTCTTGTACCCTGCGGCCGAGGTGGCGCCAGAAATGGTTCACCCCTCGACCGGGTGGACGCTGGCCCGACACGCCGACCATTTGCGAAACGGAGTTCCGTATGTTGCTTTGCATGGCCTCGACGCGGAACGCCGCCAAAGTTTAGCAATCCGCTTGAGCCAGGAATTTGACATCGATTGCTTTCCGAATTGCGGTGAGCCCATGCCACTACCTGGCCAAAGCCACAACGACGGTGCATCTAGTAGGCAAGACGAAGCATTACTACAATGGCAGCGGCAGGCGATCGAGTTATTGCAGGAGTATTCCTGGCATTTATTGTCGCGACCCGTCCTGAGCCCATGGTGGTTGGCCCCGCACGTATTTGAGTCGCCGGAAGTACCGTTGCCGAAATTTGTCGTGCATTTGCACACACCCGATACGAAAATTGACGATAGCGTCGATGGGGACGATCCCGTGCCGATGTTGCATCTCCCGTGGCTATCACCGGATCAAGTGTACTGTGAAGTAGCCGCAGCTATGTTCGCACTCGAACGAGATCGTGTCTAATGCGCCCTCAGTTACTTGATTCTAGTCGGGTCGTATTTGACTTTGTGCGTGATGTTCAGTTTGCGGGGAAGAAGGTCGGCGTTGTACCGACCATGGGGGCGTTGCATGCTGGGCATCTGAGCTTAGCGCGAGCGGCGCGAGCGACGTGTGATATCGTCGTGGTCACAATTTTCGTGAATCCAACGCAGTTTGCTCCGCATGAGGATCTATCTCGCTATCCTCGGACACTGGAGCAGGACATCGAACTGCTGGCGGGTGAGAAGGTTGACGTTGTCTTTGCGCCGGATTCTGCTGAGATCTATCCGCCCGGTTTTTCGACCTACGTACAGCCAGGTTCGGTCTCCGAATCGTGGGAAGGACAGTATCGACCAGGACACTTCCGTGGTGTCACGACGGTCGTGCTCAAACTTTTTCAGATGGTCCCTGCCCAGACCGCGGTCTTTGGTCGTAAAGATTATCAGCAGGCACAAGTGATTCAGCAGATGGTCCGTGACTTGAATTTGCCGGTGGCGATTCAGGTGGAGGAAACGGTGCGTGATTCGGACGGATTGGCGCTCAGTTCGCGCAATAGGTATTTGACGCCGGAGCAGCGTTCGCGTGCCCTGGCAATTCCTGCCGCGTGGCAGCATGTTCAACGAGAATTTAATCACGGCATCACCGACACCAGCATTCTGGAGTCAGAAATGCGGCAAATTCTCGAGGATAGGCAAGTCGATCGCATCGACTACGCAGCATGTGTGCACCCTGAAACACTGGAACGCGTATCGATTGCCGCACCCAATACTGTAGTTCTGTTGGCTGCACACGTCGGTACAACACGTTTGATTGACAATGCCACGATTGGTAACGCAACGCCATGATGCAAGACCTCTGTTACCTTCCGTCGCGGATTGCTGGAGTTCCGCTGTTTGGCTTCAGCATCCTGTTCGTGGTTTGGTGCTCGCTTGCAGCCGCATGGTCGTTGTGGCATGTTGCGCGTCACGGTTGGCGGAACGCCGACCTTGGGGGGCACCTGGTTTCTATCGGATTGGTAGCCGCCGTACTTGTGTTTCTCGGACGCATGACACTCGATCGGAATGGCGTCGAGCGTGGTATCCCCATTCGAGGCTACGGCGTCTTTCTGTTGCTGGGAATCACGTCGGGAATGGTACTGGCGATTTACCGCGGATCTCTCCGTGGACTGTCCGCCGAAGTCATGCAAAGACTGGCCATGTGGATGTTTGTTCCAGGGGTGGTTGGAGCCAGGTTGTTTTACGTCATTCAGTATCGCGCAGAATTTCAGCGAGACACCTTCGGGGAAACGTTATATGCATGTCTGCGACTCACCGAAGGTGGACTTGTCGTGTTTGGCGCATTGCTCGGAGCGGCCGCTGGATTTGTCTGGTTCTGCTATCGAAATAGGATCTCACCCCTGCCGTTGGGCGACGTGATTGCGCCGAGCTTGCTGGTTGGTCTTGCTTTCGGTCGTCTCGGTTGTTTGATGAATGGTTGCTGTTACGGTGGAATGTGCGACTACCCCTGGGCGATTACTTTCCCATCGCAGGCAAATTCGACGCATGACCCTTCGCCCGTGTACGCTCGACAATTTCACAGCGGTGTTTTTGATGGATTGTCACTTGCAACGCAGGGGTCGCAAGTGGTGGTAGCGCAAGTGACCGCAGACGGTCTGGCTGCTCGCGCCGGTCTTCAAGTGGGTGATATCGTCGTGCGAGTGAATGGCAGAGCGGTATCGTCGTCAGAGTTGGCCCATGATCTACTTTCGATGCCGGGCGAGCCTGTTCGACGCATAGTTGAGTTGGTGGACGGTCGGACTCTGAATTGGACGCTGGAACTGCCTTCCCGTAGTCGGCCCGTGCATCCTACGCAAATCTACAGCGCGATCAACGCACTTGTTTTACTATTGTTTGTTCTTACGCTCGAGCCGATAGTGCAGCGAGATGGTGTGTTGATCGCCACGACGCTGACGCTCAAGCCGATTACTCGCAGTCTCTTGGAGGTGATACGCGTGGACGAGGGTGGATTGGGTAGTTTCGGCCTTACGATCTCGCAGACGGTCGGGCTTGCCATACTCTTGTTTGCCCTTGGGCTTTGGTATGTTATTGTCCGTCGCCCTGTCGGCCGCGAACGGTCAATTTGCGGATCGGGACCGCCAATCGCAGAACCGCAACCGGCCCGGTTCCGAAATAACAACGCATAGCGCCCGGGAGTTCTCCCCCGCATGGCGAGCAATGTGTAAGATTTCTAGGGAACCTAGGCCACGTGAGAATCGTCCAAGTCTGAGGAGCAGCAGGGTTGAACGACCAGGAACTGATCGATCGTACCTTGCAGGGCTCGGCCGAGGCTTTCGGCGAACTCGTAACTCGTTATCAAGATAGGCTTTATCGGCACTTGCTGGTGGTCACGGGACAGGCCGAGGACGCCGAAGAGGTGGCTCAGGAGGCGTTTGTTCTTGCCTTTCAAAAGCTGCCATCGTTCCGTGGGCAAAGCCAGTTGTATACTTGGATTTATCGGATTGCCGTCAATATTTGGATCAGCCGTCGTCGAGAAAAGTCGTCCCAGATGCCCCCGCAATCATTTCACGGCGCAGCGTTCATCGAGCCCCAAGATACGGGACCGTGTCCTGCCGATCGGGCGTTGCGAGCCGAGCAGGTCGTGCAGGTACGTGCAGCACTGTCCCAATTATCGGAAGAATACCGCACGATTTTGATATTGCGAGAATTGGACGACTGTGACTACGAGACAATCGCTGAAATGCTGGACGTGCCGGTTGGCACGGTGCGAAGCCGATTGCACCGCGCTCGACTGCACCTCAAAGAGGCCCTGGAAAGAACGCTCGGTAACGAATCTTGTGAACTGTTATGACGGAATTTCGTGATGCCTTTGATGAATCGCTCCTGAGCGCCTATCTCGACGGTGAACTCAAAGACGAAGAGCGTGCGCATGTCGAACGTGTGTTGCTTGAACGTTCTGATCTGCGCGCTATGTTGCAAAGTCTGCAATCGATGAGGACGCAACTCCGAAGTCTCCAGGTAGTGCGATCGCCGAATGACTTGCGTCAAAAAGTTTTGCCAAGGATCGAGGCGATGCGAACTCCGTCGGCCCCGCCTCCGCGACCAACCTTGCTCTCCAATCGCTTTCGCTGGGCTGCCGTCGCGGCCGGAGTGGCAGCGGTTATGGCACTCATGCCATGGGTCACATCGGATCGTTCCAACACCCACCTAGCAGAACATGTGTCGGAATTGGACCGTGGGCTCCCGGCCGATTCTGAAATGCGACAAGATTCTCAAGATAACAATGCATTGGTGCCCGCACCTAGGTCGGCAAGTACGAGCGGTGCCGTCAATGAAATGCCGAAGTCGGGAGAATCCGATGTGGAAATACTCGCCGACAAATCCGCGGCTGGCAATTTGCCGGTAGCCGTAGACGGTGGGGAAGTGACGGAAAATGGACGGCGGGGTGAAACGCTGGACGAGGTACAGGTACAGACCCTGAACGTGGATGCCTTATCTCCGGAGATGCAGTCCTACGTATTGTCCAACGATGTCTCGACGGTGTTGAACGTGAAAACCTCCGCACCGATTACACGCGACGAGCTTTTGGATGCTCTGGCCAATCGTGAAATCGCCGTGGATGAATTGACGTCGGATGGCGAAAGCGTTGGCGATTCGTCAGAGAGTCGTGTAGCGGAAGGCTCGGCTTTGGAAGAGGTAGAGACGCAGGTACCCAACGGGAAAGAAGTGTCGAGCCCTCAGGTCGCAGTTGCATCGGAGCCTGTGACGACCCAGGACCAGGTGGCCGAACCTAAGAAGGATGAAGTGACGGTCAGATATTTTTTCAAAAACAATCAATGGTCCTACCGACAACGCGATGCGGATACCATCGTGATGGTCGACGCGCCACTCACTACCATCCTGTCATTGGTGCAAGATGTGCACCACCAATCGTCGCAGCGTCAGAAACGCGCCGAAAACGAGACGGATCTCAAGAAATCGCTCAGACCGGAGGATTTACAAAGCGGCTCCGAGGGACAGGAGGGGTTTACGGGCTTTGATTCGTTGGATGCGACAAAGGATGAAGTAGTCGCATCGAAGGAAAAGAAGCGACGGTTGGAAGGGAAGTCTAAGGATCCTCAGGCACGGTTTCGGCGCAGTCAACTTGGTCAACGTAATCAGCTTGGCCGAGCCGCCCTGCTGCCAAATGGGGTGGCGGGACCTTCGGCACATAGTGCGCCACAAGACGTGAACGCCTTTAACGCAACGCATGCTGAAAGTCAGCAGCAGTTGAACTCTCTCAGAGGCTGGGGAGTTCCTGCGGCAGGGAACGACCGTGTGCTCCTGATTCTTTCGCCAGAGTAATCGGTATAGCTCTTGGTGTATTACGTTCGTGTGCTTTAGTCGGAGTATTTTCGCGGCATTATCCTAGGAAAACTTACCATGTCTGATGTAATCATTCGATGTCGCGATAACGGGCCACTCGTTGTTTCCGGTACAGTTCAAGTGACCGATGCAGACGGGAATGTTTTCGCCGTTCGGTCCGACAAACCGGCCATTGCGTTGTGCCGTTGTGGAGCCTCAAAACAACGTCCTTTTTGTGACGGTTCCCATAAAGACGTCGATTTTCAGGCTGCTGAACGAGCGACAGTACAGGATTCTTAGCCGGCCGTCGACCGTTGAGGGACGGAGACGGCAACAGCAACAGAAGTTGTCCACAGATTGTCCACAATCGACTTCCGTTCAGATTTGTGGTGACAATGGCGAAATGGGCCGTGTTTTCCTGTTTGTTTAGTGATGATTCGTTGACTTTTCGACCAAACGCCACTGTGGGGATGGGCGTCCCGTTCTCGACGAATAGAATCGAGGGTTGCGGTAAGGGAACAAGGGAAATCGCTCGCACGGAGATAAAGTATGGAGTTTACGGCGACTGACACCACGGCCATTTCGTTTGAGGAATTTTCGTTGCCGTATATCGGCCGTTGGACGCGGTTAGTTAGCACGACGAATTGGGACAAGGGACTCATTATTCATCAATGGCGACAATCGCTCATTGGCGCTGATGCCCCGGCGACAGAATTTTCGGACGAAGCGTGGAGTTCACGTGTGGGCGGAGTCTCAGCGCAGCATGTGGGCCGATTGCGGCGCGTACACGATCGATTCAGCGAGAATCGCCAGCAGTTTCCGGGCCTCTTTTGGAGCCATTTTCAGGCGGTGCTCGATTGGGACGACGCCGAAATGTGGTTGGAAGGGGCGACGCAGAATGACTGGTCCGTGGCTCAGATGCGGAAGCAACGGTTCGAAGCGATGGGCCAGCCGACCGATTCGTCAGCGAACGACGAAACCGATGCAAGTGTTGAATGGGACGAAGACGCGGTATCTAGCGAAAAAGCCGAACAGTTGACCCCCGATCTGGTGGCCAACTCTTTCGATAGGGAGCAAGAACCGATGAGTCCTGCCGGTCCCGATTTTGGCGACGAAGAGGACCAAGTCGATCGACTATCTGCTGCCGACACGGGGCGCCACGGCGATGCTTTCGACGGCGCGGAAGTCGATGAGATCCGTCCATTCGAAAACCTGCCCGACCTACCGGAAGATTTGCAAGACGCATTTGAAGCATTCAAGATCTGTATTATCAAATACAAGACCGATGAGTGGCGATCCGTTCCTATGGGGAGCGTCCTGCATGCGTTGGACGCGCTGAAACAGTTTGCTGGGACCAAGTAACGTGCGCTCATGCCTGTATATGATTGGATTGCCGATGCCCTACAGCAACGAGAATCCCAACACCTCTTGCGTTCACTCGGCGTACGAAGTGGATTGCAAGGCCGTACGATCATTCTCAATGGCAAGCCACTCCTAAATTTCGGATCGAACGATTACCTGGGGCTGGCGGGGGATGAGCGGCTTTCGCGGGCGGCGCAGGAATGCCTACCTCAAGTTGGTTGGGGCACAGGTGCGAGTCCGCTAATTCAGGGACGCACGACATTGCATGCGGAGCTGGAACGGCAACTAGCCGAATTCGAGGCTTGCCAATCGGCACTGACGTTTTCCAGTGGATTTGCCGCGAACCTGGGTGCCGTGGCATGTTTGGTCGATAAGCAGGACGCTGTCTTTAGCGATGCTTTGAATCACGCCAGTCTCATCGATGGTTGCCGCTTGTCCGGGGCGGCCATTCATATTTATCAGCACGGGGATATGACGCACTTGCGGAGCCTGTTGCAACGCGAAACCGCAGTTCGTCGACGGCTCATTGTTACCGACTCACTCTTCAGTATGGACGGCGACTTTGCGCCACTCGCAGAGCTCGAGGTTATTGCTCGTGAGTGGAATGCGATGCTGCTGGTCGACGAGGCGCATGCCACAGGTGTATGGGGAGCTTCGGGACGAGGTGCGGTCGAACACTTGCAAGTGGTTGACGAATTACTCATTCGCGTAGGCACGCTGAGCAAGGCGTTGGGAAGTTTGGGTGGATTTGTGGTCGGGAGCCATTCGCTGGTTCAATGGTGTGCCAACCAAGCAAGGTCGTATGTCTTTTCGACAGCGGCACCAGCTGCGGCCTGCGCTACCGCGATCACAGCACTTGGAATCGTGCGCGATGAGCCTCAGCGACGAACCAATTTGCAACGGCAATCGGAGGATTTACGGAAGCGGTTGCAAGCCATGGGGCTGTCCACGGGCAATTCCGCCAGTCAGATTATGCCAATCATTCTTGGCGATGCGATGCAAACGCTTCATGTCGCGCAGCAGCTCGAAATGCGAGGACTGTTTGTCCCGGCGATTCGCCCCCCGTCGGTGCCGGTCGGAGCGTCACGTCTACGAATTAGTCTTACGGCCGCTCATCGTGACGACGATATTGCGCATCTTGTCGACTCGCTGCGGGAAATCCTGAAATAAGCGAGCGCAAGTGTCGCCGATCGCTCCGCGATCGCAGCGTAGTTTGCGTCGTTCCATCATCCCACCTATCAGTGGCGAACGATCACAGTTTACCGAGGAGTCGGTGTGCTCTAGTTGTGCCGCAAGGCCTGGATCGGATCCATTTTGGCAGCTTGCAGTGCCGGATAGATCCCAAATAGCACGCCGACGATCAGCGAAATACCGAAGGACAGTGGTATTGAGAACGGCCGTATCATCGGCTGGACATTACGAATCACATCGGGCAAGTTCGCCATTGTTTGAGGTGCTACGTACTCAAGCAGTAGACGGACCGCAAACACGCTGGGGCCACAAAACAAGCCGGCGAGAATGCCGAGCAGGCCACCGGCAGTTGTCAGTAGGATGGCTTCCGTCAAAAATTGTCGAATCACATCCGATTTCTTGGCGCCGAGAGCGCGACGGATGCCAATCTCTCGCGTACGTTCGGTGACGGTGGCAAGCATGATGTTCATGATGCCAATGCCACCTACCAAGAGAGATATCGCAGCGATCAGTCCCATGAACACATTAAACATGATGCGTGTATTTTCGGCCTGTTTGAGCAGCTCTTTGGGGACAATCATCGCAATATCATTGAGTCGATCATGGGCTTTGGAGAGAGTTCGACCGACGACGTCGGCTGTCTTTTCTACGTCATCAATGTGGGCAACGCGCAGAGTAATTTGATTGAGTTCAACGATTTCCATGTCTCGCGATCCGCTGCGACGCGTGTAAACCATGTCGCCTATTTGGGCTTGAAGGGTTGAGATTGGAATGTAAACATCGTTCGCGTATTCTTGCGCGTCGAGCGAGCCGCCAATGCCGGCAGAAGCGGCGCGAGTCTCAACGATTCCCACGACCGTGTAAAAGTCGTGGTCGTCATCGATGTGGATCTGTTGCCCCAGAGGATCCTCGAAGGGGAAGAGCCTTTCGGCCAAATCGGCAGCCAAAACGCAATGATTGATGCGCTCTTGGTCTTCACGTAGGGTCAGAAGTCGCCCGCGATAAATCTTGAGTCGATTGATATCGGCATATTCGGGCGTGCTGCCGACTACGCGACCGTCTACAATCTGGTGGCCGTGCCGAATCTGCCGCCTTAGTTCGCGAATAGGAACCGCACCAGCGAGAGATGGAAGGGTTTCGATGAGTTGATCGAATTCGCTTCGTTGTAAGCCATAAGGTACCGCCCCCGTTGTATCGGCCACTTTCTCGGCAGGAGGCTTAACAGACCGTATGATAATGTTTTCTGCGCCAAGGTCTGCTATCTGTTTGCGTGCCTGAATGCTAATCCCTTCGCCGATCGCCAGCAGCCAGATGACACTTGCGACACCGATGAAGATGCCTAGGACCGTTAACAGCGATCGCAAAGGGTAAATTGCTAGACTCTTGACCCCTAGCCGGATTGTTCGCAGCGAAACCATCTCGGATGCTCTCTTATTGCGTGAGACGGATACATTGCGGTCCGGATTGTGGCAGCCGTGGCATTTCTAGTGCACTACCTGGAGATTAATTTCATCGCTTTGGAGTAAGCCGTCCTTGAGCCTCAAAATGCGCTTGGTTTGGGCTGCGACGTCGTCTTCGTGAGTCACCATCACGATCGTGCGTCCCTCCTGATTGAGTCGAGCAAAAATATCAAGTATTTCTTGTGTGGTCTCGGAGTCCAAGTTTCCAGTCGGCTCGTCCGCGAGAAGGAAGTAAGGATCCGTGACGAGGCTACGGGCAATGGCCACCCGCTGTTGTTGGCCACCGGACAATTGCATTGGGCGGTGGCCAAGACGCCGTTCGAGTCCCACCAATTTGGCCAGTTCGACACATCTCGCTCGGTCTGTTGGGGAAATTGCCCCGCGATACTCTAGCGGGACTTCGATATTTTCCAGGACGGTGAGTTGCGGAATTAAATTGAAGGACTGAAAAATGAATCCAATCCGCGCGCCGCGAATGCGGGATAGTTGATCGTCGTCGAGTTGTGCGACGTTATCGGTACCCAACCAAAGCTCCCCGGAGGTAGGTCGGTCCAAGCAACCGAGGAGATTGAGGAGCGTGCTCTTGCCGGAGCCCGACGTTCCCATGATGGAAATGTAATCTCCAACAGGAATATCGACAGAGACGCCACGCAAAGCGTACACGGTCTCTCCTTTCAGGGGATAGACCTTTTTTACATCGACCAACCGCGCCGCGTAGTTCACGCGCCACCGTCTTTCTTGGTAAGCAAGGTACTCACTGGTTCTTGCGTTGATTTGCTCTGAACTGTCGGATGATGCGCAACGATGGGAGCTGGATTGGCCGGATCTGTCGTGATCTCGGGCAACGACACGAAGTTGAGCAGTGGCAGCGGATCCATGGCCACAACATCGCCAGCATGAAGGCCGCTACTAACGACGATGAACTTGTCGTTGCTCGCATCGATCGCGACTTCACGAGCCGCCCAATTGCTCGCTAGTCTTACGAAGCAGTAGTATTTCTTTCCATGTTCGTGTATTGCCTGGACGGGAACCTGGAGTGCGTCGACTTTCGCATCGACCTGAATGCGGACCTCCGCAGTAAGCCCTGCCCGAAGGTTGGCTGGAGGATCGTTAATGGTAACGGAGGCGGCATACTTTTTAACCTGCGATCCGAAAAAGTTGGTCGGTTCTGGGTACTCGTTTACTTTGGACACGCAACCAGTGAGCTGAAGTTCTGGGAATGATTCAAGGCTAATCGTGACAGGCATTCCGGCGTCAATCAGAGTGACTCGGGATTCATGAATCGTGGCATCGACTTGCATGAAAGCCGGGTCGGGGAGTCGAATAATTGCTTGCCGTTCTCGCACGATCGCTCCCGGTTCGACGACGAAATTCGAGGAATTGTTCGCCTTATTGTTGGCGTAGACGACTTGTCCGGACTGCGGTGCGACGATGGTGCAGTTGGCGATCTGTGTTTCTATATCGCGCATTCGATTTAATTCGAGCTGATAACTGCTTTCGGCAGACTGTGCTCTGGCCTCGGCGCTGCGGATTTCACTGTCAAGCGTCATGAGTGCTTTTTCTTTGCGGTATTCTTGCAAAACCTTGAGTTTCGTTTGAGCGGCGGACAGTATCCCTTCGGCCTTTTCTACGGCGAATTGATCCCCTTCCAGTTGCAGGGCGGTGACATATCCACGTGATGCAAGCAGTTCGCTGTGTTTGGCGTACTGTCGAGCGCGACGAACGTTTTCTTCAGCCAGTGTGATCTCATTTTTGGCTGCCTGTTCTTCTTGTACGTAGATTCCTTCGAGAAATTCCTTTCTGGTAATTCTCGCAGCTTCCAAAGCATTCTTAGCCTGAATCATGGCAGCTTGACTATTATTGAGCACGATTTGCTGTTGGAAACGATCTTGTTCGTGCGCTGAGGAATCGAGTCGTAGCAGCACATCCCCTTCCTTGACCTGCGATCCTTCAGGGATCACGTCGATAATTGCAGTTGCAGAGCTATTGCGAGATTTTACGCGACACAACACTTCCACATTTCGAGAACTTTCGATTTCGCCACCTGCGATGATTTCATGCAGGAACGGACCGCGCGCGACCTGATAGGTCAGAACCTCGGGAGCTTGGGCGGAGGGACGAAGAGCGTCACGAAACGTATAAGCAGTTGCCGTCAACGCTCCAACGACAACGGTCAGCGTGACGAAGAATCGCAAGCGTCGTCGTCGGGGGGGCGTTGGTGGTGTGTGTGGACGACTCATGAACGGTACCGATGGGCTGGGACGTGGGAGCGAGTACCGACCCTGGGGTTGGCGACTACTGTCGGAGGGGTCGGACGCAAAGGGTCAACTGAGGCGGGGGTAGGGTCTGGCAAGGTGCACGGCAGTCAATTCCTTCCGTTTCATCCTTCGGTTTCGATTCGTTGGCCCGAGGGCGATAACTGTACGGGTCCAGTCGTCTGCAGGGCCACCGGTCGTCACGTATCTCCTATTTCCTCGAGATGCGAAAACCGGCTTACGCGGGTGGGGCCGTCAGTCAGGCGGTTTCGTCCGACCTTTGGCAGGCGTCTTGGGTATTATAACGAAAACGCCCCAATTTGAAAGTGCGACTTGCAACGCAGCGCCGAGCGACGGGCTAATGGACTTCGATCGAATGAATGTAAAGTGTTTGATACAAACGGCTTGCTAAAAGCGCATTTCTAGCATGTCGTATTGTGGTAATTGGCGTACTCGATCCCTGGTTGTAGCTTACGAAGTCCGTACAATGGAGTTGCGGCCGCTGCGTCGAATAGCGCTGGCTGTCTGGCGTGTGCCCAATGCGTCCCTGTAGCTCAATTGGATAGAGCGTCGGCCTCCGAAGCCGAAGGTTGGTGGTTCGAGCCCACTCGGGGATATTTTCCACATAAGGACTTACGTCGGCGGGCCTCCCTCACCGTACCAAACTCGCTAAAGCGAAAACGGGCTTCGTCGGCTTGCCGTTCCGATTCGCAATGCCTTGATTGCGACAGAAGACGCGAAGGGGCAAGTGAGCATAAGGAAACAAGAATCGTTAAACGAAGTGATTGGAGCGCTGAAAGGTCACGATGCGTCTATTTCGGCAATAGCGTTGTCATCTGACGGAAGGGCGATGGCATCCGCCGGCTTCGATGGAACGATCTGCATCTGGAGCATCGCGGGAGGACCGCAAACCAAGTCAACCGAGTAATCACCATTGGGTTGATGCTCCGCACTCGGGATTGAGGCGACATCCTTCTTGGTTCTGTGTCCGAGAACAAGAATATCCGCGCGTTACGAGCAGCTCGCGATTTCCGCGGGTAGGTCTCCTTCCCGGCTGGCACAATCGCATTTTACGTCCGCCGCCGGGCACCGGCTGCGGAACGTCTCCAGCGTCTGAGTGAGTTGATTTACCCAGCGCCTCGCATGGAAAAACTACGTCGGATATGGTACATCTAGGACTGTTTCGTCCTCAGTGACGTCGTAACGTGGCCATTGTCGGTCCTTCAGGGGCCCTCGCAAATGCAAGAGCAGTTACCAAAGCTAGACCCTAGGAGATGGGTATCCGAGCACGGAGAGATCCTCTACGCATACGCTATGTCGCGCTGAAGAATCCCGATGCAGCGGAAGACGCGGTGCAGGAAGCCCTTCTTGGCGCGCTGAAGAGCCTGAGCCGTATTCCTCCTCACAGCGAAACTGGCCCACGGCTGATGGGGATTTTGAAGAAAAAGGTCGTCGATCGTCAGCGTCAATCAATGCGTGTGGACACGGCAACCGGCGACGTTGATCCAATCCTCGACCAACTTTTCGATAAAAATGGTCAATGGTCTGAGGCGGCTCGTGCAGCTGACCCGCTTCGACTCGACTCCCTTGAACAATCGGAATTCATGGGAATATTGAAGCGTTGCCTCAAGAGCCTGCCGCCGAATCAAGCCGCCGTTTTCGTTGGTCGCGAGTTAAATGAGCAAAATTCAGAAGACTTGTGTAAGGAACTCGGTATAAGCTCGACAAACTTATGGGTGCTTATGCATCGAGCCAGGCTTCGTCTCGGGGAATGTATTCGTGCGAGATGGGCGATAGGGGATGCCTAAAATGCTCAGTTGCAAAGACATGACGAAACTGATCTCCGATTCTTTGGAAGCAAAGATATCGGTGCGACGGCGCATGGAGCTTTGGCTTCACATCATGATGTGCCGCATGTGCCGACGGTTCCGCTCCAACATCTTGGAACTTCGCAGGCGCGTCCGCGATTTAAAGGCCCTCCTGGATCAGGCCGACACTGTTTCTATCCCTATGCCGTCGGCAACTAAAGCTCGGCTGGAAGAAGTCATCAACCGGCAGCTCGGCTGAGTCCTTTCAGCCGAAGTCCAATCATGCCTACTTCGCTAACGGCAACTGCGCCCATAGCCGCTGACCGAACCAGGGCAGCTGCTCATCGGTGTCGATGACAACGCTTGAGTTGAGCCGTAATGCACGGTGTACGGCGTATACGATGTTGAGGTCTGAGCCGGGTAGTGGGCATTATGGATTGGCTGCGATAAACTCGTCACGCCCGAACCCATTACAACTGGATACTGTGCTACGGAATATCTTGAGGGGTTCATGATCGGCGCGGCGGCTGACGACACAACCGGAACCGCAGCGCTACGTGTCGAACAGCTACCATTGGCGCAAGTCTGTCCTTGGACGTACGAAACAACCGCCTGGACGCGCGTGTTGTTGATGCCGGAGCCCTGATAATAGCCGCTTCGTGGCTGACTACTTCGATAGCCGCCTGATGGAAAAGCGGGCGGCGAGGTTGCCGGCCACGAGTAACCGCTACGCACGTGTTCAATATTACTGGCGCTTTGCGCGAACGCAGACGTCACACAAAGAGTTGAGGCGATCACCAGGGCAATGGAGAAAAGCGGATTTCGACACACGGTGCATTCCTTCTGTGAAGTTGAATCTGTTCAAGTTCGAATCTGAGACTGCTGCTTAAGAGGCACAAGCATTTTGCCGATCGCCCCTCTCGGGCTCTGTGTGATTTCACACACTCAACGCCTCATCGAACCAAAAGAACACTGTCAAGGATTCTGCGTCGACTCTGTAAGGTTCGAGGCTTTGCGCCGACAGTCAGATAGTCAGCAGCGGATTCGCTGGAGAATTGCTGCGCATTTCGGCTCAAATCAAGGAAACAAGTTATGGCCATTCGCCTTCGACACAAAGTGGTGTTTGCTTTGGGATTGTCTTCAGCACTCGGGCTTTCGTCGCCCGCGTGGGCTCAGTCAGGCACCAAGGCACCAGCGGGATCGTCGAGAACAGTTGTGCAAGGAAGTGGCACAGCGAAGAACAAAGCGGCAGTCGCTCTAAGCGGCTATTGTCCCGTCTGCGTGATCGAAATGAAAAAGTGGGTCAAGGGCAACAGCCGCTTCGCCGTTGTACAGGACGGCAAGACCTATCTGTTCCCAGGTGAAGAACAAAAGCAAATGTTCCTCAAGAATCCGGGAAAATACACACCTGCTCTGGGCGGCAAATGCACCGTATGTCTGGTGGAAATTGGGAAGACGATGGATGGATCAGTGCGGTTCGCTGCGATGCACGAGGGAAGACTGTTCCTTTTCCCAGGCGATGAACAAAAGCGGATGTTTCTGAAGAACCCCGTCAAGTACGCCAGCGTCGATCTCGCTGCTCAAGGGAAATGCACTGTTTGTCGAGTTGAGATGCAGAAAGAAGTGCAAGGCAAGCCGGAGTTCGCAGCCATCTACAAGGGCATGCGATATTGGTTTCCGTCCGAAGAGCAACTCAAAATGTTCATATCGAATCCGGCCAAGTACGAGGTCAAGTAGATCTCGTCTAACGCTCACACAATTGGCTCGTTTAACCGCGAGGGCAACGCTCAGCACTTTACGCGACACATAAAAACACGGACCCGACGTGCACGTGGTTAAACGACACAGGATACTCTGACATCCATGCAAGAACGAATCTGGTATCTTAAGTCAAGCACTTTTCTGGAGATGTTCGACGCCGACCAACTCGCTGCGATCGACCGTCAATCTCGATGGAAGAAGTTTTCTCGAGGCACACCGATCTATTTGCCGGGCGCACATGCCGACTCGGTTTACATCGTCGCGGAGGGCCTAGTGAAGCTCTGCCATCTTACCGCGGATGGAAAAGTCTCCACCCTGGCATTCATCAAGATCGGCGAAGTCTTCGGCGAGTTGTCACTGCTCGAGTCCGGAAGTCGCGGCGAATACTGTGAAGCCGCAGCGGATACAGCCATCATTCGCATTCCGCGCGAGACGCTGTTGCCGTACATGGAAGTGAACATGCGATTTGTTGTGGCCATCACGAAGATCGTCGGATTTCGCAGACGACGAATCGAAAATCGGCTCAAGACTTTGTTGTTCTCGTCCAATCAACAGCGGCTGGCCCATTTGCTACTCGACTTGGCAGAGCAGTTTGGATTGGCGGTTGATGATAGTATCCGAATTGGACTCAAGCTGTCTCATCAAGAACTTGCGAATTTGATAGGCACTACACGCGAGACGGTAACGATCATGCTCGGCAAAATGAAGGCGGACGGCGTGATCGGTGGCAAGCGAGAAAGCGTTGTGCTCACGGACATTTGGCGACTCGCATCTTCAGTCGATCGACAGTGGCACGGGCTGGATAGCACCTCTTTATACGCAGGTGAGGGCGGTGCCAGGACGGACTGTGTTGCCATTGCGCCTGCCTGCATCTCGCGCAGCTTCATGCGACATTTCTCACAAGTAGCCAAGTGTTGCTCGACGAACTGTCGGCTATCCAGATCTAAATCGCCCGCCACGTATCCCGCCAACAGACCAGCGACATCACGGCACTCCAGGTCGATTGAGCTAGGAGAGAAGCAGAATGAAGCAACAACCAAAAATAAGGCACCGGCGACAGTGCTTGCGCCCAATCGGAGTAAGTTGGTTTGTCGCCTCTTGGATCGTACTCGCTCGACCGTTGAGGAGAGGGTGTACTTTGAGCAAGGCTTCCAGCCAGAGTCGTCTTTCGGTAACATTTACATGGTTTCCTTGTTTAACGGACTGGTGGTAATTTAGTGGCTCGCTGGCCGTCCGCGATTCGGATTTGTTCCAACTGTAGAGCCATAATCTCGGCGTCAACGTAACCTTCCATTTTCGTCAGAAACCTTCTGTCCGATGTGAAAACTAACGTTGTCGGAAATGCTTTTATTTGCATCGCTGCCAAGAGCTCATGATGTCTTTCGTCGGTTAGTTTCAACGGCACATAATTCTGCTTGATCGCCTGCTGGACCTTTCCGTCGGCCCACGTTTCGCGGTCCATCCTCTTGCAATAGTGGCACCAATCGGCTCCAACGCTGACCACGATCATTTTTCCCGAACGAGCGGCGACTTTGGCGGCTTCATCCGGAGAGTCGAGCCACTTCCCTTCTTGGGCAACCGCTGTCTGTGTCATCACGAACAGGAAAGTCAACGATGTGACGATTCCTTGAATTACATTCCGTTGCATGCGTTGTCCTTTGCTTAATAGGTAGTGTCATCTTCGTTTAACCGCGTGGGCATCGCCCGGCGTTCGACCTGGAGGAACGCAGCATGTTTGGCACGCGGTTAAACTACGATTCGGCGTTGCAACTTGTCGTCTCTGATCAGTATCGTTCCAACTGGCCTCTGCAATCTGTGCGAACCATCACATCCATCTATTTGTGAAGGACCTTTGTTGCCGGATGGAAGGCGTACCAAGCAAACCAGAATGTGTTTGCCCATTGGACGCCGTCGCCCGCTGCGATCACCCGGAGTGAATCCGTAGATGCCTCATACGCAACCTCAACTTGCTTGCCATTTACGACGACCGAAGCAGTCCCCGTTCTTCCTCCAAAAGCCGAAGTGGGAACAACGAGCGAGTCGGCTCCGTCCCAGACGGCGATAACGCGTTCTTTCAGGGGCAAGCTGGCGTTTTGTGGCCTCGCAGGGAACATGAGCCCAGGCTGCTTGAAGTAGCTGGTGTAGGGATTTCTTCGATAGTCTCGCTGAAATCCGAGTTCCGTAGACATCACGTCGGTTTCCGGATTTTTCGACTGCCACGCGTTCCAACTAGTCAACTCCATGGGCAGGACTTGAAGGTTGATTCCTTTGGCCGGCCCCGAAACACCCTTCATCTTCATCTGTGACCAAAGGCTTTCCTTTTCACTTCGGTCATACATCAGCACGTTGCTGTTGTAGAGCAATCCAGAAACACCGAATTCTTTTACTCCAATGTCCGTCGTTCGGTCGAACACGATGACGGAATCACAAAGGGGACAGTAGGTGACCGCGATCGGCGTTTCGCCAAGCTTGTCGTTTACGATTTCGTGTTGCGTCAGTATCGAGATCGGATATGCCCGAGCTTGACCATTCAGCGCCACCCCGACGACACGATCGTTGGCCTTGAGAAAGCGAGCTTCAGCGGCGGCAACGGTTTTGGGATTCGTGATCGCGGGGATTCCGTCTTTGGGTGGGCCACCGCCGCGTATTTCCTCTGCAGGAATACTCAGGTCGCGTAGGTCGAAGGGTGGGGGCTGACGCTGCTGGACCTGAGTAACCTGCACCGGATAGAGGTGAGCATCGTCGCGTAACTGCCTTCGCGATGCTTCTCGACCCATTACCGCAGCAATCGGAACGGTAACCAGTAACAAGAGGCTGCCCACCAAGATCGGTCTAGCCATAACTCAACTCCTAATGTTGCCCTTCGCGCTGCGAAAGTAGTGCTTGCCGAATCGTTCGCGGAGCGAACGACGACTATCTTTGCAGCGACGGGCTCTCACTTCTGTGATGATTCGCACATTCGCCTCACCATCAACGGCTATAATCAGATCGCGAGGAGAATTCAAGCCAACCAATTCGAGCAAAAGAAACTTTCAATGATTCGATGTAGGTGCCAGGGATACTTTCACTTCTCGCGCGACACAGGTTTGTCGTTGATTCTCGACGTGCAGAAAGGCCAGCGAGTGGTACTTAACCAGGCACAGGAACTCATCGTTTCGGATTTGCGAGCGGCCAGCGTGACGTGCGTCATCTGGTCTGGCCATGAATGTGAGCGAATTCACGTGGTATCAAGTTCGGTTGACAGCCGAAATGCATTGCCTGCAGTGCATGTAGCAAAAAGTGATGAATACAATTAGCCAAGCAGACGTTGACAAGGCACTAAGCGACAGCCAACTCATCCGACAACTCCGGGAAGAGGTAGCGGCTGCCAAACAGTCATTGGCAACCCATCGAAGGGAAGTGGACTTACAGCTTGGAATCGCCGCGCAAATTCACCGGAGCCTGCTGCCAAAGCCAATTCGACATCCGCGTATCGACGTGGACATTCGGTATCTGCCAATGGACGCAGTTGGCGGCGACTACTGCCAGGTGCGATTCCCTGACCAGTCAAACTGTTACATCACAATATGCGACGTTGAGGGCCACGGAGTCGGCCCGTCTTTGCTTGCAGCGTGGGTCAGCAGCGAAGTTCGGAGATTCATTATGGATCGCCTCAGTCCGGTCGAAATTGTTCGGTCCCTCAACAGATTCATTTTCGACTACTTTCAGGAGGCACATTTGTTGTTGAGTTTCATGGCGGCCCGAATCGACCTTGAGAATCGTACGCTGACGTTCAGCGGCGGAGGACATCCTGCGGCCTTTCTATTGCGCTCCGATGGCGGGGCAGTGCATGCGCTTCGGAGTCAAAATATGTTAATCGGCGTAGAGGAAGACTGCCTGTACGGCGAGCCAGAACACACACACTCTCTTGCTTCCGGCGATCGCCTGCTGTTCTACACGGACGGGATCACTGACGCGAGCGACCGCCACGGACGCCAGCTTGGTCAAGGTCGCCTATCTGAAATTGCCGTCGCAGCCCTCTCTGTGGATGCCTTCAGCATGGCCGACCGCATTTTGGACGATGTCGCCACCTATCGCCACGGCCCTCCGACCGATGATGTGACGTTGATTGTGGTTGAGACGAAGTAATGGGCAAAACCAATTAAGGCAACTGATGCAACGTATGCGGAGCACGTTAACGCCAAATCCGGAACGGTTCTTGTTGATTTCTACGCCGATTGGTGTGGCCTTTGTAAAGTCCAGGGCGCAATTCTGGCTGACTATGCTCGCAGCAATCCGGACGTCTTCGTTGTCAAAGTGTGTGTTGACGAAAGTCCCGAATTGGCGGCCGAATTCAAAGGCACAGGAATTCCGGCCGTTAAAGTCTTCCGGGGCTATGTGCTATGGACTGAGCACGTTGGGATTGCTGATACTGCAACGCTCGATGATATGTTGGATGGAAAGCAATGATTCTTGCCAGCACGATGCCCATTCATAGGCAACTATACCCAATCCCGGCTGTAGGGAGGCGAGATGCACACGAAAAGAACGGCGTTTGTAAGTGGCGTATTCAGCAAACGTTTCTGCTGGCCAGTAGTTGCAAGTTCTGTTTGCCATCTGGTTCTGGCGTTTGCCGCTACATCATGGTTGATCGAATCACCGATAGATGACGTGCTTCACTTGGAGTTTCGGACGTACGATCGGGAAGCATCCGAGTTGGTTCTGACACCTCTTTTCGAGATTCCGCCTCCAAAGGTCGTAATCGAAACGCAGGTAGAAGTCGAAGATGTTGTGGTTCCCAGCATCAACTTGGACTTCGCACTAATCAGCCTGGGTGGCTCTCAGGGAACATTATCGACGGAGTCGCACTCGAGCAAGATGATAAAGGCAATCGGCAGGTCAACATCTGGGGTTGGGCAAGGCAGTGGCGACGCGGAACGCGGATCTGGCAATGGTCGGGGTGGCAACGGAGCTTACGAGCCTTTTAACGCATTGCTGGAGAACTTAAGGCAAGGACTTGATCTGGTCATCGTGTTTGACAGTACGAGTAGCATGGAATATGAGATTAACGTCATGAAAATGACCTTTATGCATCTCGCCACGCGGTTGTTAGAAGTGTTGCCCAATACTCGCATCGCCTGTGTGACGTATAAAGACACAACCGACACTCCAGTCGTAGCGTACTCAGCGCTAACCAATGATCTTCATCACGTCCACGCCTTTCTGTCGCAGGTACGAGCTTCCGGTGGCGGACAGGACATCCCAGAGGCTGTGGAACTGGGCTTGTGGCAGGCGATCGACGGCTTTCCTACTCGCAATGATGCGGTGAAGGTCATCCTTCTTTTCGGCGACGCACCGCCGCGCCCAGACGGGTTCAATAAAGCGATGGGCTTGGCTCGACGGTTTTCATCGAATTCCAAGAACTTTAGGCTCTTCCGATGAATCCGTGGGTAAAACGGGTCAAATCGATTGCGTTCGTG
>JAQCHP010000194.1 GCA_027619595.1 Planctomycetota bacterium
TACGCACATCTCTACGCACATCTCTACGCACATCTCTACGCACATCTCTACGCACATCTCTACGCACATTGACACGATTTCTTATTAGGGGAAAACAGGATGAAGTTGAAGCACGCATTGTTGACGTTGGCAGTACTCGGATGTTTTTGGGGGGGATTGCCCGTGTACGCAGCCGAGGCGACCTTTAAGTTTGAGTTCGACAATCCGCCAGTGGAAGACGGTGCCGGATATCTCATCCAGCCGTTCGGTAATGTTCGAGCAGGGGGGAGCATGGCAATCTTGATCGGTGAGACGCTCACGTACCCGGCCAACGCCGGCGGATCTCTCCCTGGTACGGTAGTTCAAGGAAACGCGGTCGATAACGGCGACGGGACCTTTTCCTACCCTGACGGTCTCAGCTCTGGGATGGGACTCATCCAGGACGTGGGAGCTGGAAACGCGTCGACCGACACGATCGATTCACCGCTGCTAAACCAACCGAATTACACGCTTGAGGCACGGTTCAAAGTGAACAATGTGGGGATCAACGAAGTCGCCAACCATCGATACTTTTCCCTTACCAGTCATTCGTTGGGGGGGCTTCATTTTCAAGCAAATTACGGCCGGGAAGGCTCCAACGGGAATGGAGTCCTTACCCTTGAAATACCTTTAGCGCCGAACTTTTTTCATAGTGGCGCCACGATCCCCATTGATCAGGATCGATTCGTCAAGATGCGTGTCGTCACGACAAGTCCGACGAACAACAACCGTGGCAAGATTGATGTGTACCTCGACCGAGAGGACGGCAACGGGTTTGTGCTTGGCGTGTCAACGAATCAGGCTCCTAATGGGCAACCGACAATTGCATTTAGCACAGATCGTGATCGCGGATCGCTGGCCGGAACTTGTTTCGCCGGCTGTGACGACGATAGCAACGTGACGGTGGACTACATCCGAGGCGTCGCGCAGTCGCTCGCGCCCACGGAGGCACTGCTGGCTGTCGTTGCCCCTGGCTGTATCGGCAATGTCAATGGTGACGGAACGACCGATGGTGCGGATGTAGCGATTATCTATAACGCCTGGGGTACCAATAATCCGGTAGCCGACATCACCAAAGACGGGATCGTGGACGGTGCCGACTTGGCGGAAGTCTTCAATTGCTGGGGCCAGGCCGACATCGCTCCCAATAGCGTCCCGGAACCGGCCAGCGTCGGCGTGTTTGCGTTGGGGCTCGTGAGCCTCCTCGCGGCTCGACGTCGGGCTTAGTCGTGCTACGATTCCAGCGAAGCCGATCCGACTGACGGCGGCTGCAACTTGGGACTTCGAAGTGCGTCGGAATTGGCGACACGCTGCCGAAACCGTGGCGAGAGCGGCAATTTCCTATTCGTTTATACTTGCGGGAATTGCCTTTTTGCTGCATATTAGGGGTGTCGAGCGACGTGCCGCCCGCACAGCAGTTTGTGGGGGCAGGATACTGGGACCGTGACAGCGAGGGGCAAAGCTGTTTGCAAAGCAGGGTGTGGAGCGAAATGGGAAAGATGAAACGAGTTGGGTTTACTCTTGTGGAGTTATTGGTCGTCATTGCGATCATTGGAATCTTGGTCGCGTTGCTCTTGCCGGCGGTACAGTCGGCGCGTGAAGCGGCGAGGCGACTGCAGTGCTCGAACCACCTCAAACAGATCGGCATCGCGATTCACAATTTCCATGACTCGAACAATGGGATCCCGGGTTCCCGAAACCGCGGCCACACCGGCTCCTGGTGTAACTCGCTGTGGCCCTTCATCGAAGAAGGGGTAATCAACAATTCGTGGGACTTTACGAGAGACTTTACCCACCAGCTCCCGGGGGTGATGACCACCGACGTAGTGGTGTACTACTGCCCAAGTCGCCGGTCGCCACCCCAACGCAGCGAAGAAGTGTCTGGCCGCCCGGTCGGCGCGCTCTGTGACTACGCCTGCGTTGGTGGTGATGGGAGAACCAGACGACACAGCAACCCGACGGATAACCCTGTATACTACGATGATAATTTTCCGGAACCGAGTGGATCCTTTGTGAGTACCGGGCCCTATACGGCCGACGGCCACATAGAACCGTTAGGCGCCGATGAAGGCAACGGCAAGCCGATCCGACAGAAGTATGGCCTTGCGTTCAAGGACATTACGGATGGGTTGAGCCGGACCCTGTTCATCGGCGAAAAACACGTCGCCTTGCTCCCTGAAAGCGTCTGCCCCACGTGTAAGTACGGTTCCTTCGCAAATGCTGACGGAGCAGCGTACGATTCCGACTGGAAAACGATCTATATGCGATGGGTCGGCTGGAGAACTCATCCCCTGGCCGCGTCTGAGACCGATCGCGGTGAGGCGGTGGCGCGGTTCAATGGAGGGTCGTCCCCGTATTTTGCCTTCTTTGGCGGTCCTCACAAGGGCCTGACGCAATTCGTGTTCGGAGATGGCCATGTGCAAGGTGTCAGCGCGTCGACGTCAATGACGGTGCTCAGCAATTTGGCTCGCCGCAGTGACGGCCAGGCCGTGGGCTTGGAAAACTGAGGCTTCCTCACGATCGGTCGAACGCCGGCACATCGAAATTTCATGCGTGAATCTCTCACGTCAGACGCAAAGGATAGAAGTTTGCAGCCAAGTAGTGTGGGACGGCGCGTAGCGTTGTGGATCGTGTCGGGGTTTGTTTTTTTGGTCGGCTGCGGCGATAGCACGATGCCCGTGTATCCCGTCAGTGGTAAAATTACTTTCGCGAACGGCAAACCGGTGGTGGGCGTAGGACTTCGTGTCGAATCGCTTGACACAAAAGGGAAAGCGAAACGCATCACGTCGCACGGTATGACCGATGCCGAGGGCCGCTATACGCTCACTACGTTCAAACTGGACGATGGCGCGGTCGCCGGTCGGCATGAAGTCGCACTCGACAACCCGGTAGACTTTGTCAAGTCGAACAAGGCCAAACGAGATCCGGACGACCTTGACACAATACCGAAGCCACGTTTTGTGATCGCGGACAGGTACGCTGAATTCACGATGTCGGGACTGAATCTGGAAGTCGCACCTAACAAGGACGGCAACACAGGCAAAGATTTTGTCGTCGATCCGTACCGCCGATAGGGGCTGTGCCTGTCCAGCGTCGTTTAACGGCAATGCCGTAGTTGACTGTGAATCGAGTAGGGGTAAAGCGATCGAGCATTCAAAACGCGTACGCCTGCGGCTCTCTGATGTTTAACCGTTAGCCGAAGGCCCACGCGAGTACCGAGACAACCTTCGGCCTACGGCTAACGGTTAAACATACCTACCGAAGGCGTACGCGGGCACTGAGTTGACGATGAGATCCCATCTTCGTTTAACAACTAGCCGTTAAACGAAGAACAAGTACAACAAGATCACAGATAGTCACTTTAGAAGGCTTCGTAGTTAGACCTATTCCTCCTGTGGAATCGGGCGCGATCAATGCCAGAACGGGACCGGCAACAAGAATGCGTGCTGTTCGTACAGGCTCGCTAACCCGTACCAACTGATGTACGGTGTGGCGGACATGATCAGGATATAACCCAACAAGGCCGGAACGGCGATCAGGGCCGCTAGGACCTGCCATACGATGATTGCATTGGCGTCTCGGTGTAGTGCCAGATAGGCTGACCATCCGACCAGCAGCTTGGCGGGAAAAATCGACGCAACAAATACCATGTTCGGCAGCCAGACCGCTTCGCGCGGCAAGAGTTCCGCCTTCAACAGATAGAGCGGTATCGCCAGCGTCAAGAGTACCGACAACGCGGTGACGTAGGCAAGTGGAGCTCGTCGGTACATCGCGTGGGCAGCCTGAACGTCCCACAAGGCGCGCCATTCGCCTGTCAGTGCAAATTGCGTTTGCAACAGGGGGACCAATCGGATTGCCCAGGCCATGAAGAGCGCACCCAGAATCCACAGCGCCACACCACCCACATCCGAGGCCTGTGCAGCGATCACAAGTAGAGTCACTGCCGGCGCCAACCAAAACAAACCACCCAAGAAGCCCAAGAGTCCGAGGCGAAACCGCGCCTGAATCCGCCAGTCGGAAACACGTGACCAAAAACGGTCGCTGGCCCGTGATATTATTTTTCCCGAACGCAACTCATGCCACAGGAAGAACGGCGCGGGCCACATAAAATCACGCAGTCGACCACCTCGGTAGCATGCCCACGCTATATGCGATAGCACTGCCGTTAACAGGCACCAAGTGCTGATTCGCCAAGGATCGAAGGACTCGACATCGCCGTGGATCCACTGCGACGACTCCGCCATTTCCGCCAAAAAACGAACGGGCAACAACAGACCCCACGTACAAACTGCGAGCGTCCCCAGTGATAACGCGACGTCCAGCCCAAACAGGCCATCACGCAGCCGACCACTCCGCGCTACACGCCCACTCGCCTCCAGCATGTAACCAAGGCTCAAGAACTGAACGACCGGAATCGCGGCCATGATGGACAGTCCGAGTAACAAACAAACGACCCCTGCGCACCAGCGGAGTGCCGTACCACACGTTTTCGCCGCTCGGCGCCACAACTGTCCCATCACGTCCCCTAATTTTCTGAAGATGCGACCAATTCCAGCGGGGGAATTCAACGCCCCTCGGACGGACCAGCACGACTCGTCGGTGAAGTAATTCTCCCTGGCGCGGAGAATCTTGGCAAGATTCGGCCGAAGCCAGCGAACCTGGGAGTATGAACCAATTTTTCCAACAAGTCGCCCTATTCGGTGGGCTCGCGGTGGCAGCCATCGGCATTGGCGGCAGTTTGTTACCCCAATATTCCCAACCGACGACCGCTCCAGCACGCGACCCGAGGGCGCCCAGCGATTGGCGCGATTCCCGCGATCGCTTGGACCAATTATTGTCGGACCGCTGGCAATTGTCGCAACTTGCACCGGCGCCACCGGCCGACTCGCGCACTGTTGCTCGACGTTTGGCGTTGGCACTCGTCGGTACAATCCCTTCGCTCGAAGAGTGGCGTCTATGGGAAACATGGCCACCTCAGGATCGCGTGACACTTTGGACCGAGCATCTGCTCGCCGACCGGCGGTCATCCGACTTTTTGGCAGAACGATTCGCTCGAGCCTTCGTCGGTAACGACAACGGACCCTTCCTTGTGTTCCGTCGACGTCGCTTCGTGAGTTGGCTGAGCGATCAAATCCACGACCAACGTCCGTACGATGAATTGGTGCGCGAATTGCTTGCCGGGCAGGGACTTTGGACGACCGAGCCCGCCGTGAACTTCGTTACATCGACCATCGGTACAGGCGAAGAAGAGGGGCAGCCCAACCCAGTACGACTTGCGACCCGCACGTCGCGGGCATTTCTCGCCACGCGGTTGGACTGCGTTCAGTGTCACGATGACCAGTTCGGTGGGCCATGGCAACAATCCGACTTCCACCAATTTGCTGCGTTCTTCAGTGGCACGCGCAGTACCATTACCGGAATACGCGATCAGCATCGTTCCTACCGCGTCCGATACGTACACGCTGAGACCGAAGTCGAGGTCCCTTACCAGGTCCCGTTTGCCAAAGAACTGCTGGACGCAAGCTCGATCATCTTACCCGATGTGATGCCCCCACACGTTCAGCCTCACCAACGGCCACCGAGGCAGCAGTTAGCCGAGTGGGTGACGCATCCCGAGAATCGGGCCTTCTCGCGTGCCATCGTCAACCGCATGTGGGGGATCCTATTTGGCAAGCCGCTCGTCGAACCGGTCGATGACATCCCCGTCAAAGGCGACTGGCCTGCGGTCCTTGTGCAACTGGAAGGAGACTTTCGCGAGCATGGTTACAACTTGCAACGGCTGGTCCACATCATCGCCAATTCGCGCGCGTTTGGACTGGCCAGCCACGCAACGTATAACCTGACTGCAGAGCACGAGGCCAACTGGGCCTGCTTTCCGATTGTGCGTCTGCGACCCGAGCAGGTGGCGGGGGCGGTTCAGCAGGCTGCATCCCTGCAAACGCTCGATTCACAATCCCACATCTTGGTCCGGTTGGCGACGCACGACCAGCGTACTCCTTTTATCCGTCGGTTCGGCGATGGCGGTGAACAGGAACTCGTCCCGTTGCGTGAGACGATGGCGCAAAACCTGTTGCTGATGAACGGCGAAATGGTGGCAGAAAAGACGAAGATCGATCTGATGGGCAACGCCGCCACTCACATCGCGTTCCTGGCACGCACCGATGCGACGGCCCTACAAGCGTTATTCTTGGCGGTCCTCTCCCGGGAACCGACCCGTGAAGAAGTTGCCGTCTATGGCGAACGATTGGCCAACTCGCATGGCGACGAACGATCCAGCGTGCTGTGTGATCTTGCATGGGTATTGTTGAACAGTAGTGAGTTTGGTTGGAGTCACTGAGCCATGAATGCGCTATCACGCAACGGTCGGGGAAACAGAACATCGTTGGTGGCTGCTCCCGATCGCCGCACATGGTTGGGGTGGGCCGGCGGTTGCGGACTGAGTTGGCTGACACCGCTCGGGCACGTGCTGGCCGCCGAACTCGGTTCGGCGCAGGCCAAGGGACCGGAACGCTCGTTGATCCTTCTTTGGCTCGCCGGTGGTCCCAGCCAGCTGGAGACATTCGACCCGCACTCGGGCACCGCCATCGGCGGAAATACTCGCGCGGTAGAAACCACGGTGCGCGGTGTTCGCTTTGCGAGTGGCCTGTCGGCCTCCGCCCAACACATGGCGTCGATGACGCTCGTCCGGAATATGGTCAGCAAAGAGGGCGACCACGAACGAGCGACTTATTACGCCAAAACGGGCTATCGGCCGATTCCCTCCGTTACGCATCCGTCGATCGGTGCAATCGCCTGTCATCAGTTACCCGGTCCCAGCTGGGATCTGCCACGACATGTTTCCATTTTGTCGCACGAATTTCCGTCGCGGGGGGGATATCTCGGCAATGAGTTCGACCCGTTTCTTATAGATGATCCACTCGGTCCGATTCCCGATGTCAGCAGTGTCGTGGAACCAAAGCAGTTCCTGACGCGCTGGGCCGACTTGCAGCGGACGGAGGCAACTTTTCAAGCCAAGTACGCGCGACGGGCGAATGTACCCTTCTCCGACCACGCAAATCAGATTGCGCGGGCTGCTGCGATGATGACGTCCGAACAGAAGCGAGCGTTCGAACTTGCCGACACCACACGCAAGGAGCGCGAGAGATTTGGTCACAGTCCGTTTGGACGCGGGTGTCTTGTGGCGACTCGACTCATCAACGTTGGCGTACGATGCGTCGAAATCACGTTACCGGGTTGGGACAGTCACATCAACAATCAGGAGACCCACGATCGGTTGTCCACCATCTTGGATCAGGCCCTATCCGGCCTGCTGCAAACGTTGGTCGACCAGCAGCGTCTAGAACACACGGTCGTTCTGTGCGCAGGTGAATTTGGACGGACACCGCAAATCAATCGAGCGGCCGGACGCGACCACTGGCAGCATGGTTACAGTGTGGCACTGGCTGGCGGTGGGCTACGTCGCGGCGTCGTGATCGGCGCAACCGACCCGCGTGGCGAACCTGTCAACTACGATTCGGGCACCACGGTAGCCGACT
>JAQCHP010000195.1 GCA_027619595.1 Planctomycetota bacterium
TTGTTGTTCAGATTCCCGAGGGGCTTACCAGGGACTTACCTACGTAGCACGAACGTAATCGATTTGACCCGTTTTACCCACGGATTCATCGGAAGAGCCAACTTACAGAAGCGACAAAGCGAATGAAGTTGGAGGTGCCGGTCGCCGGAACTGACCGGCGCGCCGACATATTCGGATGAGACTCCGAAGTTGGCCGTCTTTCGACCGGGCGTGAGACTCTGTGCTGACACGAAAAAATCCCGGTAAAACGAGGCTTTGCGAATTCGTGCGACAGTGTACAACTGTATCAGGTGGGCGATAAAGGACTCGAACCTTTGACCCCCTGCTTGTAAGGCAGGTGCTCTAACCAACTGAGCTAATCGCCCGCATTCTGCGAGAACAAACACCATATCGCACCGGAATACCGGTCGTCAATCGACCTTTCCCACCTCCAAGCCAATTTATCCCGGAGTGGAAGGCTTTTCGCGATTTGTGTCGTCCGACTGAACTTTCTCTCGATATCGGCGGTCTCAGTCACATGTCGCAACGTTTTCAGAAAAAATCGGACCTTTCGACTGGCTGCTATCGGGGATAGAATCCTCCTCAAACGAACTACCTGCACAATCGCGAGAAGGACTGATCCCCCGCATGCCACGCTATAACCCCGCTGAAATTGAGCCGAAATGGCAAGCCTATTGGGAAACTCAACGTACTTTCCGGACCCCTGCGACCCCTCCCGCTAAGAATACCGTTAAACGCTATGTCCTGGACATGTTCCCGTACCCCAGCGGCGACGGACTCCATGTTGGCCACCCGGAAGGTTATACCGCCACCGATATCGTCTGTCGATTTGCGCGCATGAAGGGGGAGTCGGTGCTACACCCGATGGGATTCGATTCTTTTGGGCTCCCCGCCGAAGAACATGCCATCAAGACCAATACACCACCACGGATTCAAACCGAAAAAAATATTGCCACTTTCCGTCGCCAACTGAAAATGCTCGGCTTCAGCTACGACTGGGACCGTGAGCTTGCTACGACCGACGTACCGTACTTTCGCTGGACGCAGTGGATCTTCTTAGTACTGTTTGATTCGTGGTTCGATCCAGCCACTCAGAAAGCTCGTCCAATCTCCGAACTACCAATTCCCGATCAGACGAACCGCCAAGGGGCCGACGCAGTCCGCGAATTTCAGGACGCTCACCGATTGGCGTTCCAGTCCGATGCGCTTGTGAATTGGTGCCCTGCGTTGGGAACTGTGCTATCCAATGAAGAAGTAATTGACGGACGCAGCGAGCGGGGCAACCACCCGGTGCAACGCATTCCTCTCCGACAATGGATGTTGCGCATCACGGCGTATGCCGATCGGCTAGAACAAGGCCTCGAAAACCTCGATTGGCCGACGGGGATCAAGAAACGGCAATGCGACTGGATCGGGCGCAGTACGGGCGCCGAAGTCGACTTCTATTTGGGACCGCAACCAAAGTACGAAACTTGGCGCAACGAACGAAAGAGCAGCGGATTTCCAGCTAAACCGGATGATCGGTCGCTCCGTGTGTTTACCACTCGCCCTGACACCTTGTTCGGAGCAACCTATATGGTCATCGCACCCGAACATCCATTCGCGCAGCGACTCACCACACCCGCGCAGGAAAAATCGGTTCGCAACTATATCGAAGCGGCCGCGCGTAAGAGCGATCTGGAGCGAACGGAACTCAGCAAGGTCAAGTCGGGAGTCTTTACGGGCTCGCACGCCATCAATCCCGTCAATGGGTCGATCGTACCGATTTGGATTGCCGACTATGTACTGATTAGCTACGGGACGGGAGCCATTATGGCGGTCCCGGCACACGATGCGCGCGACTTCGAATTTGCTCAACAGTTCTCGATTCCCATTACAGCGGTCGTCGATCCCGGAGCAACCGTCCCGGCGGAGGAACGCGACGAGGTATTGGCTGGAAAACGCGTCTTTCCGGGCGACGGAACTGCGGTGCAATCGGACGCCTATTCCGGACTGCCGACCGACACATGCAAGGTGCGTATTACCGAAGACCTGCAGACACTGGGCCTCGGCCAGAGTTCCGTGAATTATAAGTTGAGGGACTGGTTGTTCAGCCGGCAAAGGTTTTGGGGAGAACCGATCCCCGTGCTCCACGAACTTGACGAGCATGGGAATGCGACTGGACGTATCGAGCCGGTCGGCATGGGCGAACTGCCGGTGAATCTACCGCACCTGGACGACTTCAAGCCGCACGGTCGCCCAGAACCGCCCTTGGCGAAGGCCCCCGACGATTGGCTCTACGTGACACGCGGCGACCGCCGATTTCGGCGGGAGACGAATACCATGCCACAGTGGGCCGGATCGTGCTGGTATTACTTACGATTCATTGATCCGCGAAACGACCAGCAATTCATCTCCCCGGAACTGGAAGCAGCCTGGATGCCGGTTGACCTATACGTTGGCGGTGCCGAACACGCCGTACTTCACCTGCTGTATGCGCGCTTTTGGCATATGGTGCTGTACGATCGTGGATTCTTGTCGACGCCGGAACCGTTTCGCCGCTTGATCAATCAGGGGATGATCCTGGGCGAGACGGAGTACACAGCGTTCCGCCGCGCTGATGGTAGTTGGGTAAGTAGCCAACAAGCCGAAAAATCGATCGACGGTTGGAGCGACGGCCAAAGCAACCCGATTGAACCGACAAGCGTACCAGCGGATCAAGTGAAGAAACTGGGAGACAGCTTCGTCTTGATTGAATCGGAAGGGATCCGCGTCGACAGTCGGGCCCACAAGATGTCGAAAAGTCGCGGTAACGTCATCAATCCAGACGATGTGGTCCAAGAATATGGCGCCGATACCTTGCGTCTGTATGAAATGTACATGGGACCTTTGGAAGCAACCAAGCCGTGGAACACGCATGGCGTGAGTGGTATCCGTAAATTTCTTGACAGAGTATGGCGGTTGATTGTGGACGATCACGCCGAGGACTTGCAACTTGTGCCCGAGGTTCGTGACGTCGAACCCGATCGAGAATGCGCGCGGCAGTTGCACAAAACAATTGCCGCCGTAAGTGAGGACTTGAGCGGGTTGGCGTTCAACACCGCGATTGCACGTATGATCGAATTTGTGAACTACGCCACAAAACAGTCGTGTCGGCCCCGTTCAGCAATGGAAACGCTGGTACTTCTGTTGTCCCCATTCGCGCCGCATCTTTGTGAAGAATTGTGGCAGGTCCTGGGGCATTCGACGACGATCGCCTTCGAGCCGTGGCCTAAGCACGACCCAGCACTCGCCGCAGACGACACACTTGAAATTCCAGTACAGATCAATGGAAAAGTGCGCTCTATCCTCAACGTTCCAGCAGATTGCAAAGATGAATTAATTAGGCAATACGCACTCGCGGACGTGAGAATCGTTGAGTTACTCCAAGGTCGGGACATTGCCAAAGTGGTCGTGGTCCCGCGTCGCTTGGTGAATATTGTGCTGAAATGAATTGTGCCGAACTCGTCATTTGAATTCAGCAATTGAATTCGTCATGGCACCGTAGCAGACCACGTCGAGCTAGGTGAGCGAATGACCGCGACGACGAGTCCGGTGACGATGTGCTCGCTTGTCGGACGCTTAGCTCTCCACGACTTGACCATTTCCGGCCGTAACATGGCCAATTACGGAACACGACCACAAATCAGCAGCTTGTGCGCGAATGGAATCGGCATGACTTGGGTCGACGACTAGGACCAGGCCGATACCTCGATTGAAGACGCGTGCCATCTCGTCCGGAGCGATGTTTCCCAACTGTTGCAACCAGGGAAATACGGCCGACTGGGGCCAGCTTCCTGCTTCCAAACGAGCCTCCAGGTGGTCAGGTAGAATTCTTTCCAGGTTTTCCGCGAGCCCGCCGCCCGTGATATGCGCAATTCCGTGCACCGCGGAGCGTTTTTCACGGAGGACCTTCGATGTCAATGCGGAATAGATAGCGGTCGGAGTGAGCAACTCCTCACCCACAGTTCGGCCCAATTCAGGAACGTGCTGATCAACCTTGAGATTGGCGTGTCCGAAAACGACACGGCGAACTAGGCTAAAGCCATTGGAGTGCAACCCGGTCGAACCAATTCCCAAGACCACATCACCGTTTCGGATGGCCGAGCCGTCCAAGCGCTCGTCAAATTCTACAACCCCGACGCAGAATCCCGCCAAGTCATAATCGTCACCTTGGTACATGTCGGGCATGATGGCAGTCTCCCCGCCGAGGAGGGCGCAGGACGCCTGCAAGCATCCGTCGCTGACCCCCCGTACAATCTGCTCCAATTTGGCGGGGTCGTCGCGCGACATGGCCACGTAGTCTAAGAAAAAGAGGGGTTCGGCACCGCAGCACAGCGTATCGTTGACACTCATGGCTACCAAATCGATGCCCACGGTGTCATGCTTCCCGGCCATAAGCGCCACTTTAATTTTTGTTCCGACTCCGTCGCTGCCGGACACCAACACCGGCTGACGGTACGACCGCTGGAAAGGTCCCCCGGCAAAATCGAGCTGAAACATGCCGGCAAATCCATTCTTCCAGGGGATCACCCGTGGTGTTTGGGTCCGCCCTAGCAACGCCGGTAATCGGCTCATCGATTCCCGGTAGGTTTCGAGATCAACACCGGCAGCCCGGTAGGAATTCGAATTCATTGTTTTGCCCGTTTGATGCACAGAAATCGGGACGAGACGATTCATCGCAAATCGCCGCCCGTTGTATCCTAGGCGATTGCGAGTCGATGTGGAATGTACGAAAGAGGGAAGATTTGTCCGCAACCGGGAATGGACAGGGTCCCCCGATTTTGGCTGGCAAAATCAGTAGGACCACTCTAGCCTCGCGTCGACAAGATCAACGCAATCGATAGGCTTTTCGCAGCCGATGTTTACAGGAGCAATGCCGGAGGAATTTCGGGTTTCGTCACCAGTCCGTTGCGACTAGGCGATAATCCTGGTGGTATGGTAGCTAGTCCGACCTTGTCAGGCTGGAGTAGGTGCGAGCATTGATGCTCGTTTCGGCAGATGAACGGAGACACATTTTGTCCAGGCCCCAAACTCTTCGTGGAACCGAGTTCCGCGCAGATGGTTCACCTTGATTATTTGCACTGGTTGATTTGATGTTAATGCCATACCCACACCCGGAATTACAATTTTCGCATCCACTCCCCTACGGCGCATTAATCCACGACCGGGGTGTTCAGTTCGTGGTATTCAGCCGATCCGCCACGGCCATGCGGCTACTGCTGTACGACCGAGTCGACGACCGTGAGCCGTCGGAGGTTCTACGGTTTGACCCGGACACCGATCGCTGGGGCAATATTTGGAGTCTGTTTGTACCGGGAATCGGGCCTGGCCAGTTGTACCACTTCCAGACCGAAGGCCCCTACGATCCAGCCCGTGGAAAATGGTTCAACGGCAAAACTCGCCTGATTGACCCCTATGCGAAGGCATTGGCCGGCAACTTTCAAGCAGCATCGGACGGCATAATTCGGCCCCCCAGGTGTGTAGTGGTCGATGACTATTTCGATTGGGAGGGTGACCGCCACTTACGGAGAGACCTGTCAGAAACCGTCATATACGAAATGCATGTGAAAGGTTTCACAAAGCATTCGTCGAGCGAAGTGGAACATCCGGGAACCTACCTCGGCGTGATCGAAAAAATTCCCTATTTGAAATCGCTGGGCGTCACTGCCGTCGAACTCATGCCGATCCACGAGTTCCCGATTCTGGATATCCACGGAAATCCGCCAGCACGCGTTAACTATTGGGGTTACGATCCGCTCGTGTTTTTTGCCCCGCACCGAGGCTACAGTTCGCAAACTGAGCCGGGCTGCCAGGTGCTTGAATTCAAACAAATGGTGAAGGCACTCCATCAGGCAGGTATCGAGGTAATCCTAGATGTTGTCTTCAATCACACGTGTGAGGGAAATGAAAAGGGACCCGTCCTGAGTTTCAAAGGGTTGGAGAACGAAGTCTATTATATGCTGGAGAATGGTGGTGGGAGTTACAAGAATTTTTCTGGTTGCGGTAACACCGTTAACGGAAATCATCCTATTGTTCGCGAGATGATCTTTAATTGTCTTCGGCACTGGGTGCATAACTTCCACATTGACGGATTCCGTTTCGATCTCGCGTCGATCCTGAGCCGAGATCGAAACGGTAATCTCGTCCCGAATCCACCCTTGGTTGAGGCAATTGCCGAAGACCCACAATTGGCAGACACGAAGATCATCGCCGAAGCCTGGGATGCTGCGGGCGCGTATCAGGTGGGGTCTTTTGGCCATTTTCGCTGGGCTGAATGGAACGGCCGGTACCGCGACGACGTGCGTCGATTTTGGCGAGGCGATCCAGGCATGTTAGGTGCATTTGCCACGCGACTGGCTGGTTCAAGTGATCTCTATCAGGCCGGTGGACGACGTCCTTACCACAGCATCAACTTCATAACATCACATGACGGCTTCACCTTAAACGATCTTTCGAGCTACCACGACAAACGGAATCATGACAACGGCGAAGAGAACCGCGACGGCGACAACAACAACTACAGTAGCAACTTCGGCGTCGAAGGCCCCACGCGTCGCAAGTCAGTGGAGCAGCTCCGCCAGCGACAAATCAAGAATCACCTAGCAACGCTGCTATTGAGCCAAGGCACACCCATGGTGTTGTTTGGCGACGAAAGCCGTCGCACGCAGCGTGGCAACAATAACGCCTACTGCCAGGACAATGACGTGTCTTGGTTTGACTGGAAGTTAGTTCACGAACACGCGGACCTCGTACGTTTTTGTCGATCTTTGATTCTATTCCGCCGTCAGCAACCTACGATACGACGCAAAGAATTTTTACTGGGAAACCCGATCGACAAGAACGGGCTACTGGACGTCAATTGGTATTCGGCACTTGGCACAGCCGTCAACTGGAGCGGAGATTCTACGCTAATTTGCTTGCTTACTGCCCCAGGAATCGAACAAGACTCAGATGCAAAGGGGCGCGAAGTCTTGTTACTCTTCAATCCGTCGTATGAGACCCGGCAGTTCATTATTCCTCCCGTCGCCAAGGCGGCGCAGTGGCGATTATTTATTGATACCGCCGCCGATTCTCCCGCAGATGTCTATCCTGACCTGGATGGCCCACCGCTAACGCGTTCTGGCCGTCTGAGTCTGCTGGACCACTCGTTGCGCTGCTATGTTAATTCTCAAGAAGCACAAATCATGGGCACCATGTAGTCGCGTCAACCACGGGTTGTTCCGCAGGGTATCGTCACCCACCAATTGACCATATGATCGCTAGCACTCGCGAGCGATTGAGTTTCGCTACATTCTTGTGGTGCTCAAATTCACTGCGAAACCATCAATAATTCCGCTTCCAGAGCATAGACTTTAACAATTCTTTTTACATTCGAAATTTTTTTTCGAATGCAGAATGCGGGGCCACGTCAGCAATTGTAGGTCTAGGTGGCGATAACTAGCGGTGGCCGGCGTGT
>JAQCHP010000196.1 GCA_027619595.1 Planctomycetota bacterium
CGAAGCCTCCACTAAAATGCTCTCTAATTCAACCAGGAAACTGTCTCATTCGCGTTGACACATTCCGGATTGCTGACATTGGTGCCGACCTGATGAAGATCGTCTTCAATGTCCGTGAAGACGATCCGCGCAATCCCGGTGTGATTGCAGACTGTACGGGTGACAACGCCGGCGATTCGGTCGGTCCGACGGCGGACGGGTTTGAAACGTACGGTGTGACCGGCGTGGCTCTGATTTCGTTCATCACCTTGGCATTGACCGATAGTTCACTGCGAAACGTGTTCGGATTGCCGACAGTAGAAGGCGCTGAGGCCACCTCCAATTTCTTGGATCTTCAGTCGAAGATCATCGTTTGGATCTTCGCCATGCGATTTCTGATGGATTTCATGTCGGGAGTCGCCTACTTCGTCAATCAATCAATTTCTGTGAGCAAGTATAAAGGTCTCAAAGAGTTTGATTTTGAAGAACCCCTCACGCGTCTAATTTGGATTGCAGCCATCCTGTGCATTAGCACGTCGTATTTCATGAGTTGGCTACTTTTGCACGACATACAGGTTGCGGTTACTGAAGAAACTCCGATTGTGCTCGCTAATCTATGGTGGCAATTGGCCACCATTATCAGCTGCGGAACTCTGGCGGCGGTACTTATCCCCGAATTCACGAAGGTCTTTACAAGTTCTCACTCCAAGCACGTGCATGAAATCGTGTCCGCATCTCGCGAAGGGGGCGCCTCCTTGACAATTTTGTCGGGGCTTGTGGCGGGAAACTTCAGTGCCTTCTGGAATGGCATGTTGATTGCCGGTCTGATGAGTTGCGCCTACTACGTAAGCGGATTAGGTCTTGGCAATGTGATGGGAGAACATGCTTCCATTTTTGCCTTCGGTCTTGTGGCATTTGGCTTTCTCTGCATGGGCCCAGTTACCATTGCCGTCGACAGTTACGGGCCAGTGACGGATAATGCACAGTCGGTTTTTGAGTTGGCCCAAACGGAGCATATTCCAGGCATCAAGGACGAGATCAAGCGGGACTTCGGTTTTACGCCCGACTTCGAACTGGGTAAGCACTATCTGGAGGCCAACGATTCGGCGGGTAATACCTTCAAGGCAACCGCCAAGCCGGTGCTCATTGGTACGGCGGTGGTGGGGGCAACAACGATGATTTTCTCGATCATTCTGTTGCTGCAGAAGACCGATCCGAATTTGGTGAAATTGAGCCTGACACAAGCTCCGATCTTGATCGGTTTCATTTGCGGCGGGTCGGTAATTTACTGGTTCTGCGGTGCGTCCATTCAGGCTGTAACCACAGGAGCCTATCGGGCGGTGGAGTTCATTAAACAGAATATGGACCTCACGAAGACAGAGGCGGATCTTGAAGATTCCAAGACGGTGGTACGTATTTGCACCGAGTACGCGCAATCGGGTATGTGGAATATCTTCATTGCCTTGATGGCCATTACGCTGGCTTTTGCTTTCTTCGATCCCTATTTCTTCGTCGCCTATCTTATTTCGATCGCAGTCTTCGGACTGTTTCAAGCGATCTTTATGGCGAATGCGGGAGGGGCTTGGGATAATGCGAAGAAGTTGGTGGAAGTCGACTTTAAGGAGAAGAATACGCCGGTGCATGCGGCCACGGTTGTGGGTGACACGGTGGGCGATCCCTTCAAAGATACAACATCGGTGGCGTTGAATCCGATTATCAAGTTCTCCACCTTGTTCGGTCTTCTGGCGGTGGAAATTGCGATCGGCATGAAGGCCAAAGCGCTTACCGAAAAGACGACGGACTACACTTTGTTCGTCGGGATCGGGATGTTTCTGATCGCATTGTTCTTTGTCTATCGTTCGTTCTACTCGATGCGAATTCCTTCGAAGGCGTAGTTCGATCGGTTCGCCATCCACCGGAAACCTTAACACCTCGCGGCTTTCGCGAGGTGTTTTTTTGTGTTTTTTTGCGCTGCAAAAGTACCTACTGCGGCGAAGCCACAAACTACAGCGAGGCCGTAGTTCCAGCGGATAGCGACGCCTGAGCCTGAGACTAACGGGAGTCGCGGGATCCGCCCGCGTATTTTGCGATGGCAGTCGCGGCAATGCATGCAACGCAGATCAGAATAAAAAGTGTCCCACCAATATTCAGGGTCCCTTGCAGGATCCTCGGCCAATCGCTCTCGCGCCAACCCTTTTGCAAGATTCCCCAGAACCGACCCTGCATCAATTGCACGGCGGCCGTGGTGGTGGTGACAGAGATAAATGCCAGTGGAATCAAAGTCACCCAGATGTACTTCCGACGCCCGCACTGCACCAGGTAGGTCGTGACCACGATCAGGGCAATCATCGCGAGGAACTGATTTGCCACGCCGAACATCGGCCAAATCGTTTCGATCGACCCGGTCCAAATCAGGCCTCCCCAGCCAAGGGTCACCAATCCGGTCGATATCCAAACGCCGGGCGTCCAATCGACTTTTTCAAAGGGTGGATATACCTTGCCCAACAATTCCTGTAGCAAGAACCGCGCAATGCGCGTGCCGGTGTCGATCGTTGTCAGAATAAACAGGGCTTCAAACATAATGGCAAAGTGGTACCAGTATTTGACGAATCCCTCGATGGCATTGGCACCCGTCAACCGCTGCATGGCCGTGGTCATCATTTGGGCCATACCGACTGCCAGCGTGACGGCGCCCCCCGTGCGACCACGAAGCGATTCTCCTCCTACTTGTTGTTCAATGACCGGCAAATGATCGACGTCGGCCCCCATTGCGACTAACGTTCCCGCATAATCCTGCACCTTGCTGATGTCGATATTGATGGCCCAAAAATCCCCCTGCGGCAACGCGGCCGCGACCAGCAGGGCCACGACTCCGACCAGCCCTTCCAACAACATAGCGCCGTAGCCAATCACTCGAATATGACTTTCTTGACCGATCATCTTGGGTGTCGTTCCCGAAGCGACCAGCGAATGGAATCCGGAGATCGAACCGCACATGACGCAGATAAAAACAAACGGGAAGATACCGCCCTGAAACAGAGGGCCGCCCCCTTTCGAGAAGAAGGTATTGATGGCCGGCGCTTCGAGCCTCGGATTGGCCAGCATGATGCCAATCACCAAGACAGCAATTGTCCCAATTTTCAGGAAGCTGGAAATATAGTCGCGAGGACAGAGAAGCATCCAAACGGGAAGTACCGAAGCGATGAAACCATAACCGCACATGGCCAGAATCGTTTCCTGTCGCCCCCAAGAGAAATAAGGCTCGAGCGGAGAGTCGGGAACAAAGCTCCCGGCATAGGTGGCAAAGAGGACCCCCACGGCACCCACAACCGATGCTTCGAACGTATGGCCCGGTCGGAGTCGGTACATGTAAAAACTCACGAACAGAGCAATGGGGATCGTGCAAAAGATGGTAAATGTGCCCCAGCTACTCCCTTTGACCGGTTCGGTCGTCCCGGCAGGAATCACGAATCGGCCATCTTCTTCAGTAGCCGACGTAACAAGCGACAGGTCGAATGAGTCGCTTCGTGTGACGGAGACTCCGTTAGGATAAATAACTTGGGTTCCCGCGGGAACCGATAGATGTTGCCCCGAGGGACTCGGAACAAGGGCCATCGGCTGTTTGTCCTGCGGTACCAATTGTGTGCCGGCGGGTAACGGAATCCGTTACCCACCGAGCGCTTTGACGACGACGAGCCCCAACCCGGAAAGGGCGATAATGACGATGAACAAGATCGCAACTGCAGCGGCGGTCCCGGCCGCAGTACCGAGCAGCCGACGGGTCATTTCCGCTAGTGATTTTCCGTCGTTGCGCACCGACGCCCATAGCACAAGCATGTCCTGCACCGTTCCGGCGATACACACGCCGAGGACCAGCCACAGCAGTCCGGGTGCATAACCGTATTGCACGGCCAGAACTGGCCCGATGAGCGGACCCGCGCCTGAAATCGCGGCAAAATGGTGCCCGAATAGTACCCACTTATGCGTGGGGTGATAATTTTGGCCGTCGTTCAAGCGATGGGCAGGTGTTTGTCTTGAATCGTCCAATTGCGCCACGTAGCGACCTAAGAAGAGGCTGTACGAGCGAAACGCGATCGCCATGATCGCCAGCACCCCCAGGATAAGCGGCAGAGCATGCATTCGATAAAACCCTTGAAAAACAGGTGTTTCTAACGTCCGGCAAAAATCGTGGCCGCATTGTACCAAGTTCCGGCCTTACTTCGGACGGGGGCATTCTCTACGCTGCGAGCTGCATCCAATGCGGGCCGATTCTTCGGGAACCTTCCATTCGTCTTGAGCCTTGACGTGAACCACTTATCTATTCTGCAAGCGATTGTCTTAGGGGTCGTTGAGGGGATCACGGAATTTTTACCGATCAGTTCGACCGGACATCTCATCATTACGGCGTCGCTGCTGGGACTCGACGCGCCCCCTGAACGCAAAGCGGCCGTCGCTGCGTTCAACATTATCGTTCAAGGGGGTGCCATCCTGGCGGTGCTGGGTCTTTACCGAGATCGCGTGCAACAAATGCTCCGCGGTCTATTCGCTGGGGATCGCGTCGGGCTGACTCTGGTCCGTAACCTGGTTGTATCGTTTATGCCGGCGGTCGTATTAGGTGTGCTGTTCGATGATCTGATCGAAGCTCGTCTATTTCATGCCGGCCCGGTCGTTGCCGCGTTGGCACTCGGTGGAATCGCGATGCTCGTCATCGGGCCCTGGCAGCGTCGTCGTTTGATTGGAAGCGCACAAGCACTTGACGGCGATAGTCAATTTTTGCCGTTGGAACAACTAGGTTGGCATCACGCTGCCATTATCGGACTGCTGCAGTGTGTGGCCATGTGGCCGGGCACCAGTCGTTCGATGATGACCATGTTGGCGGGAATGCTGGTCGGTCTCAGGCCACGTCAGGCTGCCGAATATAGTTTTTTGCTGGGGTTGCCGACGTTAGGCGGCGCATGCCTCTACAAACTAGCCAAAAACTTTACAGGTTCCGCACCGAACTTATTTGAAGTCTTGGGAGTCGTCGCCCCGCTCGTAGGAGTTGTCGCGGCCACGGTGTCGGCCATCGTGGCCGTCAAGTGGTTGGTCGGATATCTGGAAAAAAATGACTTCGCAATCTTCGGATGGTATCGCCTTGCACTCAGCGTTGTTGTAGCAATCATGATCTGGCAAGGAGTGCTCACAATTGTTCCCTAGTACTTCTCACACGTGCGGAGCACGTCCATACTAGCACGACGCGCGAGCGAGTGATTGCGACACACCCGAGCGCAATACCGTCCATCGGCATGACGGTACCTCCGTTGGGGGCAACGCAAGGCGAATCGATCGACGAGCCAGTACGCATTCGATACGTGAGGAAATACAACACGGCAAGCGACGCCGCCACCCGCGGTATGGAATCATTCACTCGCTCGCGCGTCGTGCTAGTATGGACGTGCTCCGCACGTGTGAGAAGTACACGCCCGAGCGTAATGCCGTCCAGCGGCGTGACGGTACCTCCGTACGCGGCAACGTTCGGCGGACCGATTGACGAGCCAGTACGCATTCGATACGTGAGGAAATACAACACGCCGAGCGACGCCGCCACCCGCGGTACGAATTCATTCACTCGCTCGCGCGTCGTGCTAGTATTGACGTGCTCCGCACGTGTGAGAAGCACTAGCACGACACGCAGGCGAGTGATTGCGACTCTCCGAGAAATTCGGTATTATCGACTTTCTCCTGTTCCCTACATGGCATAAAGCGAAACATTGATGAGTCAAGAAAAAGTTGGTGCGATCGGCCTGGGGTTGCTCGGCAGTGTGCTCGTCGAACGGCTCCTTCAATCAGGGCGTCGCGTTGCCGTCTATAATCGAACGCGAGACAAGGCCGCACCGCTCATCGCAAAGGGTGCCGTATGGTCTGACAACCCGCTGGCTGAATGCGACATCGTGGTGATTTGCCTTTACACCACAGATATCGTGGAAGAAACCATCGATCGATTGGGAGAATTGCGGCCTGGAACCATTCTGATCGACACCACCACCGGGGATCCGCGTCAGACAACCCTCCTGGGTCAAAAGCTGGAGCAGCACGGGGTTGCGTACCTGGAGTCACCTATCGCGGCCTCCAGCGATCAGACACTCCGCGGGGAGGCAGTCGCTATCGTGGCTGGTCCGCTCGACGCCTTTGAACGTGCTCGAGAAGTCATCACGGCCATTGCGCCACGGTCAGTCCACGTAGGTCCCTGGGGTAATGCGGCCAAGATGAAATTGGTCAATAACCTGATCCTCGGACTCAATCGATTGGCGCTCGCCGAAGGACTGGCATTTGCGCGGGCCGTCGGTTTACCCGTTGGCGATGCGTTAGAATGCCTCAAGCAAGGAAATGCGTACTCCGTCGTCATGGACGTGAAGGGTCGAAAAATGGTGGAGGAGGATTTCTCGACGCAAGCAAAACTGAGTCAACATCTCAAGGATGTGCGAATCATCTTAAATGAAGCCAGCTTGCTGGGGATCGACTTGCCGATGTCGGAACTGCATCGCAGTCTCTTGGAACGCGTTGAAGCGGCGGGCTACGGAGAGCTTGACAATTGCGCGATCCTTAAAGCCTACGATCGCGCTCAATCGGGCACAAGCTTCCTGCGTCGTAAATAACGGCTCATTCAAACGACATTGGCACTCAAATCGCAATACGTGCCCATCGTGCCTGCCCACCGGTTGACGCCATTCAACAGGATCGCGTCAACGGGTGGATTCTCCAGCGCTCTGCAGTGGTTTCGGCCAAATCGTCAACAACGCGATCAATCCGATGACTGGAATCAGTCCCACAACGTAGAACGCCAGATCATAGGATGCGTTTTGTTTGACATACGTTCCGACATTCGCCTGAAATACGCTGAGGACGATCCATCCAGACGCGGTCAGAACACCGGACAGCAATCCGATGTGATTTTTCGGCAGTTCCTGCACCATCGCATAGTAGTAGGGATGTAATCCCAGGACGCCAGCCCCGGCCAGGTACAAGAGCACAATGAGGAAAGGACCGCTGCCTGCCAGGGGTACGAACGCCGCACAACCCGCTAACAAGACAAAAACAAAAAAACCCAACTTGCGGGCCCGGTCAACATGCCACCCATAAGCTGCCAAAAATGTCACCAGCGCTCCGGATAAAATACAACCCACATCCGAGCTAATGAAATACCCAGAGACAATATATGACATGGCTTTTTGGCTGTATTTGTGATAATCAACCAAGAACAATGGCATCCATGCGCGAAGAAACTGCCACCCGATATTGAGTGTTACCAGGATGCAAGCCAGTGTCATCAATCGCCAAAACAACTTGCCATCGGATTCATTGGCGGAGGACTCTTCAGGCCGAGTCGCCGGTGCCAGCGATAGGTCTTGCCCCCAAACCATGAA
>JAQCHP010000197.1 GCA_027619595.1 Planctomycetota bacterium
TTTTCTCCTCGCCCTAGAGTCTAATTATTGGGGAGGAAACTGTCTCAGGGTCATTGACACAAAGGGGCTTTGCCTCTTGCTTTTAAGCCAGGCAGTTGGCGTAATTTCAGCAATTGCTATGACTAGATTCCCAAAATTTTTATCAATTTGTTGCGTCTGAACATGCGACAAACAGATGGATACGGTTCGCGGCCAAATTTGCCACCGTATACGGAATCTAGAGAATTATTTCGCCAAGGAACGAGGCCAGCCAGTTTGTCTGAGTAGGCAAACTGCGGCATGCGCACGAATGCGCGAAAGATGTCGGCAACAACGATATCGTAGTGTGTTCAAAAACCTGCAAGTTGAGGCGAGCAATAATCAAGTCAAAATCGGTCGTAGCAATTTTTGTTAGTACTACTCTGGTCGCGACGGGAGTGTTGCGTGCAGCGAACTATCAAGACGCAGTCATCGCGTTGAGCCCGACGTACTACTATCAGTTGAACGAAACCAGCCCGACCGGTGGAGCGATTGATTCGATGGGAAGGGCGGCTCCTGCCGTCTTCAGTGGTGCCTACCCCGGTGGCCAGGTGGGTTTCCCAGGGCCAGTCACGATCAATAATGGACCTAATCCAGCGATTCCAATTCCAGGAGTTGGCGGGGCAGCCAATCTGTCACACTTCAGCAATAACGTTAGCCATGTGAACTTAGGTCCGCAGGCCGACTACGCTGCGAATGCCATGACCATTGCAATGTTTGTGAGGGGTGGTCCATCCGATGGCGGGGATCGTCTCTTTACCAACAACACGTGAGCGACCCGACGAAAAGCCTGACGATTGCCGTTGGCAAACTCGAAGGTCTCTGCGTCGGTATCAACCCTGGAAGCGTTGGCAAGAACGCAGTGAAAGCGCTGAAGGTTCCCGATAACTCGGCCAATGACCTCAGTCTGAGCACCACGACCGACTGGTGGCATATCGTGGTCTCCACCTCGGGTGAGACAGCGCTTGCGCGTTACGACAATATTCAGGTCTGGGTCAATGGCGTAAATCGCACTGCCAACATGCTGGCGAGTGCGTCAGGGTTCGGGGTTGAAAATACTCTTGCCAAGATCGGTGGAAGGTCAGCCAACCCAACCGGTTCGCAGACGCACTCAGGCGCCCAGGACGAGGTCTCCATCTGGTTGGATCGAGCGTTGACCGAAAGCGAGGTCAATTCCCTGTGGCAAGCCGCTACGATTCCGGAGCCAACGAGCCTTCATTCGCTGATGATTTTCGGAGTCGTCATCGACTTGCGGCGTAGGAATTCGATGGAAAAGCTACGTTAGGATCTCCGCGGATCCCTTTTCTAGCTTCCACGGATTCAATGATCAGGGGCCCCTCGTCGTGGCAGGCCCCCCCACTTGGCGTTTGCCTTGACGGAACGTATTTCGATCGTTTCGCTTCGCAAAAAAGCGGACTTTTCTCCTCCAAATTTCTCTGAGTGCTAGCGACATTGCGTTTAGGATGCAACCTGACGGATGTTCCGACGGGGCAAATGGCGACGCGCGGAGCGGTGCCTGTGGGTTTCGTTTGAAGTACGGACGCTTCACGAGTGGCGCCTAGCCGCCACAATATTGCACGACTCCGACTCGCTGTCGAAATGCAGTTCGAGACGGCCAGACTCCAGTTGCTTGAGCACGCTCTCCATTCTGCGTTCGACCGACGACAGATCGGTACCGTCGCGAGTGACGAATTCTCGTACAATGGCTTGCAACGTGTCGGGCATCAATCTTCCATGCGGGATCTGCATCGACATAGTGTACACTAGGCAGTGTCGGAAATCCGAGCCTGCTTGTAGAATTCTTACAACCGCCTTAGGACCCCCCCGTTGAACCCATTGCGACCCTGCTTGCAACAAATATTCCATTGCTTGTTGATCGGCGGCTTGCTGGGAGCATTTTACACACGGCTAACACAAGCGGAACAGGTCGCGCTAGCGGATGACGCAACGGTGAGGCCGCCATCGACTGGCCTTCTTGCGGAATGGCGGATCGATGGTACGGCCTACCGTCATAGGGTTGATCTGCCGCGCTGGCTCGATCCGTCTCGGCAGATTGCACTTATCCCGACGAACATTTCGTGGCGGGGTTGGCTTCTTGTCGATCAACCTGGCCACTACCAAATTGCATTGCGGACGAACGGACACGTCAAGCTAGAATTGGACCAGGTTGACCGGATCGTAAGTGAGTCCAGACACGAAAGTCGTCACGAGACTTTCGAATTGGATCTCGAGCAGGGACTGCATCCATTTTGTTTGACGTGGCGTGCTGGTACGCCTTTCATGCAGGTTCCATTGGTCGATGGCCTAGCGTGGAAGGGGCCCGGATTTGGATTCGAGCCAATTGCGTCGTCCCACTGGTTCATGCCACCAGACGGTGCGGGTGTAATCTTGTCGGACAGTGGCGAGAGATTGTCGCGGCGACTGCAGTGCGCTGCTTGCCATGGCAGTCCAGTCGGACAAGGAACCGCACCGACGCTGAGAAACCTGTCGAGCAAACTCCGTCCCGAATGGCTTGTCGAACGCCTGGCATTTCTGGCGTCGTTTCGTCACCAACCCGCGGACGAATCAAATCCTGTCGACGCACAGGTTGCCTCAAAAAATCGATCCAACGGGAATTCACGAATGCCTGATTTTCTGTTGCCGATCGAGTCGGCGAGGGACATTACAGCATTTCTTTGGCATGAAACAAGCGATCCGAGGCAACTCGACAAGAACGATAGCGACCGGGATTCGGTCGAGACACCGCTCATTTCAGAGAAGGAGGAACAACAGGTCGAAGCGGGCCGAGATGTGTTTCTCACGAGGGGATGTCTCGCTTGCCATACATACCAATCGATCGGCACCGAAGGAGGTTTACCCGGTGGTGACCTAACGCATATTGGACGCAAGCGACCCATCAATTTCTTTCGGAAATGGTTGTTGAATCCAGCCGATCTACAACCGAATCACCAAATGCCTCGATTTGAGTGGACCGCAGAAGATGTGGGCAATGTTTCCCGTTTTTTGGTCGCCACGGGCAACGATTCTCAAGTTGCGGCGCCGGTAGCGCCTTGGGAACCGCCAAGTTGGCTGACGGAAACCGCACGATGGGGACGGGGTCGGCTACTGTTCGAAAAATTGCGTTGTGCGTCGTGTCATTTCGAAGACGCGATTTTGCCTCCGTCTCACGACCCTATTTCGATCGGAACCGACGAACTGGCTTGGCGACGTGGGTGTATGGATACCGACGTATCGCCAGCAAGTGTGGCGGACCACGCAGTAGAGCCAACGCAACGATCGCGCAACCGATCTCTCCATATCTCAGTGAGCTCAGTTGAGCGAGATGCATTGCAACATTTTTGGTCGATTGATCGAGGTCTCGTTGCCGATTCACCAGCCTCGATCACGACTCGGTTGCAACAAAAGGGGTGCCTGGGGTGTCATTCCCGTGGTACGCATACTGGGCTAATGCCCGTCGTGAAGCATGTGACACAAGCGTATCCGCACCTAACCGTGCGAGAGGCCGCGTCTTTGCCCCCGTCGCTAGATCACGTGGGACAAAAACTTAGCGATCAAACTCTATTGGCGGCGATTCAAGGCCAGGCAAAAGTGAGGCCCTACCTCGATGTGCATATGCCAACCTTTCCGCACCTCGACGACAAAGAATCACAGCAATTCGCACAAGAGTTCGCGGCCGAAGACCGTTGGCACGAGCAATTGGACTCGGAAGACCCTTTCGTTCAATCGCGGTTGGACGTTGAGTCGCTGGGCTCGGTCGGGGCAAGGCTTGTCACAGCGAACGGATTTGGTTGTATCAGTTGTCACGAAATTGGAATTGTCGCTCCGTCGCTCGAATCTGGACGTGGGCGCGGACCGCAACTTGCTGGAATATCGCAACGAATTCGACCCGAATGGTTCGTTCGATGGCTCGATCAGCCGACACGGATGGTGCCCCGTGTCGAAATGCCTGCGGTGCGAGTCCCCGTTCCCGGGATTCTGGACGATCATCTACCGACGCAGATTGAGGCACTGTGGCGAATACTCAGCGACCCTCATGTTCGCCCACCGCGCCCGAACGCCTATCAAGTCCTGCGTCAGCCAGGTCATTCTGCATCGGATAGGACAACGCGTGCCCATGTGATTACCGACGTAACGCGTATCGCTGGGTATGCGGGGCTCGACACGGCTACAACCCAACGTATCCCCGAACGGGAGTACATCAAACCACTTGTGATTGGCCTCAGTAACCGACATAGCCTTTTATTCGACCTTGAGCACGCGGAAGTCGCCGGTTGGTGGCCCGGTGACGTAGCTGCGCAGCTTGTGTTGGGAAAGACTTGGGTTTGGGAAGTCACTCAGCCGTCGTGGCTCACGCCCAAGGGAGCGCCGGAATTTCGACTTGTCGCTAGCGGAGGTACCGCCCCCACGCTGTCAATTGAACCCCAAAGGCAAGGTCAATTTGTGACGGAGCTTGACCGCTGGTGGCACGAAGACGGTGGGGTTACTTGGCAGTACCGGTTGCATTTCGACATCCAACACGTATCACCGGTGGTGGTGAACATTCAACAGAAAGTGGTCCCCTGGAGCGATCCAAGGCGTGGTTGGATTGGGTGGCATCGCCAAGTAATCGCTCAGGACGTGCCAGCGAACTGGCAACTAGAGTTACGGGTTGCCGGCAATAACGGACCGCAGATCGTGCACACCTCCGTTGCCACGAATAGCCAAACAAACACCGACACTTCACGAGCGACAATATGTGTAGATCAGGGTAGTTTGGCCGACGCAGAGTGGTATCGCGGCGCGCGGTCTAACTCCGGCCATACGGTGGAAAAAGGGGAATGGTCTCTGCACTACGGCGCTCCGTCGGTTTCCGAACGGTATATCGGGACGCTCGTTTCAACGCCGCCGCGTCGTTCCGCAGAACGCCTGACCGGCATAGCGCCCGGTTTCGGAGTTGTCCCCGTTCCGACGAACGAGCCAGTCCTACCTACCGCGTTTAGTTGGTCGCCGCGCGGGGAGATGTTCGTTGCATCGCTCGACGGAAGGATTTGGAGGATCTCGGATCAAGACGGAGACGGCCTGGGAGAAGCAATGACCTTGGCCTCCGCGACACTGGCTGCTCCCTTCGGTATGCACGCGGAACGCGACTATGTTGACGTCATTGATAAAACGGGCTTGTTACGTTGCCGCGACGCAGATGGCGACGGTTTCTTGGAGTCTTTCCAAACAGTCGCATCGGGATGGGGACACACCGCCGACTACCACGACTGGGCCATTGGACTACCGCGGGGCGAAGACGGTTGCTATTACATTGCCACCGGTTGCGAAACCGACGAACGCACCCAACCAGCCGCGCGGTGGCGAGGTTGCGTCTTGCGTCTGATGCCACGCGTGCCTACGGTGGCGAACCCAAGGGAGTTCCAAGTGGAGGAAGTTTCTCGTGGACACCGATACGCGATGGGTATCGCTCGGCGTGCAGATGGTGCGATTTTTGTCACGGACAACGAAGGCGACTCTAATTCGTTCAATGAGCTGAATCATGTGAGAGATGGACGTAACTTTGGATTTGTGAATTACATCGACCGAAATTCACCCCCGCCAACCGTCCATGTTCCGTCGATCAATATCCCGCATCCTTGGACGCGAAGTGTTAATGGAATATCCTTCTTGATCGGGTCGGCCGAACACGCTTTTGGCCCCTTGAGCGGGCAGATCGTTGGATGTGAGTACGATCTACAGGGGCTCGTTCGAATGAGTCTGCAGGAGGTGGATGGCGAGGTACAGGGAGCGGTTTACCCGTTGACTCGGCCAGTAGGTACACAAGGCAGTCCATTGTTGGGGGCGGTAAGCTGCGGCGTTTCCCCGCAAGGAGATGTGTACGTCGGTTCCTTTCGGGAGAGTGGCTGGGGAGCCGGCACGAACGTGGGGGAGATATTAAGATTTCGCTGGTCGCCGGAAGATCTATTGCCGGGCATCGCACATATCGCCGCTCGGCATGACGGATTCGAGATAACCTGGACGAAGCCGGTGCCGGCGACTTGGGCCGGCAGCCCGATGTCGTACCGAGTGGAGTCCTTTTCAAGAGAAGTACATCCACGGGACAACACAACACGACGGCTGGAACCGATCGAACGTGTCATCGTCTCGCCCGATGAAAACAGCGCAAGATTGCTACTTAGAGCCATGCGGCCTGGAAACGTTTTTGCGTTTCAACTCATGTCGATCCCAGAGGGATTCGATCTGTTCCCCACCGAAGCCTACTACACGCTCAATAAAGTACCTACCCACTAATTATTCAGGCATGGAGTGCGGAGTTAATGCGGTATGGCAACTTCTAGAACCGCATCTGCCGGCCAGGGGTCGTGTTCATGGAGCAGGGCAACGATTCCAAGACAGGTCCATGGAATGGCCGACCCAATCCGCGTTCAGGGGTTTAACGTGTCTGACTCCGCTTCACCCACCAACTGCTCGATCGCTTGGTCCAATTCCTGCTGGCCGGGCGATCCCCGAAAACGACGACGTACGATGCCTCGATGGTCGACGAGTACCAAATTCGGGTACGAATCTACCTGCCATTTTTCGGAGATCGGGCCACCTTGACCGTCAGCCCAACATCGCCATGTTACCGTTGCATCGTTCGTAAGACGTTCCAGGATTTGCTGATTGTCAGCGTTGACACCCAAAATCGCGAACGGACGGTTTGCGTAGTGAGTGACCAGGTCTCGATTATGTTCGTACATTCGTTTGCACCAAGGACACCAATCGACAAAGAAATCCAGCAGGACAACCTTTCCTTGGTATTCTTTGAGTGCAAACTCTTTGCCTTGCACATCGATGCCTTCAATACCATAGGCCTCCAAGCCCACTCGCTCCGCGGCTAGTAGGTTACGAATTTGCGTCGCGTATTGTGCAAGTTTCTCGTCTTGTGATTCCAATTGTTTTGCCAGTTCTTCCACTTCCGCACGCATAGCAAGTATGGCTTCGACCGAAGCGATCTTTCCGCGACTAATCTCTTGAAGCTTGTGAAGCGCAATTCCGATACGTGCCGCAGCGACAAGCGGTTTATTGGATTCCTTTTGAATGATCGCCTGACATAGCCTAAGGTTGCTATCGTCCTCCAGGCGGCCGGCGTTTTGAATGACGAGTTTCGCGAGATCAGGGCAGTCTAGGTGATGAGCGATCAGGTGTTGGACCGCCTCCGCGCGGGACTTCTGGCTTAGTTCCGAGTCACTTGCGAGCACACCGCAAACAAGTAACGCCGCCTGCAATGAGCCTCTTCAGAAGAATTCGTGGGTAAATTTCCTTTCGGGTAGTGCTCCGAGGTTGTGATACAGGGGGA
>JAQCHP010000032.1 GCA_027619595.1 Planctomycetota bacterium
GCGGCTTCGGGGGCGGCGGATTTGGCGGCGGCGGATTTGGCGGGGGGGGCGGTTTCTAGGGGAAACCGACAAGATTGCTGAAGTATTCGGCATCTACCCTATCGTACCAGTCCCGGTCCAATATCGAGATCAAGCTGCTCAAACAAGCCGGCTCGGTAGCGCTCCACGGCGATGGCTCCCATGGCGGCATTGTCTGTGCATAACTCGGTTGGGGCAATACAAAGCTCGAACCGTTGATTCTGCGAGGCGACACGTAACGCTTCGCGGAGACATTCGTTCGCAGCAACTCCACCACCTACACATAGTCTGTCCCGGCCCGTACGAGCGACCGCGCGACACGACTTGTCAACCAGACAATCGACTACCGCTTGCTGAAAACTAGCTGCCAAATCAGCCTTCTGTTCCGAACTCAATGCGATCGACTGCGGATCACGTCTATCGCCAGGCCCTGTAATGGCGTACCGCACAGCCGTTTTGAGTCCACTGAAGCTAAATTGAAGTCGATCGGTTTCCCGTAGAAACGAACGTGGAAATGCATAGGCCGCCGGATCGCCTTGTGCGGCCAAACGAGCCACGGCGGGTCCCCCAGGAAAAGGTAGTCCCATCATCGCAGCAACTTTATCGAAGGCCTCGCCAGCAGCGTCATCGATCGTTCCCCCGAGCAATTCGAAATGGCACGGTGAATGGCAATCGAATAGGCTCGTATGTCCACCGCTTACCACAAGCCCGACACACGGAAAAACATCACGTCGCTCGAACAATCGGCACGCATATAAATGCGCGTGAACATGATTCACTGCCAGCAGGGGTATGTCCAATACCCAGGCCAACGTCTTGGCGGCAGTAACACCAATCAACAAGGAACCAGCGAGCCCCGGAGTATTCGCCACAGCAATCGCATCGATATCACTTAGTTCGCATGATGCACTTTGCAACGCCGATTCGATCACTGGCAGGACATGATCCAAGTGGGCTCGTGCTGCCAACTCTGGTACCACACCTTGAAAGGGCCGATGGACTTCATCTTGCGAAGCGACGATCGAGGCAAGTACCTGCAGATCGTCGGTCACGACGGCGGCAGCTGTTTCGTCACATGTACTCTCTAGAAGTAAGAACTTCATGACGCCCAATCTCGCTGAATTACCAAAGATTCACCGGCGAAACGGTCATCGTTTTGCATATTGGGTCTGAAGAAATTCGATCGCCTTTTGAAGCTGTCGGTCAACGAACGGAACTTCCGTCGTTTGGTTGACTTGGACATCTTTGACCGGCACGAACTGAGGTTCTTCCGGCGGCGTCACACGCCGCAACAGATCAAGTTCACTTTGATGTTTTTGCAACAGGTCCATTTCCTCAGACGTCGCCTGTACCACCAGCTGAGGATCGGGTTGCACACCCCAATCCTCTTCGGGACTACCAGGATAGCGTTGAATGTTCCGACCGCTCGGACGCTGGTAACCCGCAGTTGTTAGCTTGAGTGCACTGCGTCCTCCTTCGAGTTCGATGATATTCTGCACGCTGGCTTTCCCCCAGGTTCTTTCACCGACAATCGCCGCCCTGCCATGATCTTGGAGCGCAGCAGATACGATTTCGCTGGCGCTGGCACTGTATCGGTTCACCAGCACCGCCATGCGGAATCGATCAAACGTGCCTTCGGCTACCGCATCCCAACTTCTAGCGACCACGTTGCGTCCCGACGTACTGACAATTCTGCCGGTAGCCAAAAACAAATCGCTCACTTCAACCGCCGCCGAGAGCAACCCTCCTGGATTGAATCTGAGGTCCAGGATTAATGATTCCATTCCTTGCTGTTGCATTTGCACAAGGGCATCACGCAGTTCCTGCCCCGTATGGCGGCCGAAGGAAGTGATGCGGAGATAGCCAATTTTTTGATTCGCATCGAGCACATAGTCCCAAGCATGATTGGGCTGTCGTCGATATCCCAGCACCGACTGGACGCGGACAACCTCCCTGCTTACCCGCAACGTTTCAATTTTTCCTTGCAGTTCATGGCGAACAACAAGAACGACCTCGCTGCCGACTGGTCCTTTGAGTTTATGCACCGCCTGATCAATCGACATACCATCGGTACTCATACCATCGATCGAAAGGATTGCGTCGCCCGCCTCAATACCAACCCGGTAGGCCGGGGATGCATACAAGGGACTAATGACAATTAAACTACCTTTATCCGCCGAGATGCGAATTCCTAAACCGCCAAATTCACTTTCCACATCCGTTTTCAGGTCGTCTAAGCCTTGGGGCGGAATATAGCTCGAATGCCGATCTAACTTCTTCAGCATCCCTTCGATGGCGGCCTCCATCAGTTCTCGGCGGCTAACCGGTTGGACATAATTGCGATCAATTTCATCCAGAGCATTTGTGAATAGCGTGAGCAATTCGAAATACTCGTCAGCATCGGCGGGGGGCGGCTCGGACGGCCCCGGCGTTTCCGCGGCGGTGTTCGTCTCCCAACGCACCCCACCCACCAAGACACCGACCATGACGACGGCGGCAAAGCACGTCGAAGATCGGGGAGAGTGGCCAATGAAAAAACGAAGCGCCGTAAGAAACGGGGTGGGCATCGCGGTGTGCCTGGGAGGGGAAAATAGGTGCCAAAATCATAGGCAGTAAAATCAGTGTTCGCAAGATGTTCCCCTGCTTCACTGCGGGCATTATGATGTGGACGCTAACTTTCCTACCTTTTGCAGAAACGAAAAGAGCAACTCGCAAATGTCACGGACCGTGGACGTATTGGTTGTAGGGGGCGGCATTGTTGGATTGGCCACCGCCTACCGTTTACTTGCCCGCTTTCCCAAGGTCCAGATCGCTCTCGTGGAAAAAGAGGCTGAGTTCGGCCAGCATCAAACCGGCCACAACTCAGGGGTTTTACACTCAGGCATCTACTACCAACCCGGGTCCCTCAAGGCACTTAACTGCCGTGCCGGAAAAAAGGCGATGGAAGCGTTTTGCGCTGAGCACGCAATTCCGTTCGACATCTGCGGCAAAGTTATCGTCGCGACGGAGAAACATGAGTTGCCGTTGCTCGACAAGATCTTCCAGCGGGGGCTCGATAACGGCGTTCTCTGCGAGAAAATCGATTCTTCACGACTGCGCGAGTTGGAGCCTCATGCAGCGGGCATTGCGGCGATCCACGTCCCCGAGACCGGCATTGTTGACTACGTACAGGTCTGCCACAAGCTCGCCAGCTTGCTCGGCGCTGGGGGAACTGCCTTGGAACGCGGAACGCGAGTGATCGGCATGCGACAGCAGGGTCAGCAGGTCATTGTCTCGACTTCGCAGGGTGAATTCGTGACCCGTTGGGTGGTCAACTGTGCTGGTCTCTACAGCGATCGCGTAGCGCGGCAAAGCGGCCAGGACGCCGGCGCCAAAATAATACCGTTTCGGGGCGAGTACTTCGAATTAAAACCGGAGGCGGAGCATCTCTGCCGTTCCCTGATTTACCCTGTTCCCGATCCGAACTTTCCGTTCCTCGGAGTTCATTTTACTCGCATGATTCAGGGGGGCGTAGAATGCGGACCGAATGCCGTTCTGGCGTTGGCCCGCGAAGGCTACCGCAAGACGGACATTCATTGGGGAGACCTCTGGGAATCGTTGACCTATCCCGGCTTCCTGAAATTAGCAGCCCGTTATTGGCGGATGGGTGCGGGCGAAATCTGGAGATCGCTCAACAAAGGAGCGTTCGTACGCGCTCTTCAACGGCTGGTTCCCGAGATACGGAGCGAGCATCTCGTCGCGGCACCCGCAGGCGTTCGTGCACAGGCAGTGACACGTAACGGCCAGATGGTTGATGACTTCCTGATTTGCGAAACGGAGCGTGTTATCAATATCTGCAACGCTCCATCTCCGGCCGCAACCTCTTCGCTGAATATCGGTGAATCGGTCGTCGATCGCCTGGCGCCTCGAATCATGGACTCCGCATCGGTGACACGGTAAAACGTTGAGACACCAAATCGATAGATAGCCGCTCGACATGAATGCATCGCAGGAAAATCGTCCGCATATGACTATGGCAAACTCAACGGTTACGTTGGCCCAACAATTGCGCGAGATCGTGGGCAACGAACGATTGCTCACAGCTCGATCCGATACACTCGTCTACGAGTGCGACGGATTCGTTCTGGAAAAAGACTCGCCCGACATCGTGGTATTTCCCGAAACGACGCAGGAGGTTTCTCGGATTGTTCAGTTCTGCCATGCGGCGGGCGTTCCATTTCTACCTCGCGGCGCTGGTACGAGCTTGGCCGGCGGTTGCCTGCCCGTCGGTGGCGGAGTGATGATTGTCTTGACAAGGATGCGACGCATCCTCGAGATCAATCTGCGTGACCGATACGCCGTCGTGGAACCTGGTGTGGTAAACGCTTGGCTCACGCGAGAACTGAAGGGATCGGGCTTCCACTACGCACCCGATCCGTCAAGCCAAGGTGCTTGCACAATCGGCGGCAACGTAGCCACCAATTCCGGGGGTCCGCACACGCTCAAGTATGGCGTAACCGTCAACCACGTATTAGGAATCGAGTGTGTCATGTCCGATGGCCAAGTGATCCAACTTGGGGGGCCGCTGGACGAGTATCCCGGACTGAATCTGACAGGAGCCCTTGTCGGCAGCGAAGGTACTTTGGCAATCGTCACGAAAGTCTGGGTCCGCCTGACGCGTGACCCCCAAAGTTGCCGCACGATGCTGGGCGTTTTTGAATCAGTAGACGATGCCACACTCGCGATAAGCGAAATGATTGGCGCCGGCATCATACCCGCAGCCTTAGAGATGATGGATCAGGGTATCCTCGTGGCCGTGGAGCAAGCATTTCAATTCGGATTCCCGTTGGATGCGGGTGCTATCTTGCTGATTGAAATCGATGGCCTGGATGTTGGCCTCGATGCGCAACGCCAAGAAATCATCGACATCTGTATGCAATCCAAGGCTCGCGAGGTCCGATTAGCGGCGACGGAGCAGGAGCGACTTAAGCTTTGGAAATGCCGTAAGCAAGCCTTTGGAGCCATTGGCCGACTTAGCCCCAGCTATTGTACGCAAGACGGCGTGGTCCCGCGCACCAAGCTGCCACATATCCTGCGTCGCATCCGCGAAATTAGTCAGCAGCACGATTTACGCATCGTCAATGTATTTCACGCTGGCGACGGCAACATCCACCCGATTATTTTGTTCGACGAACGAGATCAACAACAATTGCGTCGTGTGATGCTGGCAAGTAACGACATTCTGCAGGAATGCCTCGATTGTGGTGGGAGTGTGACGGGTGAGCACGGAATTGGCGTAGAAAAACTGTCATTCATGGCATCCATGTTTAGTCCTCAAGACCTGGAAGTAATGGAACGATTTCGGGATGTCTGGAACCCGACGGGAAAATTGAGTCCGGGAAAGATGCTACCAACCGCCGGTGCTTGCGGCGCAGAACAAATACATCCAGGCAGAAGAGCCGCACTTTAGTCGCAAAGCCCTAGGAACGCGAACGATGCCGACGACGAATCACGAATGCCCACTACCTCTGGTAGACACCATCTGTCCCTCAACCGAAGAAGAACTCATTGCGGTCCTCAAGGCGGCAGGCCCGAAAAAACAGCCCGTCTATCCGCTCGGGGCAGGAACAGGCCTGCAGATGGGTTTGCCGGTCACACGGGAAGGGATCGGACTTTCCTTGGCAGCCATGGATCGGGTCGTGGAGTATCCCGCACGTGACATGACGATCACCGTCGAAGCCGGTATGAATTTTGACCAGCTACAGAATACGTTGCGTGCCGAGGGACAATGGCTGCCGCTCGACCCACCTTGCGCTTCGCGGGCACAGGTGGGAGGAATTGTCGCTACCAACGCTGGGGGTCCGCGACGATTCGGCTACGGCACACCGCGAGAATTCGTCATCGGCATCCGGGCCATCGATGGACGGGGCGTCCCCTTTCAAGCGGGCGGACGGGTCGTCAAGAATGTCGCTGGTTACGATTTCTGCCGATTGTTGTCGGGGTCACGTGGAACGCTCGCTATTATCACACAAGTGACCTGGAAGCTTCGTCCGCGTCCTCGATCTTGTGCGATCCTGATGGTCCGGATCGACGATGGGAAGCGCGCGGAGAACTGGTTGGATCGACTCAACACTTCGCGCACCACGCCAGTGGCTGTCCAACTCGAAGCAGGCTCGTCGGAAGCGATAGGGGGGGGAATTTTCGGCATCGCTTACGAAGGCACCAGCGTCGAAGTCGATTGGCAAATTGACCAGATGGGCGCTGAGTTACGCGAAGCAGGCTTGACGGTAGAAACAGTATTGCGCGATGCAGAAACTCAGGAGACCTGGAGTCGCTGGCAAGAATTCGCCGTTTCGGGCGACGCTGTTGTTCGCTTTCGGGCCCATGTCCTGCCACATTCCACCGTGCAAATGCTACGGTCGATTCAAGAATTGCTCCCGACGGCGCAGATCCTCGCCCAAGCGGGCTCCGGGATCGTCGACGTTCGTTTACCGAACTACCCATCCGACGGACTAACCCAAACTTTTACCAAAAACCTTACGCCGCTGGCGATGCGGCTGGGCGGTCATCTAACCCTGACCTATCATGCTACAGGGCAGGAGCTAACGCATGAAATGATGTGGGGTGGAGCAACCGTACCGTGGCAACTCATGCGAAGTCTCCAACGTCAATTCGATCCCAACGGCATCCTCAACCCTCAACGGTTTATCTCCTCATGAACGAGTCATTCGTCGACTTACAACAGAAATCTGCTCCGCCAGCAGCCCTAGGGTCCGATATTCCCTACGAACGATTCCTGGATTGTGTCCATTGTGGCCTTTGCACTGCTGCCTGCCCCACTTATCTGGAGCTAGGTAACGAGAATGATGGCCCGCGGGGCAGAATTTATTTGATGCGAGCGGTGACAGACGCTCGAGTCGATTTGACGCCACAAATCGAGCGACATTTGGAACTCTGCCTGGATTGCCGCGCATGCGAAACCGCGTGTCCGTCCGGTGTACAGTATGGACGCCTGATTGAACCGTTTCGCGTCGCCATGGAACAACACAAGCCCAAGGGGAGTGATTGGTTCCAAAGCTGGATTCTATTTGGGCTCTTCCCCTACGCTAACCGGATGAAGGCGGCACTGCGTTTCGCGCGCTGGAGTCAACGGATGCGACTGGACCAATTGCTCTTCGGTAGCGGAATTCTCCGTTGGTTGCCTCCTCGCGTTCGGCAGTTGGTAACGATGTTGCCCACCGTCCCACCGCCTCAGTCGTCATTTCCCCAGGTACTTCCCGCGAAGGGGAAGCGTCGAGCTCGAGTGGCACTTTTCCGAGGCTGCGTGGGAGACGCTTTATTCGGTCCGACGAATTGGGCCACCGCGCGGGTACTGCAAGAAAATGGCTGCGACGTGATCATTCCATCGGCACAGGTCTGCTGCGGTGCCATTCACTATCACGGCGGTCAATCGGAACCAGCCAAGAATTTCGCTGACCAAAACCTACGCGCATTCCAATCCTCCGAAGTCGATGCCATCATCGTGAATGTGGCGGGCTGCGGGTCCATGCTCAAAGATTATGGGCACCACTGGCACGACGAGTTGCAGCCGGAGCGAACGGCCATGGCGGGCAAGGTCCAAGATGTACATGAATTCTTGGACCGATTGGGTTTAATTCCGCCGCAAGGGCCACTCATGGGACGTGCCACCTATCACGACGCATGTCACCTAGCACATGCCCAACGTATTACGGAAGCGCCGCGACGAATCCTTCAACAGATTCCTCAGCTGGAGTGGACACCTCTCACGGAAAGCGAAGTGTGCTGTGGCGCTGCCGGCACGTACAACCTCACCGAGCCTGAAATGGCCGACCGGCTAGGGAAACGGAAGCTTGGACACATTGCCAGCACGAAAGCCAACATTGTCGTCACCGCGAACGCTGGGTGCCTACTGCAGATGGCTCGACACGCGCGGCAGCAAAACGCCGGCCTGCGGTTCTTTCATCCCATGGACCTGCTAGACCTTAGTTATCGCAAAAAATCACTGGAAGATATCCCGCAATAGTCGCACGGCAGAACCGCCGACCCCACGCGACCACGCTCAAGAAATGGTGATGGTTATGCGCCCATACCGGCGCGAACGGCCCACACCGCTGCCTGCGTGCGGTCAGTGGCATTGGTTTTTCGTAGGACGTTTTGCACGTGTTCCTTTACGGTCTCCAGACTGATATCCATGGAGCGACCGATCTCACGGTTGCTGAGCCCGAGGGCCAAGTGTCGAAGCACTTGGATCTCTCGACGAGTAAGTTCCGGACACGCGTCGCACTTGCCGCGATTTTCTGACATCGCTGCCCGCACGGTCTGTATCAGGCTTTCCTTCGGCGGCGACTCACCGTGAGCTGCACGACGAATGGCCGCCATGAGTTCATGAACAGGCGATCCTTTCAGGACGTAATCCCATGCTCCTAACGCAATGGACCGCGCAACATACGTGGGATTGTTGCTCATCGAATGCATCACAATCGGCAAGTCGGGCAGTTGGTCGTGAATGGCATCCACAGCGTCAAGACCGTCCGTTTCGCCCATCCGCACGTCCATAAGTACGACATCCGGACGCAGTTCGATCGCCATGTCGACCGCCTCTTGGCCCGTGGAAACATCCGCGATGATCTCTATATCCGCTTCATCGCGCAAGATCACCGCTAGTCCCGTACGAACCACTTCATGGTCGTCGGCTATGAGGACCGAAATTGACATTTTACCAACCTCACTTTTCTGAGGGCCATAGCAACGCAGTCATGTCCGCCAACAATCGACGTTCTGCCATCGGCATAGTTGAATGGGCAATCCTTGCACACGCGGTAGAACGACCTGGAACGCTGCAAAACGTGCGGCTAGGCCTTCCCAAAAAGGGTGCGATCCCCTTCCAGGGCAAGCCGCTTCATTTTCTTGTAGAGGGTCGTGCGATTGATGCCCAGTGCGTCGGCGGTCGCATTGCGATTCCATCCATTTGCTTCCAATACCTGCAGAATAATGTCCCGCTCCGGTCCCGAGAGGGCACCTTTGAGAGACTTTCCGCTGGACGCCGCCGCCACAGTCAAGACACGTGAACCGCGGACTTCTGGCGGCAAGTCTTCGACCGAAACCGATGATCCCTTCCCTAGAAGAACGGCACGTTCCACGACGTTTTGCAGCTCTCGGACATTTCCCGGCCACGAATGCTGTTGGAGCAACTGGAGCGATTCCGCCGTGAATTCGGTCACCTTTTTACCGGCATCGGCGCTAATTTGTTGCAAAAAGCGGTGTGCCAGCAGAGGAATATCGCCGGCCCTCTGCCGCAACGGCGGGATTTCAAGATTGATGACATTGACGCGATAAAATAGATCTTGGCGGAAACGCCCCGAGGCCACGGCCTGCGAAAGATCCTCATTGGTCGCCAGAATGACACGCGTGTCCACCTTAAAAGTCTTGGTACCCCCAACCTGTTCAAATTGTAGTTCTTGTAACACGCGGAGCAGCTTGACCTGCATGCTCATCGATGCCGTGCCAATTTCGTCAAGAAAAATAGTGCCACGGTCGGCCTGCTTGAATTTTCCCATCTTATCATGCACGGCGTTCGTGAAGGCGCCAGCGACATGCCCAAATAGCTCGCTTTCCAAGAGCGACTCGGTTAGAGCACCACAGGCGACTTCCACAAACGGCTGCTCGCGACGGTTACTCCGTCGATGGATTGCCCGGGCCAGCATCGACTTGCCGGTGCCGCTTTCGCCGGTAATCAATACCGTCGCTCGGGTATCAGCAACGCTTTCGATGACGTCAAACACCCTCTTCATGCGATCGTCTTTGCCGACGATATGTTCCAAATGATCACGCTCGTCCAGTTTTTCGCGTAACCGCTGATTCTCTTCGATAACTTTGCGCTGAGAAAAGGCACGTTCGATGGACAGTTCCAATTCGCGGTCAATGAGGGGCTTGGTGAGCAGGTCAAACGCGCCGGCTCGCAACGCCTCCACACCCGTATCCACCGTTGCATAACCGGTTATTAGGGTTACGGTCGTCTCCGGATGTTTTTCCCGGCAATGGGCCAGGATCTGAAAACCGTCACCGTCTTCGAGTCGAACGTCCGCCAAAACGACGTCATACCGTTTGGTTTCCAGGCGTCGGTAGGCCTCACTGCAACCAACGGCCGCGTCGACCAGGTAGCCCTGCTCTCGCAGCCAGGACGCCATCGATTCACGTACGAGTCGGTCATCATCGATCAGGAGCAGCGAGCCACCCATGGACACTTTCGCTTTCTGTACCTTCTGCCACGCCATCGACTGGCCGCTGGGACCAACTCGACTACTTCGAAACCTAAGAGCTGATGTTGACTATGTACGTCACACGTTGTGACGGGTCAACGTAGATCGCATACGGAACTGCGGGACAGCCAGAGAGGGCCAATTTTCTGTGCGGATTACAACAATTGTGCCGCCTATAGTGGGGGATTGAGGCGGCTGTGCGATTGAGGCGCCTGGCCGATTAGGGGCCAAAGCAAAGGCACACCACCTGACCCGACGCTGCAATTCCCAACTTAAGCCACGCCCCGGGTTGGGCGAGCCTCGTTTGCTGAACAACGTTCACGGCGCAATTGGGATCCGGTTCGCGATAATTCGGATGACGTGGCAACTCACCATACATTTGCCCATAAATACTGGCGGCCATTTCTACAGCACCAGAACCCGCCCCGAGATTGCCAAAATTCGCTTTGGGGGCAATCACGGGCACTTGGGCCAAAACGTCCGTGATGCCCTGTGACTCCGCAATATCACTCTCGGGAGTACTTAGACCATGGGCATTGACATGGCAAACCTGATCGGGAGAGACACCAGCATTGGATAAACAACGCTGAATCGACTGACGGACGGCAGCTCTTTTGCTTTCACGATCGGGTCGCGTTGCGTGCGTGGCAGCCCCCCCCAGGAACGTCGCGAGTATTCTCGCTCCTCGCCGTACGGCATGTTCGCGGTGTTCAAGCACCATCACGGCGGAACCCTCACCATTCACCATTCCGTCCCGTGCCAAATCAAACGGCCGGCACGCTGCCGTTGGATCATCATTTCGACGGGAAAGTTGCCGGTCACCCCGAAAGACCAACGGGGTCATGATGAGCCGCGAACCACTGCCCCCAGTTAACATAAAGTCGGCGGCCCCCCGTTGAATCACCCGAGCCGCCTCGAGAACCGCCAGCAGACTGGAAACATCACCGGAAACCAACGTATTGCAAGGGCCCTGAGCGTTGTGAGCGATACTCACATGACAGGCAGACATGTTCGGCAGGTACTTCAGTAACCAGAGGGGATAGACCCGCAATGGAAACTGTTCTCCGAATAGCTGCACGCGAAAATCACCGTCGGAGACACAATGATGAAATAAATCTGCCAATTCACCGAGTTCGGCGTAAAGCATCTCGGCACCGAGAACAATCCCCATCCTCAGGGGGTCAATTTCGTTGCCGGGCTCACCGAAACCAGCGTCGTCGATGGCGAGGCTCGCTGCAGCGACAGCTGTTTGAATTTCTCGCGACATGACCTTGAGACTTTTCCGGGGGCGAATCAGCTGTTTGGGCTCAAAATCCAACAATTCGCCACCGAACTGAACTGGCTGTCGGCTCGCATCCCACGCCCGAAGCGCACGAACCCCCGATGCGCCTTGCAGCAGCGCCTGCCAATAAGCGGACCCAACGTTATGCCCCTGGCCTTGCCCAACAGGGCTAATGACGCCCAGGCCCGTGGCCACTATCTCTCGCATCGGCAGATCTGACGTCATGGTTTCGCTCGCCCCGTAGGCCCAAAAAATCAGCCAAACAAGGGGCAATTATTTCCAAAAGGGGCGACGCTAAAAATACAAATGTTCACACCGATGTGGCGGCCATTTGCGGCTGCAGCAGGGGAGTTCCTGCAGCCGAAGGGGACCGCCCGGCCACGATGAACAATTCCGTGAAAAAGTACCGAAAAATCAAGTTACCATATTGGTTCCGGATTGGGGGGATAAGCCCCCCCTGGCTCTTGTCTAAAAATTCGTTCCTGCGTTACCGATATCGGATTGCGCGGTTTCGATTTCAGCCTTCTAAGGAATCGTAAGCGCCGCGGCCCCTCGGTCCGTGACGGTTAAAGGAAACCCGTTCGACGACATACCTACTGGACGTATTACACAGGTATAGAGCCATGATCGGCAAGACTGACAAAATCACGTCTCCATTTTCGATTGCAGAAGCCCGCTCCTTGGTCAAGGATTTGTTTCCGCCGAACCTCGCTATTTATTGGACCGATTTTCTCGGCACGTACTTTTTGGGAATATTCTGTTTTCAGCGCGTCCGCGGTGGGCCACTCTGGGTACCGCATCAGGGTTGGACGGGTCAGTGGTCACAAGTTACCTGGTTTCTTGCCTCTTGCCTACTGTTCTATCGGGCAGCCATGTTCATCCACGAATTAGTCCACCAGCGCAACGACCACATGTCTCAATTCCGCCACGCATGGAATCTGCTCTGTGGCATTCCCTTCCTCATGCCGCTGTTTGTTTACTACCCACATATCGATCACCATCGCCGTAGTCACTATGGCACACACCATGACGGCGAATATCTTCCGCTGGCACATTTTCGCGTGTTTTTTTTGGTGTTCTACCTATCGTGGAGCTTTATTATTCCAATTTTGGCCGTGTTCCGCTTCCTTATTCTAACACCCGTTGCGTGGGTTTTCCCTGCGGTAAGGACCTGGGTTCACGCACGGTGCTCCACCATGGTCATGGATCCCAGCTATATTCGGCCATTGCCTAGCCCCCGTGTATTGCAAGAAATCCGTTGGCAAGAAGCTTGTTGTTTTGCCTGGTGCTGGGGAGTTGCCGTTGTTCCGCCGCTGGTGTTGGGCCATTCTTCACTGCCGTTCGTGATTCATGCCTATCTGACGGGAGTCGTCATCGTCCTATTAAATTCAATCCGGACCTTGGGAGCCCACCGGTGGAGCAACCAAGGGGGCGAAATGACGTATGTCGAGCAACTACTGGATTCCGTGAACTATCCACATCATGTTTGGCTGAGTGAATTTTGAGGGCCGGTAGGAACTCGCTTTCACGCCCTGCATCACCTCTTTCCGTCGCTTCCGTACCACGCCTTGTCTGAGGCGCATCGCCGATTGATGCAAGGGTTGCCGTCGGACTCTCCTTACCATCGTACGGAGGAGGTTTCATTGGCGGTGGGACTCGCCAAGCTTGTGTTCCAGCGGCCCGCTGAAGCAACTCCCACCCGTCGCTTGCCTAAGTTCCTCGCCGCCGACGCCCCCAAGTCGCGTCGTCGTGTACGGCAAAATGGAACCGAGCGACGGAGCATTCAATGGAGATCGGACAGCACCGCGTCATAGAGACGATAGGTCTTGTCAAGCTTCGCGCCACCCTTTTCCAATGTGCCGCGCGATAGTTTGTTGCTCTCTAAAACCCAAGAAAACTCCGCTTCGCTGATTCCCCATGATTTGATGGTCGGTACGAGCTGTGCCAGCAATAGCAGTCCGACTCCCCACTTCTGATACTCCGGGACCACATTGGTACTGATCATGCGGACGCGTTTAATCGCCCTTCGATTCCATAGCAATCGAAGGAATCCAAACGGAAACAATCGCCCGTTGATGGCACGGATTCGCGGATTGTAATCCAACAGGGCAAATACCGCTCCGACCGGCTTGCCTTCCACTTCGGCGACGGCGGTCATTTCTGGCGCAATCAACCTTCGCAGGCCACCCGCAAAACGATCTATTTCTGCCGCCGTTAGGGGCACAAATCCCCACGTTCCCACCAAAGACCGATTGTAGATTTCAAGAAACATTCGGACTTCTTCCCGAAATCGACGCGTGTTCATCGGGCGCAGGGTAATATTGAGACGACGAGTCGCCTCCGTCATAATGAAGGACATTTTGGCATCCAACTGGTCTAACATTTCGACGTGCCCCCAAAATGCAAAGAGGTCTTGCGTCTTTTTTAACCCACATGCTTCAAGGTGGTCACCGTAATACGGCGGATTATATGTCATGAGAAAAAAGGGGGAGCTGTCAAAGCCATCCACGAGTAATCCACATTCGTAATTCAGTGATGGATTGCAAGGCCCTCGGACACATGTCATACCCTGCTGTCGCAACCACGTAGCCGCAGCACCAATCAATCCTCGACAAACGTCGGCTCGATCCACAAATTCCAGGAAACCGAAAAAACCACGCTGATCGTCGTACCGATCCAAATGGCCTTGATTGACGATCGCGGCGATACGGCCAACGGGACGTTCTCCTTGGTAAGCAATAAACGTCTGCGCACGTCCCTGAAGGTAAAAGGGATGGGGGCGAAACCCCAACAACTCTTGCTGTTGGCCTAGCAGCGGCGGAATCCAGTAGGGATCGTTTTTATAGATGGTCCACGGCAACTGCAAGAAATCCCGCTTGTGCCGCGAACTCGTGACTGGAACGATTCTCAGGTCCGCCACTCCCGCCTCCTTTTCGTTGTGTCGTCGGTAACCGTCGTCTTTCGGCTTTTTAGTCTCTATCGTTGGTCGACGCATGGACAGAGAGTTGAAAGTAGAGCGGTAATCTGAAGTACCTCCCGAAGCACGTCGATTTTAGGTGAGATATCCGGTTTCCGCCCCCCCAGGGAGGGCAAATCGCCGCATTAGGTATTCCATTACAAATAGGGGCTTTACATCGTGCGCCACCGATCATAAACTGGGCTCGGGAATAAGCTCCCCCGTTGGAGGTATCCTTTCCATCAGCAGAACCGGCGGAACTGGCATCTGGAATGGATGCAGATTGTCGACAAACTATGTATAAAACACTTGCGAGAAACTGGCCGCCAACTAACCTGAATTAGGAGAGCCGTAAATCCAACGGAGTACCGTCGGCCACGCCGAACCGTAGAAGTGGCTCCCAATTATTTCGTAACACTTGCTTCCTTTGATGTCACACCGTGATTACCGTTTCGCAAGGCACAACTCGGATGAATCCGCTCGTAACCGTCGGCATGCCGGTATTTGACGGTGAGCGATTTCTGGCACAAGCGATTGAGTCGGTCTTAGATCAGCGCTATCGGCACTTGCAGCTAGTCATATCGGACAACGCGTCGCAGGACAGTACGGAGGCGATTTGCAAAAAATACCTCGCGTTGGATTCTCGCATTTCTTATCTGCGTCAGCCCCGAAACTTAGGCGTGGTCCGAAATAGTAATGAGGTCTTTCGTGCGGCACAAGGCAAATACTTCCGCTGGGCTTCGTACGATGACTACACGACGCTCGATCACTTAGAGCAATGCGTCGATGTCTTAGAATCTCATTCAGAAGCCGTGGCAACGTTTTCTCACACTGTATGGATCGAAGGCACGAGGGAATCGGAACGGTCGGAGAATCTCCATGTGACGTCGGATGATCCGGTGGCACGATTTTCTAGCTGTTTGGCCGAAATGAGCAAATGCAATCTTCCGTATGGCCTCATTCGTACGAAAACGCTGCAAGCCACTCGCCTGTTTGGCGATTATATCGGTTCCGATATCGACCTCATGTTAGAACTGTCTCTGTACGGCTCTTTTATCGAAATTCCGGAACCACTTTTTTTTCGCCGATTGCATGACGAGGCCGCGAGCCGATTGGGCGATGCCGCGCTCAGGCAACACTATTTTCCTGGGCAAGAAGATCGGTACCGTTGGGACGCTTGGTCACGGCACCTCCAAAGAGTTCAATCCATATTCCGTGCCCCGCTATCTTGGACGCAAAAGCTGCAGGCCTTAACCATCATTGGACGGCACTTTTGCTGGGACCGTGAACGGTTACTGGGAGAACTGCGAGCAGTTGCCCCTTGGCAACATAAAAAAATCGCCGGGCCGCTGCAAACGTGTGAGTCGTGCTGTGACGCCGCTTCACCAATCGAACAGGAAAATGGACTGAACCAAACGGCCTGGGACCACTCCCCGAACTCCGAACCGATCGCCATGACCGATCGCACACCGGTTGGACACGAGTAGGATCCGATTTCTCCGTAAGTCAGTTTCTACGTCACGGTATCAAATTTTGATGCGATAACCGTCACAAACCCATGCTAATTCGGCGTGATGCCGGAAAACCTCTGTACGAGTTGCGTTAGCTCTTCGGTCGCTCGCCCGCCATGGATATAGAGGATCTGCGGCGGCACGAAGGGATGCTGACTGGAGTTTGTTTTTATCACAATTCCGGCTGGGCGCTGTCGAATACCGACAACCGACTTCCAGGGAATGAGAACCCATCGTCGAAAAAGTCGATGTCGGATACCCAACGGCCCTATTCGATAAACCGAAGGAAGCCACGTGCGACAACTCGCTATCAGGGAACCCAACGCTGCCAAGGCCGGCATCCAAGCCACTTTGGATACCGCCCAACTCGCCATCACAACCGTTAGACTTACGGCCGCCGTGAACAAAGCAAACCAGGGCTCGTCCCGGGGCGACCAGCAGGTAAACTCGTGCTCAGCCCAATCCGACTCGGGATCCTCCATCCAAGGACGTACTGCGACCGACTCACTCGAATTCATGGCAACGGCTCCGGACTGGGTAACCATTCATCGCCCAGGGGGCCGCGAACAGTTACAGTTCTACTTTCTACTTTCTACTGAGCGACGCGTGCCATGTCCACGGTTGTGGCACAAAACCCCAGCTCAAATCCAGATCAGTCTGCAGCCCGTTCGCGCACAACTCCGGCAACGGTTACGCCATTGAACGTTGCGTGATTTGACGTAGAGGAGCAACTGCTGGGAGGTTTCCTAAAGACGTATCTTAGAGATTGCGTTTTTTTTGTCCGCGTGGGGGTGCTATGTAACATCTTTCTTCGCAGCGATTCGATACATAATAACTCGACTCGCAGTAATTTTCTCGACACGCAATTCGTTTTCTCATGAAATCGTACTCATCTCGGACCCCATCTTCGAAGGAGACGGAGCATGTACCCTGCCCCATAATCGAGGGAATCAAGGCGCGGAACGCTGCAGGCGTAAACGCTACAGCCGACCGACTCTCGAACCGTGCCGAGGTGGCACGAACGCGTTTCGACCCCTCACGAACGCGTTCGGGTTATCCGGACACTCTGCAATGCGAACACCGCCATCGCGTAGATAATGGTCCATAAAGCGATTGCTGCAATCATGACGCGTGTAAATCCGAATCCAAACCACACCAAGGCGGGTGGTTGACGCAGAAGCGGTGCGGATTTCGACTCGCCCGGCACAAGCGACCTCTTTGTCGCGAGTCCATCTTGCCATCGGCGCTGTTCCAAGGAAGTGCCACTATCCGCCGTACCCACAGACACCGAATCGACCGGCACCGCACCTGTCGACATTGGGTCGACTTGGTAGCCCGCAAGTACATGCTGCCGAAAGTAGCACAAAACCCAAATCAGCGCCAACAACGACAAGAAGTACCCGAAAATCCAGTAAACCCACTGCCAAGATCGTGCCATGGAACCCTTTTTTATCCGTGGTCCGGGGCTGCCCGCAAACCAATCGCAACCCAACCGACCAATTTCCGACCGCAGTTTTCCGGCGCCGGCCACAAACGCTAAACTAGCATAAAAATGCCATTTTGTGCACCTTTCCCCACGCCTCGCAAACAAGTATATTCAGGTCCATTTACACCATGAATCTCCGACTCCAAACAGATTATGCCCTTCGTACTCTGATGTTTTTGGCTCACTGCGAGCGGCGAGCCACGGCGGTGGAAATTGCGGAAACCTTCAATATCTCCAAAGACCACCTCGTCAAAGTGATCCAACAGTTAGTGCGATGGGGTTATGTGCGAACCCATGCCGGCAGGGGTGGGGGCATTACGCTCGCTCGACCACCACAGGAGATCCTGGCTAGGGAATTGCTGGAACGAATGGAAGGACCGAACGGCGTCTTGGAATGCGTCCAACATCCGGAAGTTTGCCCTCTGGAGCCGGGATGCCGATTGCGGAAAATGCTCATGCAGGCCGAAACCGCTTTCTATTCTGTGTTTGACGGTGTGTCCGTGCACGATCTGGTACAGGGAAAGGGATCCGGAGGAATGGTGAATTTGCGACTTCTCCAAAACGAAAGACGAGCAAACCAATGAACATGCCACGAAAACAGATCGGAAAATTGGCGTTTCTTGCAGCCGTGATCATCGGAGGCTTGGGTGCAACTCCAGCCGAAGATCCTGCGCTCGAACGGACACGCAAGCAAATTCGCATGTTGGACGACATCTACAAAGGGGGCGTGGTCTTGATTACGACCCACTATGTCAATGAAAAGAGCGATTTACCCGCTGGCACTGCTTTCAAGAAGCTGTTCGCAGCCGCCAAGGAGAAGGGCTGGCACGAAGTTCGTTTGCTCGATGCTACCGGGCAACCGTATAACGACGAAAACGCGGCACAGGATGATTTCGAGCGAGAGGCCATCAAAAAATTGACACAAGGGAATGCCTGGCACGAAGAGCGAATCACGCGAGACGGAAAGCCGTTCCTGCGCGTGGCCACGCCGATCCCCGTCGTCATGGAGAAATGCATCATGTGCCACGACAATTACAAAGACGTCGCACAGGGTCAGGCCGTCGGCGCACTGGGCTACATTGTTCCGATCGAATAGCAGAACGGTCCGGCACACTTATCCGTGGCGACCCGTTCATTCGATTCTAGGCGCTGAATTGCGCCGTAAAGCTGGCAAACAGGTAGTGGCTGTCATGCGGCCCTGACGATGACTCGGGGTGGTACTGTACGCTGAATGCCGGCAAGGAGCGGTGCCGAAGCCCGGCAATCGTGTTGTCGTTCAGGTTCCTGTGGGTGACTTCAAGTGAGTCGGGCAGTCCGTCATCGGAAACCGCAAAACCGTGGTTTTGGGCCGTTATTTCTACGCGTCCCGTTTCCAAGTTGAGTACGGGCTGGTTTGCTCCGCGGTGACCGAACTTCAATTTGAAAGTCCGAGCTCCACAAGCCAAACCAAGCAGTTGATGTCCCAAACAGATTCCAAATATCGGCACTCTACCCAGCAATCCTCGGATGGTTTGGATCGCATACGCAAGGGGCTCCGGGTCGCCTGGCCCATTTGAAAGAAACACGCCATCCGGTTGGTGGTCCAATACCGACTCGGTCGTAGCCGTCGTACCTGGAACGATGGTCACATCACATCCTTGTTGGTAAAGGTGGCGGGCGATATTCCATTTCATACCGAAATCGAGCGCCACGACGCGTGGGCGGCGAGCCGGGGACGCGAGTTGGGCGTGCTCAGCAAGGTCACTCCAGCGGCTTAATCCTTCAGCCCAAGCGCGGTCGGACGGAGATACAACCTCCCGAACCAAGTCCCTGCCGACCAATCCCGGGCTGGCTTGAGCTTTTTGCACGAGAGCGGTATCGTCCAGTTCCGTGGATGAGAGCACCCCTCGCAAGGCTCCTTTCGAACGGATATGACGCACCAGGGCCCGTGTATCGATTCCGGCCAAAGCCACGACGCCATGTTGCTGCAGATAGTCGTTCAGCGCCCCGCCAGCACGAAAGTTACTGACCACGCGACTCATTTCTCTCACGACGAATCCGGACAAATGAGGACATTGACTCTCCAGATCCTCCATGTTCACGCCATAATTGCCTATCTGAGGATAGGTCATCGTGACGATCTGCCCGCGATAACTGGGATCTGTGAGGATCTCCTGGTAACCGGTCATGGATGTATTGAAACATACTTCCCCTTCGACGCAATTGGCGGCTCCCAAAGCCACGCCCGTGAACACTGTCCCGTCCTCTAGTGCCAGTTTTGCCGTCGCCATAGATAACTCGATTCCCAAAAAAGGGGGCAATGAACCGCGGGAGTGCCGGACATTTCCGCCCTCCACCATCGTCCATTGGGATTGTTTCTCCCCATTATCACGCCTGCGACGCCCACGACAATCCCAAGCGAATTCAAGTGACTGGTAGCTGCATTCCGATAAGAGGAGAACGGCTGTGGGTCCCGGACGCAACACTGTTAACGCCCGGTCAGCCTAGTTTGAGGGTTCTTGTTGCGGCGAGCAAGGACCCTCTTTTCGTAGAATCGCAGACGCGTTTCGGGGGTTCTGGCCAATTTTGGCGATTCGCTAGGGACCCTGGCGGGACTACGCTTCGACCCGCTGTGGGTCGCCCGATTCAGACTGCTGCAAGCATCGGACAATCTGCCGTACCGCCTGCCGCAATCGGTTCTCGTTTTCCACGAGCGCCATCCGCAGGTAGCCTTCACCAGCTTCTCCAAACCCACTGCCGGGGCTCACGGCAACATTCCCTTTTTCCAGTAGCATCAGGGCGAAATCCATGGTGCTCATGCGGTTCCGCCATTCGGCCGGGATTTTGGCCCACACGAACATACCAGCTTTGGGCGGCGTCACGTCCCAACCGATTCTTCGCAAGCCGTCTACCAAGACATCCCGACGCCCTTGATAGATGAGCGACTGACTTTCGACTCCGGCATCGCCATGTCGCAGTGCCAGAATTGCCGCTATCTGAATGGCCTGAAACATTCCGTAATCATAGTAACCCTTGATCACCGCAAGGGCTTTCACCATTTCCGAGTTCCCACAACAGAAGCCCACCCGCCAGCCGGCCATGTTGTAGCCCTTGCTCATCGTGGTGAATTCCACACCCACATCGATGGCACCCGGTGCCGAAAGAAAACTGGGCGGCAGGTACCCATCAAACGCCACATCGGCGTAGGCGAAATCACTAATCACCATGAACTCGTACCGTTTGGCCAGCTTCACGACTTCACGAAAAAAACCTGGCTCCACCGTCGCCGAAGAAGGATTGTGTGGATAGTTGATGATCAAGAGTTTTGGTTTGGGATACAGGTGTTCACATGTGTACGCGACGTTCTTCAAAAAATCGTCCGCGTCGGCCACTTCGAGCGCGATGACGTTTCCTGCAGCCAATGCCACCGCATACGTGTGGACGGGAAAATAGGGATTCGGCACGATGGCCGTATCGCCAGGTCCCATCAGTGCTAAACACATATGCGAGAAACCCTCTTTGGAACCCAAACAAACGATGGTTTCTGTTTCCGGGTCAAGTCTCACGCCGTACTTCTTTAGATACTTGCTGGCAGCTTCCTTGCGCAGATTCAGCAAACCGTTGGACTTGCTATATCCGTGGTTGTTTGGATCGTGAGCCGCTTCCGCCAATTTCTCGATGACCAACGGGTCGGGCGGATCGGATGGGTTGCCCATACCAAGATCGATCACGTCGTGACCTGCACGGCGTTTTTGGTAGAGCAGATTATTGATCCGGCCAAACATATACGGAGGGAGTCGCCGTACGCGGTCGGCCAGCTGAATCGGGAACTTACTCTGAGATTCGGGAGCACTATCGGTCATGGAAGCGTACCAGGAACAGTTGTAAACCGAATTGCTTCGCCAAGTTGCGAAGCTACCCCTGAGAATAGTCTGTAATCGCACCAACGGGAACGCCTCGTCGGGGAAGCTGCTCAGCGCCCCCGGCACGAAGTCGTATTCTCTCAAAACAAACTTTTTCCCCCGACCGCGGTCACTTGTTTGACTGAGACACGGGAACGGCAGGCACCCGTGCGCTCACGTCCGCACGACCTGGCAAGTTCGCTATCAAGTTTTGTACTTTGGCCTCGGCCTTGAGTCGATCGAACTCTTCGGCCATCGCAATGCGGAGCTTTTTCTCTTGGATCGCCTTCGTCAGTTCGTCCCTTACGGCCTCCTTCTCCGCATCTCCGACCACCGGTGCCGTGCGTCCCAGGCAACGCAAAATTACGAACTTGTCGCCCGTCGCAACGATACCCGAAAGCTCACCCGCCTTGAGTTTAAAGGCTTCCGACTCCACGAGGGGTTGCCCACCATGCCGGCCGATCGGTGGAATTCCGCCAAAATTGGCCCGTGACACTTGCTCCGTCGAATACTGGTTCGCCAATTCCCCAAAATAGGTCTGCGATGGATTGTCACGGGCCATTTTCCAAACTTCTTGCGCCGTCCTTTGGTTACTGAGTACGATCGCCAAGGCCTCCACCCGTTCGCCGTAATTGGCTTCAAATCCTTTCTTAAAATCCTCCGCACTGACCTTGACCGATGACGCCACGAGTTTCTTCAGCGCAACCGATGGCCAAACTGCGTCTTTCATGTACAGTTCCACCGTCATCCCCTCGGACGACTCAATCTCCTTGAGCCAGCGATTGCGATCCGGTTTTCCATCCGGCAAGAGGTATCCATACGATTCCGCCGCCCGATCCACCTCCCCATCGAGATCCTCTCGCGTTACACGTTGTCCTTGCTGAGCCAAGGCCTGATTCAAGACTCGGTAGTTAATCTCATCATCCAATACGTCCGCCGCATACCGATCAAAACAAGCCTGTCGCAATTGCTCCACAGGGATCGACTTGCCATTCACGGTGGCAGCAGCCTGCGGCATCTTTTGTCGGAGTTCCGGCTGGTTCCAGATATTCACGATATTTGCATCACTTTGGAGCTTTTCGAATAACTCGCTGGCGACACTGCGCAGGTTGTTCTCCTGAATGCGGTCGGTCAATCTTTTTCTCGCTTCCGCTTCAAACTGCGGAGCGATATGTGCAGCTGGAATATGTCGCTCGCACTTTAGAATGATATACTTATCGTTAAGCTTCAAAACATCGGAGATCTCATTAGGTTGCATCGCAAACGCAGTTCGTTCTAAATCTGGATCCCCAGCATTTTTTCGAATTGGCGGTAACAAGCCACGTGCTGCTGCGCTGTGTTTGTCTTCTGACTTGTCCTTGGCGATGCGGCCAAAATCATCAGGATTCGCCCGTACTTCTTTCAGAATCGCCTCGGCCGATTTCTTTGAATTCGCCATTATCATGCTTACCTGGACCTTCACGCCGTACTCCGACTCAAAGGCCAAATCAATCTCTCGCTCGTCTACTTGAATGCGGTCCTGGGACAACTCCCGCAGTGCAAGCGTGGGCCAGACGATTTCATTGCGATATTGCGTCAGCGATATATTTCGCTCCTTTTGCAGCATATCGATCCAATTTTCTACCGAAAGTTTAAACTTACCGGCAATCGCGACAATTTCGTCGTCGACCTGTTGCTGCGTAATTGTCACACCGCGACGACCACATTCTTCGAGTATGAGGTGCTTGTTCACGAGGCTCTCCAAAACCTCTACCCCGTGCCGTTCCAAACACTGCTGGGCGAGTTCCTGCCAAGTGATGATTTGGTCGTTAACTCTCGCCACCGGCCGTGCCGCGAGATTTTCAGCGCTGGTCTTCGATGCGGCTGCTATTTTCTTCTTCTCAGCCGCCGAACTCCCCTTCTTGGTGGTCCGCTTTTTCGTCAACGATTTGCTCGTCGCCGATTTTTCCGACTGTGATTTAACAGTCTTTGCCTGGCCGTAGGCAGCTGGATTTTGCGTCAGAATTGAGATAACGGTCAGCCACGCTGCACATTGCAACCAGCAGCTAGCAGTTGGGTTTCCGGCTCGGCCGACTGTAACATTGACGTAACCGCCCTGGTCCAAACTATCACGCATCCTATGTCCTTCCATAAACTCGTCCGCAGTTACTGTGTGACACGAACCGTCCAGTGCTGCGGTCGCATGTGCCCAGTGGCGTCCGAGTCTACGGAAGAGTCTGGCAGGACGTCAAGACGAACTCATTGTCGGGAACGTCCGAACGACTCGGGGAAGGACGACACACGTCCTCCGCCGGTCCTGGCGAGGTGCTTGCAACCCAGGGCTACCAACGGAAGAGCTATCCCCCGTTGGAAGCTGAATTCGCCCGAGGAACTCGGAATACAACCACACCTAGAGGAGGTACGGTCACGGAAATGGACCATGGCCGACCATGGGAATCGCAAGGTTCAGCTTCGACACCAGGAAAATTCCCCACGTTCGACCCACCGTAGTGCGCCGAATCGCTATTAAACAATTCCTGATACCACCCGGATTGCGGTACGCCAACTCGGTGATGTTGACGGACGACCGGCGTGAAGTTGCAATAAACAAGCAACTGATTGCTGGAGTCCTTTGCTTTCCGGAGAAAGCCCAAAAGACTTTCATTCGCACTTTGGCAGTCGATCCATTCGAAGCCTGCACTATCGAAGTCGATCTCGAACAGAGCGGGTTGCTCCCGATAAAATCGATTCAAGTCACCCACCAATCGCTGGATCCCACGGTGGGTCTCCCACTCAAGCAACCCCCATTGCAAAGTCCCGTCGTGATTCCATTCATTCCATTGTGCCAATTCATTGCCCATGAACAGCAATTTCTTGCCGGGATGCATCCACATGTAGGAATACAGGAGCCGTAAGTTGGCAAATTTTTGCCACAGGTCCCCGGGCATCTGATCGAGCATCGCTCGCTTGCCGTGTACCACCTCGTCATGCGATAGTGGCAAGCAAAAGTTCTCAGAAAATGCATAAATCATGCTGAACATCAATTCGTTGTGGTGATATCGTCGGTGGATCGGATCTTCCGCCATAAATCGCAGCGTATCATTCATCCAACCCATATTCCATTTCAGGGAAAATCCCAATCCACCACTGGCCGTCGGTCGTGAAACGCCTCCCCAGGCTGTCGACTCTTCCGCAATCGTGAGTATCCCCGGGAACTTCGCATGCGTTATTTCGTTAAATTCCTTCAAAAGCGAAATCGCTTCCAGATTTTCACGCCCACCAAATCGATTGGGAATCCATTCACCTTCTTTGCGGCTGTAGTCCAGATACAACATGGACGCCACTGCATCGACTCGCAAACCATCAATATGGTACTTATCCAACCAAAAAAGAGCGTTCGACAGTAAGAAGTTGCGAACCTCGTTGCGGCCATAATTGAAAATCGTAGTGCCCCAATCGGGATGCTCACCCTGCCGGGGGTCGGCGTGCTCATAGAGGGCTGTCCCATCGAAGCGATATAGACCATGGCCATCGCGGGGATAATGTGCCGGCACCCAATCGAGAATGACGCCGATCCCGTGTTGATGGCAGTAATCGACGAAATACATCAGGTCCTCAGGACGTCCATAACGACTGGTCGCGGCGAAATATCCGACCGTCTGGTAGCCCCAACTGCCAGTGAATGGGTGCTCCGACACCGGCAACAATTCAATATGCGTGTAGTTTAGTTCCTGGCAATAGGCTACCAGTTGTTTCGCCAACTCACGGTAGTCGAGCCAGTCGGTATCCTGTTTTCCAGCGTCGTTCTTGCGCCGCCAACTACCGAGATGAACTTCATAAATGCTAATGGGACGTTCGAGGGCATTGGTTGCCTGACGCTGTTCCAGCCAGGTCTGATCGTTCCAAGCGTATTGATCGAGGCTGCTTACGATCGACGCGGTGCGCGGAGGAAGCTCCGCTGCGAATCCATACGGATCCGACCGATCCGTGGCGATCCCGTCATGTTGCAATCGGTACTTATACTTTTCGCCCGTCTGGATTTCCGGAATAAACAGCTCCCAAACACCGCTCGGAATGTGCTTGCGCATCGGGTGCCGTCGTCCGTCCCAGCCGTTAAAGTCACCGACCACACTGACCCCGGATGCGTTCGGTGCCCAAACAGCAAAATTCACCCCCGTGGTATTGCCAATGGTTCGCAGGTGCGCGCCCAGCTTTTCATAACAAAGCCAGTGTTTCCCTTCACCGAACAAATAGAGATCAAACTCAGACAGGAATGCTGGAAATGCATAGGGGTCACGCATACTACGGATTGCTCCACCACGGGACTCAAAGCGAATTTTGTAGGCCGTCGGATCGGCTACCAGTCGAGGATGTTCCGCTTCGAACAATCCTGCTGGATGGACACGGCGCATGGGAGTCGACTCGCCAACTTGATCAGGGCAGAGCCAAGCGGCATGCATATCGGGCAGGTACGCTCGAACTCGTAAATTCCTCACACCCTGGTGCTCAACAATATGTGGCCCCAGCAAGGCAAATGGGTTCTCGTGACGGCACTCGAGCAACGCCCCCAGGCCCTCTAATTCTACACTGCCAACTTGTGTGGTTGCCCTATTCACCGCTTAAAATCCCCCCCCAAAATTGAACATCGATGCCGTTGCCTCACCGAATTTCTTGCCCGCCACGTTCAATTGCGGCAAATTGAGGCAAAATCGGGCTCCGCCATGCCCCAGAGCCCTTCACGCCACAGCTTAGCCCGAATGCCCCAATGCTAACTGTGGATCGGCCCAGGCGTCCGACACTGAGGCGGCCAGAGTGCCCCTTAGGCGACGGACTAGCGCCGGGACTGCCGGCCGCAGGCTGGTCGGACGAGAAGGGGAATTCGTCGATCGGACCGGACGATAGGGGTACCTACCGTCCATTGGCTCGATCCGCGGCGAAAGCCCAGCATCCCCCAGTCGATCATGCCGTCCGCGGACATAGTGAAATTGCAGCGCACGATCGAGACGTTGCCACAAATCGGTGTGCTTCACCGACACCCATCGGCCAAATCGCTCCCAACGCCAGCCATTTGCCTTCCATTCCCGCAAGCCAAAGCGAAGGCCACGCACCACATAGCGATCCTCCGTCACTAAAGTCACCCGCGACGGCTGCTGCAAAGCCTCAAGTCCCCGCACGACTGCCAATAACTCCAGACGCTGCCCGCAGATATTATGCTCGATATCCGACGCCTCTTCGGAAATCTCATGGCGATCCAACCGGTGCAAGAGAAAATTCCATCGGCCCTGTGGATGCTCCGCCGCAGAGTCCGTAGCCGTGAGCAAGAGGTAGTGGGGGGTAATTTCCTGCATGCGAATTCAATTACCGATCGTCGTAAGACCTATTTTCTCTACCCAGAATCACTAAAACACCCTATCGTCTTAAATTGCCTATTTACATTAAATTATCGCCCTTTATTTATGACCATTATTTTCCTTTCCGCGAGCGTCTCTGGACGCGGCATTGACGAATGGGCGTATTCTCCGCACGATAGACGCCCGACCGGCATATTCCGAACGAGTGGCCCGTAAGTTCGCCATCTCGCGGAACAATGCGCGAATCGCGATCAGGCATCCGTTGCACTCGGTCGCGATTTCCGCACAAAGAGTCCGGGGAGGGGAGGCAATTCGCCTGCATTGGTTGATCCGACTCGATATCGCAACATAGGCTTTTCCCTCCATCATTCGGCGTTGTGCCGGCCCGATCAAATTGCAATTGCCGAACCGACGTTGCGACGGGTTGGAAAAGCCAGAGAACATCGCGGGGCCTACCGCTGCGTAACTTTTGCCGATTTCGACCGCGACACCGACCAACTGGCGGCGGCCATGTTGGCCCGCGGTTTACGGCCTCGTATGCGCGTCGCTCTCCTAGTGCCACCCAGTATCGATTTTATGGCTTTTACATTTGCTTTGTTTAAGGCGGGAGCCGTCATCGTGCTGATTGACCCTGGAATAGGTCGCCAGAATATGATCTCGTGCCTTTCCGACGCGCGTCCTGAGGGATTTATAGGGGTCCCCCGTGCTCAGGCCGCACGCGCGTGGTTTCACCGACGTTTCCCTGTTCCCAGGCTGTTGGTAACCGTCGGGTGGCGCGGTTGGTGGGGCGGCACGACCGCGACGCAACTTCGCGCCGACGAAGTCAGCCCACGACTTCCGCTGCTGGATGCGAATTCTTCCGACGCGGCAATCATCTTCACAAGCGGCAGCACCGGCCCCCCCAAAGGGGTCCTCTATTCGCATGAAAATTTCCTACACCAAGTTACCGCGTTGCAAACGTATTATGACATTTCACCGGGTAGCGTCGATGTTCCATGCTTTCCATTGTTTGCGCTCTTCAACCTGGCCATGGGGGTAACGACCGTGATACCCCGCATGGACGCCACGCGTCCCGCCAAGGCAAATCCACAGCATATACTGCAAGCCATTCAGGACTGGCAAGCAGATCAAGCCTTTGCATCTCCAGCGCTTTGGAACGTCGTGGGACGATATTGCGAAAAAAACAACCTACATGTCCCGACACTGAAGCGCGTGCTGTCGGCCGGAGCCCCCGTACCTCCGCACGTCTTGCGGCGCATGAGGGACGCGATCGGTAGTTCTGGTTGCGTCCATACACCGTACGGAGCCACCGAAGCGTTACCGGTCGCTTCAATTACTGACCGTGAAGTACTGGGAGAAACAGAGTGCCGGTCCGCGGAAGGTCATGGCACATGCGTCGGGACCCGGTTCCCAGGCATCGATTGGATGATTATTCGGATTCGAGATACTGCGATTGAGTCCCTCGACAAAGCGGAGCCACTGCCGACGGGAACTATTGGCGAATTAATTGTCCGCGGGCCCGTGGTAACTTGCGAATATGTGACGCGTACCGATATGAACGCCGTCGCCAAAATTCGTGACGGCGACCAGACGTGGCACCGCATGGGAGATGTCGGTTATTTGGACGAACAAGAACGGTTCTGGTTTTGCGGCAGGAAAAGCCACCGCATCGAAACGGCTGAAGGAACGCTCTTTACCATACCCTGCGAGGCCATTGCCAACGGTCATCCGAGAGTTTACCGATCCGCATTGGTCCCACTGGGCGTAATTGGCCGACAGCAGCCAGCTTTGGTCGTTGAGTGCTGGCCTGAGCACCGAATTCGTTCGCGCCGAGATGCGGAACGACTTAGATCCGAAGTCTATGCTCGGTTACAGGAATTTGCGCTAACGCGAACGATCGTACGTGAACACATCCTCTTCCGCCGAACTCTTCCGGTTGACATCCGCCACAACGCCAAGATCTTTCGAGAAAAGTTGGCTGTATGGGCCAACAAAAAACTACGCTTTCGCAGCTGACCCCGCATCGAGTCAAGTGCGAACACAGCCTCTGCCGAGGTCGACGGGACTTGGAAAGATCGTCCCATGGCCTTCCAAGGGCCAAACGGCAACGCTGTAAACAATGACTCCACCACAGCGACTCGTCGTGCTATTTGACTTTCAAGCCGGTAGGACACGTAACTCCGGTACCGGCCAAGCCACAGTAACCCCACGGTTGCTTTCCTAGATACTGTTGATGGTACGCTTCGGCGTAATAGAAGGGCTGCGACTTCGTCACCTCGGTCGATATTGTGCCAAACCCGGCCGCGCGTAACGATTGTTGAAAAACCTTTAGCGACTCTTCGGCAAGTTGCAATTGGTCATCGTCATAGCAATAAATAGTAGAACGATATTGGGTTCCTACGTCATTTCCCTGCCGCATGCCTTGGGTGGGATCGTGATTCTCCCAAAAAACTTGAAACAACCTATCTAGGCTTATCTTTTGGGGATCATAAATGACGAGCACAACTTCGGCATGACCCGTTGCACCTGAACATACCTCCTCGTAAGTCGGGTTCTTAGTGAATCCACCAGCGTACCCCACCGCCGTCGAAAATACACCGTCAATCTCCCAAAACAATCGCTCAGCGCCCCAAAAGCAACCCATGCCAAAGGCAATCCGTTGCATTCCAGGAAAGTCGCCAGCCAGAGGATTTCCGTTGACATAGTGGGCCACCGAAATTTCGATGGCTTGCTCCCGCCCTCGTAGAGCATTCTCCGCTGTCGGCATCTGTAGTTTGGTACTTTTCATCAGCAACAACTCCTGAGCGATATCAAGGCTTGAAGTCTTTTCGGCGGGGGCAGTTGAACCGTCGTGCAGTAATGCCTCATCGGCCGAATCACCGGCCAGTAGGGGTTCGCTCGACGAGCGACCACTTGCCAATCCTTGCGAGTCGGCATCAGACACAGTTGCGTCTCTAGACACAGTTGCGTCTCTAGACACAGTTGCGTCCCTAGACACAGTTGCGTCTCTGTCGATTGACACAGCAGAATCACTTTTGTTAAGAAACTTAGTATCACTGTTGACTAAAACAGCAGAGCCACCGCTAAATCGCGGGCCCGATCGGAGCGACATGCCAACGACCATCAAAACGGCAAACACTACGCCTAGACTTACCCAGAGTCGCACCATCAATTGTCAGCCCCTGATCAATTGCCAGCCCGTTGGAAATTGGCGATTGCCTGCTGACTCGCCGAAATCGCCACGCTGTTCAACATCCTAACACAAATGAATCGGGCGTACAGCACTCTGGCAAATTCGTGCTATTAAATCGACCCACGGCCTCACCCGACCTATTGTCAACGACGATTGCCCCATCGGCACCCGTCGACTGAGACCTCAAAAAACGACTCTTGCCATCCACCACAGTGGGGGGCACAAAACGGCTGGACCACTTTCACCAGCCACTGGCGTTACCATCTTCTAATGGATCAATTGGATACGCAGCGAAAACGTCTCCAATTGACGCCGTGGCCGTTTCCGTTTAGACCATTGCTCAGTGGTCCGGCCGTAGGGTACGAGGATGGGAGATTCAATCCGTGAGTTCGACGCTGAAAAACTATGAAAAGCTGGGCGTGTTTTTTCTGGGTCGGGAATACGATCCCCAAAGAAACGCGACTGCGCCGGAACCATTCTTATACGATTCTCGCGACCTCGTAACGCATGCCATGATTGTCGGTATGACGGGGAGTGGCAAGACAGGCCTCGGTATAACGTTATTGGAAGAGGCCGCCATCGACGGCATTCCAGCGTTGATTGTCGACCCCAAAGGAGACCTGTCGAATCTACTACTTACGTTTCCGGAATTGCGCCCCTCCGACTTTGCACCATGGATCAATCCCGACGATGCACGTCGAAACGGTGTCGACGTGGAAAATTACGCTGACCAGCAAGCTACGGCGTGGCGCAAAGGCCTCGCCGAATGGGACCAGGATGGCAGCCGAATTGCTCGACTGCGCGAAGCGGCAGATTTTCGCGTGTACACTCCGGGGAGCAATGCGGGGACGCCCGTCTCGATACTTTCGTCGTTCAAATGCCCGCCGATGGCGGTCCGCGAAGATGAGGACCTCCTCCGCGAAAGAATCACCACGACCGTTACTAGTTTACTGGGATTGCTGGGGCAAAATGCCGACCCGATCAAGTCGCGGGAGCACATCTTGCTCACAAATATATTGGACCACGTTTGGCGACGGGGCGAAGACTTGGATTTGGGAGCACTAATTCGCACGGTGCAATCTCCACCGATGGAACGCATTGGCGTACTGGACTTGGAATCGTTCTTCTCCGCCAAGGAACGGTTTGAGTTGGCCATGACGATCAATAATCTACTGGCATCTCCGAGCTTTTCGGCCTGGTTGCAAGGAGAGCCGCTCGACGTCGACCAATTGCTGTACACTCCAGAAGGGAAGCCCAGAATGGCAGTCCTTTCGATTGCACATCTCTCCGACGCAGAACGCATGTTTTTCGTATCGCTCCTCTTGAACCAGACACTCGGCTGGATGCGAAGCCGCCCGGGGACGACAAGTCTGCGGGCGTTGCTGTACTTCGATGAAATCTATGGTTTCATGCCACCACTGGGCGAACCACCTTCCAAGAAGCCCTTATTGACCCTCTTAAAGCAGGCACGTGCGTACGGGCTCGGAATTGTGCTTGCCACACAGAATCCCGTCGACCTCGACTATAAGGGGCTCTCCAACACCGGGACTTGGTTCATCGGACGGCTGCAAACAGAGCAAGACAAGCAACGAGTCCTCAAAGGTTTGCAAGGTGCGGCAGCCGATTCTGGGAACACTGGCCTCAACATCGACAATATTTCGGACCTACTTTCTGGACTCGGTAAACGTGTCTTCTTAATGCACAACGTTCACGAAAACCATCCGTTACTCTTTCAAACGCGTTGGACGATGTCGTACCTTTCCGGACCCATGACACGGCAACAAATCCGACAACTGGAGACTGCCCATGACGTTTCGCCGCACGTCGGCGGCGAGAATATCAGACCACAACCACAGACACCGCTGGAAAAATCAGCGTCACGACCGACCCCGCCAAACTCCGCGGAGGGTTCGAAGAGCGACTCACAAAGCTTGCGTCCGATTCTACCGCCGGATGTACCACAGTTTTTCCTGCCGAACGACCAGGTAGCAGAATCGGATCGAGCCCCCACCTATGTGCCTCGCCTGTTAGCGCACTTCCGCGTCCACTTCGTAGATTCCCGAAAGGGATTACACGCAGATGAAGAGTCCGTATGGCTCATCGATTTCACCAATCAGGCTCTTGCCATAGATTTCCAAAACGCGGAACAGGTCGATATCGACCCGAGCAAACTATCATCGACTCCGGTCGAATTCGCGCAATTCATGCCCTTGCCTTCGGTCGCCACCGACGTGAAGCGATACAAACAATGGACACGGGAATTGTCCGACCACCTTTATCGCACTCAGAGGTATCCGTTATGGCATAGCCCCGCCTTAGGGGAATACTCGCAAGCCGAAGAGGGAGAACGTGACTTCCGAATTCGACTCATGGATCGAGCTCGGGAGGAACGTGACACCGCAGTAGCAGCGATGCGCAAGAATTATGAAGCCAAACTGCGTAGACTAGCTGACAGGCAACGTCAAGCCGAACGCGCAGTAACTCGTGAAAAAGAACAAGCATCTCAAGGTACGATGTCCAGCGTCATCTCCATCGGTTCAGGTCTACTCTCCGCACTATTGGGGCGGCGTGCGTTGAGTACGCGCACGCTCGGACATGCCGCTTCGGCGGCTAAGGGAATAGGCCGGGCATCTTCCCAGTCAGCCGAAGTTCGCGAGGCAGAGAAAAAACTCGAATCGGTAGAGACCGAGATTGAAAGTATGGAGCAGGAACTCAATACCGAAATCCAGGCGATCGAAGAAACGCTCAATCCACTCAAAGAACAACTAGAAAAATTCGAACTCAAGCCGAGAAAAACTGATATCGACGTACGCTTGGTAGCCCTCGCCTGGCAGCCTATCCGCGTATAAGTCTAAGGACGGTTACGCGATACGCCTAAAAACATCAGCGAGAAGAGTTGAAAAAGTGGAAAGGAGCATAGCAACCGTTCAGCGACCGTCCGAACCGTGGACAGTTACGGGCGTCAGCATGGGACCATCAGAAACACAGATACGCTGAATGTCGATTTGTTCATCTTCCAACAACGTCCCCATCGCCTGTTTGATGGTCATCTGTGACAGACTATAGTTGAGTTGGGCGTGTAGAAAACGGAACTCGGCGTCATTCACTCGCTGTTGAGACTCAAGCAGATCCTCCAGAAGCAGACTGCCAGACCGATCATCACCTGGGAGGAGTCGCCAACGATCCGCGAGTTGCTGCATTTCTGCTTCGGCCGCCAGAATCGCTTCGTAACGCGCCTTCATTTCTTCGTAGGACGCGTTGAGGTCCCTGAGGGCAACTTCCACTTCGTATCGAATGGTCTCGAGCGCTAGTTCGAACTCGCTGCGCATTTGCCGCAATTCCAAGCGACGCTGTTGGTGTCGGGCCCGTGCCGCCCGATTGTGTACCGGTACCTCGTATTGCAGCCCGACCCCATAGCCAGGTTCGCCTGTCCGGAATTGATCCAGATATGCATTAGGAATATCGGTTCTTCCACGCAAGCCGGCGACATACGTTTCCAAAATGAGGTTCAGTTCCGGCAGCAGTTCATTTTTGGACATTTGCATCCGCACGCCGGCCGCTCGGACCTTCTGCATGGCGATGTTCACCTCAGGACGATGTCGGATCGCAGTTTGAAATAAGTCGGGAGTCTCAACCGAAAGGTGCGTTTGCGGCGGATGTTCAAGCGGCACCAGTTCCGGTGGGTTATCGCCCTCGAGACTTGGGTCGTTGACAAGCAGGCGAATCTTTCGTTCCGTGTTCAGTACCGCGGCACGACTACGCACCAAATCCGAGCCACGGGTTTTCACCGCCGCGCGCGCCTTGAGTATCTGACTCTCGAAGGCGTCCAATTCTCGCCGTCGCTCCAATTCCGACAGGACGTTGCCTGCACGATCGAAAAGTCTTTGTTTTTGCAGCAGCCCTGCACGCTCCAAGTAGAGAGTCCAGTACGCTTCGCTTATGTCCAACAAGTGCGCCTGAAGTTGCCGAGAAAATTCATCTCGTGCGATACTCGAATCGAGCTGCGCCAAGACGATCAAACTACGATTGTAGGCAGCTCCCCGTCCTCTTAGAAATGGCTGCGTGTAACGAAGACTCAACCGCGAGGTCCCTTGGTCGTTGGGGACAAAAAACACAGAATTCGTGTTTTGAAATCCGAATTGCTGCGCCACTTCCAGGCTTCCACCAGAAGATACTCGGCGACGAACGCCTCCCTTGAGCGACCATTGATTATTTCGATATCGATTGAAACTGCCAGTCTGCAGGGTTGTACTTACCGGATCACTGGTATCGTCCCAGCGTGTATCGAGAAACCGCACCCAGTCGAAATCAGCTTCGGCTTCCACGATTCCACTTTCTCGTATCAATGGCTGCTCCGATATGATCCGAATCTGAGCGGAGTGCTGTAAAGCGCCTATCAACAGCGTCTCAAGACTAACGCCGAGATTTTGTTGAGGGGAATGAATCGGGGACGATACCCCCCCGGTCCACCATGCAGCCGATATTTCCTGATGCGATTCAGTCGAATCCGGAAATGGCTGCGTTGACCCTGGCGGATCGGGCAGCGGCTGCTCACCGGAAGGTGTTGCTTCGGCTAGGCGAGTGATCTGCGCGTCGCCTCGGATCGACGCCGATTCACGCTCATCACTTAACGCGGTCACCGACGAACGGGACACCGAAGATTCCGCTGAGGAAAACTGCGGAGGTGAAAGTCGGACCGTCTGGGCAAACGCCGTCGAGCCTCCGCTTTGGCCACTTCCGGCGACTGACACAAAGTGGCCAGCCCCGAAGAGCCAAACCAGCGTGATGAAGCGTTGCAGCGTTCCTTGCACGATATTGCCTTTGCAGTCAGCGAATCCATTCTCCAGGCTGCATTCGATGCGCTCACCTGCCTGCGCATAAGCGTTGCCCGTTAACGGGGTTGTCTTCGTCGGAGCCACGCGAGTCACATCAATGCTGACGCTGGCTGCATTAGAATGCATGCTATCGCAATATCCGACAAAACCCCAAGGGGTTAACGTTTGGGCTTGCCGAGGCAAGAGATCTGGCCCGATAACCGGCACAGCGATGCTATTCGACCGCGTCGCCAGGATTTGAGATTACTGTACCGGAGGCGGGTGCACTTCGCCGAGACCTATGGCTTTCCTTCGTCGACTCCTCGTAGCGTCCCTTCTCCTCTTGGTAGACATCTCGGTCTGCGCACAAGAAGACCTGAGGTTGTTGCCTCCTATCGATTCGGTCGTGCCACCGGCAGAAGAAATAACGCCCCCCGATTCGATGCCAGAAATCTCCACCGAAATCTTGGAAGATGGAACGGCAGTGGTGGACGGCGTCGCCTATCCATCTTGGGCTCAACCTTTCCACTGGTTCTTAGGCCCCCTCTGGACGGGAAGCGTCGAGATGGGCATGAACGGATCGGAGGGCAACTCCGACTCATTAAGCTTTCGCGTGGGGAGCGGACTGAAACGCGAGACTCCATTAAATACGCTCGAATTGCTCATCAATTACGGCAGAAATCGGCAGGGAGGACTTGAAACTCAGAATAACGGACTCATGACAGGGCGATGGGACTGGAAACTCCCCCGACCCAACTGGATCTATTACAACCGGTTTCAGCTGGAATTTGACAAGTTTAAAGCGTTTGATTTGCGTCTCACGATGGCGAGTGGTCTTGGGTACGACTTGATCAAGAACGAAAAAACAAGCTTCACGCCTCGCTTGGGTATGGCGGTGTCTCACGAATTTGGCGGACCCGACGATAGCTGGATCCCGGAAGCCGACTTTGGCTTCGACCTCACACATCAAATCAGCAAGAAACAGTCCATCAAGGCGACCGTCGACTACTATCCCAGCTGGGAGAATTTTTCGGATTACCGATTGGTCTCGCAACTGAACTGGGAAATGTTGCTCGACGAAGCGACGAATCTGAGCCTAAAACTCGGTGCCATTGACCGATACGATAGTACCCCCAACGGACGACGACCGAATGACGTCGACTACTTCCTAACGCTCATCTGGAAGATTTAACGAGTACCGATGTCGTCGAGTGCATTGTGGCCCGCGGTCGACTGCAAATCACTCGGGAGCGGTCAGAGGGTGATCGACACGATTTCGCCCGTCGGAAAGCGCGGCGTAAAGTGCTGAATCCGCCACACGACAAAACGATGCTCACATTTTCCACTTGTCATCGACGCGTCTGTCGTCGACGCGTCAACCCAGATCCTAGTGCTTTTTGATCGACCCGAACCCGCGCATACAAAACGCGCCCACCACAACGAGCAACACGCCTACGATGGACCAGTGCGTCATGTCCATTTGGCTGACTTTGGAAAAAAATACTTGTACCAGATTGGACGCAAGTCGAATAATCGCATCAATCATGTCGATTTCCCCATTCATTCCCCATAGCTCGGGTACACGTCTCCCTTTGTAATAGTAAGTTTCCCACCCGTCCCAAGTGTTAATGGAAGCTCCGACTCGCGGGATTTTTGCCGGGGACCAATCGCTACATCCCCGTTTTCCTGCAAACTCGGATTGGATCCCCCGGTGAGCCAACGAAATTCTCGATTAGCTGGCCCGGGAGCCTCCCTTGCGGCGGCGATCGACTATGCTACAATCGTGGGTCTAAACGAGGGGCCGTAGCTCAATTGGTTAGAGTACCGGACTGTCGATCCGGTGGTTGCGGGTTCGAGTCCCGTCGGCCTCGCCTTCAGAAAGCCGTGACCTGTAATGGGTTGCGGCTTTCTTCATTTCTCCACCAGTCGTGTTTGACAGCATCATTTGACAGCAACCAGCTTTTCATCAGGTTTCCTGAACAGCTCATCCACACGTTCGACAGCATCGGCCTGTGCCGATTGCAGCAAATGTGAATACGTGTCCGCTGTCAGCTTGAACGTGGAGTGCCCCAGTCGCTCCTGAATCACCTTGATGTGAATTCCGGCCGCAATCATGAACGAGGCGTGAGAGTGCCGCAGATCGTGAAACCGGACGTCCTTCCCGATGCCGGCTGCATCTCGCATCACGTACCAGGTGTAATTACTCAATCCGCTCCGCGTCTGGTGCGTGCCGATCGTGTTCGGAAATACAACCGGGATTGCCTTCGGATCCATGCCTTCCTCGATGGCCTTCCTGCGACGATTCCGAAGTGCTTCGATTGCAGGACGCCCCAGCGTGATGACTCGCCGCCCTGCCCGACTCTTTGGCTCTTTGAGTGACAGCCCGGAATTCGTTTCTACCAATGTCCTGCGAACCGACAGAACGCCTTCGGCCAGATTGATGTCATTCCATTCGAGCGCCAGCAGTTCGCCCAGTCGCAAGCCCGTCATGACAGCGAGCGTCACGATATCACCGAGACGGTTGGTCTCAGCTTCGGCGAACAGCCGTTCGCATTGATCAACTTCCAATGGCTGAACCTCACGGGAAACAACTTTCGGCTTCGCAATCGCCGATACCGGGTTGAATTGAATGACCTGGTTTCGGATCGCGCTATTCAAAGCGGCCCTGAGGACACGGATGGCCCGCATCCGACAATGGTCTGAATGTCCTTTTTTCACCAGTGACGCCTGCCACGATTCAAGATCCTGCGCCGACAGCTTCGCCAACTTCCGATGCCCGATGTACGGCACGATGTAGAGACGGACGGCCATCTCGTATTCTTCGTGAGTTCTCGCCGCTCGGTTCAGCTTCACGACGTTTTCCAGCCAGTGTTGCAGATACACGGCCAGGGAATCAGTCCCACGTTTGAAGTCGAGTTTCTTTCCCGCCTGCTGCCTGAGCAGATCCATCTTCTCACGGCATTCCTGTTGCGTTTTGCCGTAGACGCATTTCCGGATGGATTTCCCGTTCGGAGCCCGTCCCAGCGTCACCGCGCCCTGCCACCGGCCATCCTTTCGCCTGCTGATCGTTCCTTCGCCGTTCGCTCGTTTCGCCACTGTAGCTCATCTCCTGAAAATGAGTTGAAAGAAATGGGGAGGTGTGGCAATCATGACCACACCAGCCCCCTGTGCCTTCCATGGCGAAAAATTGTTACGCAACGCGCACGGCATCAAGGGCCTCATCAAGTTCGACAAACTTTGACGGCGTGCTGATGTTCATCAACAACACAAAAACCCGCCCGGACTGGCCACGCCGAAACGCGATTTTTTCGACCGCTGCCAACTCGCCGAGAGCTCTCTGCGTCTCCTGTCGACTGAATCCGCGTTCAGCCGTACGCTTGAACAGCCGCTCAATCTGAATGGCATCAATTTCCGACATGTCGATTGCAGTGTCGACGATGGCAACCACAACCGGCGACCAGTCGCGCCCGTTGCGCATCACAGCATCACGCTGTGCCGGATCACTTAGCCACGCCAGATACCATTCCCTAAACCGCTTCGGGGATGTCTTCAGCGCCTGTCGTTGCTCCTGCTCAAGTTCCCAATATGGGACAAGCGGGATTTGTGGCTCGGCAGATCCACCGCCCAGAATTCGGCAGGCTTCAGTCGTGAGCCGCACACGCGTGCCGCTGTCCTTGTGCAGGAGCTCGATCACTCCCGCCGCAATCAGGTCTTCAATCTGCAGCTCCACGCGTGGCCGGTCCATTTTGTGACGTGCCAACATCAACGCGAAAACGGCCGCCAGTTTCGCCGTGTTCTGATTGGTGAAGTAGTCGCCGCAGCAGTGCCGGCAGGCCAGCAGAACGAGTTCCTGATTTCGCGTGACGTTCAACCGTTTGAAACGCGTCTCAGGTTCGCCGCTGTCGTCGTCGGGGCCGTTTATTCCCGCGGGAATAAAATCCGGTTCCCCAGATTCACGTGTGACGTCGTGCGATTGATCGCATGAGGAATCGGTCGCGGGATTTTGCGGGACGTCTGCGGGGTCGTGGCCCGTGGGGGACATTTCAGCAGCGTCAATTCGTCCGTTCGTTTCGGCAGTTGCAGTAGACATCACTTTCTCCGTGATGCTGCGAACGCCAGCCCTGTCGACATCGTGCCCGAACTCCGAAGAGTGCAAGCAAAATGCCGACTTCGACTTCCGAAGGCTTTCAAGGCTGCTCGAAACAGCCCGTGCATTGTTTCCGCAGCACTGCCATGGACGCCGAAGCCGGCATTCTGGTTTTCGAGTTGGTTTAGATTTTCGAGTGCCCGAAGGCTTTTGAGACTGCATTCTGCATTTCTGCCGTTCGTTCGTCAAGGGTGTCGCATCAGTGTCTTCTGCCCAGTCGAGGCATTCGTCGGCGTCCGGCCATGTAAGAATCTGAATCC
>JAQCHP010000198.1 GCA_027619595.1 Planctomycetota bacterium
GCGAAGCCTCCACTAAAATGCTCTCTAATTCAACCAGGAAACTGTCTCATTCGCGTTGACACATTCCGATTTGCAGCGGCGGTGCTAACTGCTCGAACGCTGCCGCTTGCGTGAGAGTTTGAGCCGTTACCAGCGCGGGGTTGGTGGTGTCCATGCAACCTCCTCCCTGACCGGGGGGCGAGCCATTTCCCGTCCCAAAATAGAGGATTCGCCAAAAAGTGATAACGCGGGCGGTTCAACCTGTTCCAAAGCCTCCGAAAACGAAGTTTCCAGTGGAATCAGGCAACGAATACCAGCCTGGTCATGTGCCAAGAGGAATTGGCGTTGGTTGACCTCATAGACCGAGATATTCGCGCGCGAAGTGATCCGCTGTGACCCCAGGCACTGAATCATGGCTTGTCGGCGTTCTTTGCGCAGCGGGCGTACCCACCGGCTGAATAGCGTGATTGCGCCCGCCGCGGCGGCCAAGGCAGCCAGAAAAAATGCGGTTCGAATAGCCATGCGTGTGGATGCATCCTGAGATTCTGACCAATTCGCTTGATCGATCCCTGGGTTGGACGCCAACCAATTTGCGACAGGAACAACCTCGTGTGATGATGCTCCACCGGGCTCCTCCGTGGCCGGCTCAGGGGCCGCAAGCGGTTCTTGGGGGGCAGGACACCAACGAGGAGAATCGGCTCGCAAAGACCCCTGTGGTGCTACGCTCAGCATCATCGCGATGGCTACAAACGTGGGTCGGATCATCATCGTACCCTTCCTAGGATGCGCGGCGGGCAGTATTAACTTCTTTGATTCGTACGGCAAAACAATCGTCAATCACGACCACTTCGCCCCGCGCCAGGACGGTCCCCTGTGCTACCAGGTCGACAGAATCGGAAACGGAACGCGATAGTCGTACCACCGTGCCTTCTCCAAACTTGAGTAGCTCACCAATCGGCAGCTCGATGCGACCCAACTCGGCCCACACCGGCACCGTAACGTCATAAAAGCTCTCCATACTAGCGGCGGCATGTAAACTGCCCGGGTTCGCCCGCATGTCGGGATACTCGGGAACCTTTACACCCACTTCCGTCGCAGCGGATTCCACTTCGGGGGTTACTTCGGTTGCGTTAGCCATCTTCAACTCTCCACGACTCAAGGCACGCACAAGAATGATCGCCTGCCTGAGTATCGAGATTCAACCTGGCGGACTTCAGCGATTTTGCGGACTATTACGCCCAGGCCGATTGACGATCCACGATGCCAAATGGGCAGCGGCAACTTCCCAGGCAGCCCGCGCCTGGAAGGAGTCAGACCATGCTGCTATCTCCAGTAGCTGTGCTTCAATGGCACTCCCTTCCTGGAGCGCGACACGCTTCCTGGATCGCGACACGGAACAGGCCGCTAGCAACTACGTCAAACCACAGACGCTCCGCCACTTCCGCTTCCCTTGCTAAACGAGGAGCAAACACGACGCACGCTCAAGGATCGGTCAATCTAAAACAACCTTGGGACACTCACCATGCCAAGAAGAATCCCGGGGGGATGGCCCCCACAGGTTCCCCATCGGGCGAAACTTCCCCTAGAATGGTCGTTCATTTTGTCTCATTTGCGTTGACACATTCCGGTAATCGCTTCAACGCTCACACAGCCAAACTTCAAAGGTTCGATTCAATATGAATGTGATATGGCAACGTTTTCTCAAATTTAACAAATTCTTCGACGAACGATTCGAAGACCTCACTCGTGAGACGTGGAAGGCAACCGTCTATCGCGACTTTAGCGCAGGGCTGATTGTTGCATTGACGGCGATTCCGATGGCCATGGGGTTCGCGATCGCTTCAGGACTAAGGCCAGAAAATGGCATTATTGCCGGGGCGCTGGCTTGTATCGTTGGCCGAACGTTTGGTGGGTCGAAGTATCAAGTCTACGGACCGACCGCTGCGTTCATTCCGGTGATCGCGGGATTGATGGCCAAGTACGGCGAGGCTGGCGGCGGGACGTTTGAGCAAGGTCACGGGTTTCTCGTGCTGGTCAGTGTTATCGCTGGCGTCACCCTGATGATCATGGGTCTATTGGGGCTGGGCAAATATGGCAAGATGGTTCCCGACTCGATTGTTGTCGGCTTCACGGTTGGAATTGCCATCGTGATTGCCATGTCGAATTTTGGTGAAGCTGTAGGCGTAAAGCCCCCCTTGAAAGGCGGTTTGTTCGAGAAGTTAAGTAGTCTGGTCAGCCAAGTGTCGAGCTTTAATTATTATGCGCTGTTCATTGCGTTGCTGACCTTGGGGCTGACTCGCGTTCTGTTGAAAATCTCGATTTTCATCCCAGCTCCCTTGATTGCGATGGCTGTTGGTACCGGGCTCGGAGTCTTTGTATTTAAGGGCCAAGGTGTACTGTTGTTAAAAAATCGCTATCCCGAGGGGATTCCGACCGACTTTTTTGTGATCACTCCGCCGTATTTCCCTGGCTGGACCACTTCGGTGCTGTTCGACATCGCCTACTTTGCTTTCGCCATTGTGTTTGTATCGGCCGTGGAGAGCGTGCTGTGCTCGACGATGGCTGACCGTTTGGCTGACAATCGCAAGACGAAATTCAACGCGGAAAAAGAACTGTGGGGACAAGGCTTGGTGCAGGTGATCACTCCGATCGTCAATGGGTTTCCGTGCACAGGTGCCTTGGCTCGAACGGCGACCAGTATCAAGGCAGGAGCAGTCACGCCACTGGCAGGTTATTTCAAGGGTGTGCTGAAACTTCTGATCGTCCTCTTTCTGGCAAGCTACTTGGAGTATGTACCGATGGCTTGTATCGCAGGGATTTTGCTCTGGGTTGCCACGAACATGGTCAAGCCCAAGGAAATCAAAGAAGTCTGGAAGCACAACAAGTTTCATGCGAGCCTGATGGTGTATACGGCCGTGATGGTCCCGCTGACGGACTTTCTGACCGGAGTTCTATCCGCGCTGATTATCTACGCGGTCTTAGTCAAGTTTCTCGATACGCCTACTGCGGTCGAGTCGTCTGCCGATGAACAGCCAGCGTCAGATGATAAACTTCAATCCGAAGTCACTACCACCTAAAAAGTCATCGATTAGGCAGTCATCACTCAAGACTTAAAAAGGAAATATTATGCATCGCAACCAACGCACCCTGATTGCCCTTTCGGGATCTATCTCCGATCGTAATATTGTGGAATATGCTGCACGGATTGCCGAACTGGGGTTCGCCAGGCATTATCATCTGGTCCATGTTCGTACTCCCTTCCAGGCGGTTGACATGGATCGACAAAAGCAAGAGCTAATGGAATACATGGAGGAGCTGCTCAAAAATCATTTCAAATGCGATCGCTCCGCAACTACAGCCAGTTGTCATGTTCTGGAAGGAGACAGAGTCGACAAGCTAATCGAATTTGGTGTCGATCAACGTTGCGACCTAACGATCGTTGGGCATCGCAATGATCGTACTGGCGAGCGAAGGATGGCCCGGCGTTTAGCTTTGGTTGGTCCTGGCTCGGTGCTGATGCTGCCCGAACTTGCGCCGCCGACTATTTCTAGCATCATGGCGCCAGTCGACTTCTCAGACCATTCTGCAGACAGTGTTCAAGTTGCGGCGTCCATTGCCAAGGCTGCTGGATTGTCGGAGTGCATACTGACTCATGTCTATTCCGATGCTTCTTCGATACGTTTTGACGAACACAATCGAGAACTTGAACGAGAGGAAAGAAACCACTTTTCTCAGTTCATCTCCAAGATCGCAAATCAGGGCGTCAAGCTGACGCCCTACTTGCTGGAAGGCAACAAAATTGCTGAGAGCATCGTCTATGCGGCCAAGAAGCATAAGAGCGATTTAATCGTAGTCAACACGCGAGGACGCAGTACAGCCGCGTCGATTCTGCTAGGAAGCGTCACCAGCCAAGTGCTAATTCAGTCGCCCGTGGCTGTTTTGGCAGTCAAGCATTTCGGCTCGATGTTGAATCTTTATCAAGTTTTGCGAGAGAACCAGTTCTGGACAAAGAGTGGCCCCAAGACGAATTAGATCCGTCGAACGGTTCAGTACAGTGGAGTGCGGTGCAGATCCTAAGTGACTCACACGCTCCGGCAATCAACGGAATATATTTATGAAATACGAAAATCCAACACAACTTGATAAAGATTTAGCAGCATTTGATGATTCGTTGCGACCAAACGCAACGCTTCCACACTCGACAAGCGTACTAACTGAATTCAGTGCGGCAATCGTCGTTGCCTGTGTGGCTATTCCGATGGGAATGGGGATCGCGTCGATTTCTGGAGCGCCACCCGAAGCCGGAATCATCGCGGGTATTATTGGTGGTTTGCTGGTAGGCTCGCTGAGCGGCTCGCCGACCAGCATCACCGGTCCGTCGGCTGGCTTGACCTTGGTGCTTGCGTCCCTGATCGGTACGCTGAATTCGTTCGAGACGTTCCTTCTGGCCGTCACCATTGCAGGGCTGCTGCAAGTCGTCTTTGGAGTTGCCAAACTAGGTTGGTTATCTAGCTTTTTCCCGTCCAGCGTCTTGGATGCACTGTTGGCCGCAATCGGGATCATTCTGGTCCTAAAACAGGTGCCGCACCTGTTGGGACATGATACCGATCCTGAAGGTGACATGGCGTTCTTACAGTCTGATCGCCGCACGACGTTCACCGAGTTGCTCTCGCTCTTTGAAGGCGATGTCCATCTCGGTGCGGCAACTGTCGGACTGTTTACTCTGGCTTTGATAGTGGCCCTGCAGTACTGGAGCCGCTCAAAGAAATTGCAGTTCCCTTCCATGTTCCTTGGTGTGGTGGTAGGATCGATTGCCGGTTTGCTGATCAGCCGGCTTGGCGAGGCATGGCTGATTGATGGTGAGCACCTGATTTCACTGCCTGTAGGGAACCGCGACGCAGGTTGGAGTTCGGTGCTTCGGTTTCCCGATTGGACGCAGTTAAGCAACCCGTTGGTCTATCTTACGGCGGGTACAATCGCTGTCATCGCTTCGCTGGAGACTCTTTTAAATCTCTCAGCGACCGATCGGATCGACCAATCGGATCGACCAAGTCCTACCAACCGCGAGCTGATCGCCGTTGGAATTGGCAATACGCTGTGCGGCTTAGTCGGCGGGATTCCGATGAGCGCCGCCGTCGAACGCAGTGCCGTCTGTTTGCAGGCCGGTTCCCGCACCAAGCTGTGCGCCATTCTTCACGGACTAGTCTTGTTGATTGCGGCGACGCTGTTTCCGTTTGTATTCAATCAGACTCCGCTGTCCGTACTTGCTGCCGTCTTGATTGTCACCGGCGGATGGCTGGCCCGGCCCGCAATCTTCATTCGCATTTGGCAAGGTGGCCGATATCAACTGGTTCCATTTCTAGTCACGATCGGGGCGATCTTGCTCACGGATCTATTGATCGGCGTGGTAGTGGGGTTAGTCTTTGCAGTTGGCTTTATTCTGAACAGCAATCTCCGTCGTCCATTGCGACAAGTGATGGAGAGACACGCCGGTGGCGAAGTCCTGCACATTGAACTTGCCGAGCAAGTTAGTTTCTTGAATCGGCCTGTCATCGAACGCGCTCTGCGAAGTGCTGCTCCCGGCACACAGGTTCTTCTTGACGCAACTAACTCAGATTACATCGATCCCGATATCCTGGCAATGATTCGCGAGTTCGTTAAGAAGTCATCGATCCACAACGTGACCGTCAGCCTGCGTGGTTTTCGTCAGAAATACGCCCTTGACGATGTGATTCAATTTGTCGACTTCACCAGTCGCGAAATCCAGGAAAAGATGACGCCCACGGAGGCGCTCAAAATCCTCCAGGACGGCAACGAACGATTTTGCACGAACCGGCGACTGTCTCGAGATTTGGGGCGCCAAGTGCAAGCGACTTCCGCAGGCCAGCATCCTTTCGCGGCGATCCTCAGTTGTATCGATTCGCGCGCACCGGTGGAGACCATCCTTGACTTGGGGGTGGGTGATGTGTTTACCGCCCGGGTAGCCGGCAACGTCGTCAGCCGAAAAGTTCTGGGAAGCCTTGAGTATGCCACTGCTGTCGTGGGCTCGAAGCTCATTGTCGTTCTAGGTCACACCAAGTGTGGTGCTGTTCATGCGGCCGTGAAACTGGCTGATGCCGGGAAAACCGGAGCCGAGGCGACAGGCTGCCAGCACCTGGATTCGATCCTGGAAGAAATTCACCCGTCCATCGACCTGACACAGCTTCGGTCGATCGAACCAAAAAATGAGGCAGCCCGCAACCAATATGCCGAAAACGTCTCACGCCGAAACGTTATTCATTCCGTACGCAGTATCGTCGAAACCAGTCAAACGATCCGCAAGTTAGTGGACGAAGGTCGCTTGGCTGTTGTCGGTGCAGTGTACGATGTCTCTTCGGGCAAAGTCGATTTCCTCGTAAGTGATGCCATCGGTCTGCCTCTAAATGTGAACCAGGCGGCAAGCTAATTCAGAACATCAGCGGTAAAGTTTGATCGAGGGGATATGACCGTCAGTTGCAAGGCAATTTGCAACTCAATTCGTCCCAATTCGGACCCCACCGGCACGGTTACGTCGTAAAAACTCTCCATACTGGCCGCCGAATGCAATTCGACTAGAGTGAGACGAGCGGGTCGGTCGCAACGGCAGCTTCAAAGGCAGCCTGCGATTTGAAGTAGTCAGACAATGCGTCTATTTCCAGTAGCAGTGCTTCAATAGCACTCCCTTCCTGGAGCGCGACACGTAACAGGTCGCTAGCACCTGCGTTGAACCGCAGACGCTCCGCTACTTCCAGTTCCCTTGCTAACCGAGCGTTTTCGCGGGCCCTCAAGATCCGGTCGTAGGTGGTCGCTAGAGCCGAAACCGCGTCACGAACCTGAATCGCAATCTTGTCTTCCGTAAACCGCTGCTTGGCCATCAGCTGAGCTATCTTCCCTTGCGACTCCATGATCTTGCCACGTGCTTTTCGCCGCTGCAGGGGCACGTCGAGCAGAATCCCTGCCTCCAGTTCGAACGGTGACTTATCACGTTTGGAACTGGCTGCCCTCCCCACGTCCTGCGAAGACTCAAACGCGGCGTTAAGTCCTGGGAGCATTTGATTGCGCCCTAAGGCTAGGTCGACCTCCGCCTCTCGACGCTGCCAGCGTAATTCTCGCAATTCAGGCCGATTGGACAGTGAGGTGGTCCCCAAATATTGGACCACCGGCTTAGATAGGATTTGTGTACAACTTGGCCTTGAATTCT
>JAQCHP010000033.1 GCA_027619595.1 Planctomycetota bacterium
GGACTTGTCCTGGGTGTATTTCTCGGAGTGCACGTTGCGACAAAATTAATTTTATCGAAGGTCGCCGCCTCTTCAATGTACGGGAGTAAAAAAGTTGACCAACCCCAGCCAATGTAATAACCTTCGCCCGTCACATTATCAGCAGCGGTGGGGGTACATTGGTTATTCACCCAAACGAATGTACCAGCGGGGAAAGCCCCCATTTGTGCGTGATAATTATGCATCCCGATACCGACCTGCTTAAAATTATTGGTGCACTGTGCCTTACGCGCTGCTTCACGTGCCGCCTGCACCGCCGGCAACAGTAACGCCACCAAGATCCCAATGATTGCGATCACGACCAGTAATTCGACCAACGTAAATGCGGCGTGTGACACTTTACGTACAGGCACGCCTTTACGAGCCCTAAGAACCTCGAGCAGATGGTACATTTTGAACTCCACAGATAATAAAAATTTACAAACGACTCGGGAGGTGACAACTATGGCTGGAGGTCAAAATCATGCTTCTTCTGCCGTACTCCACTTTGATCCGCCATCTTCAATTCATCTTCAAATCAGTATTTACGTTGTACTTTTCGGGCAACGGTTGATTTGGGGGCTTCGCAAAGGGTCCTGGACGGTAACTGGCATAATCGGCCGCAGTGTGTCCAGTAATTTGCACATGGTACGTGCTAATTGACACTCCTTTTGTGATCGATGTGTCGCAGGGCCCATCCTTAAAATCGGTGCCCATCTCTAAAATTGGTGATTGTCAGCGGAGCATTCGAGCCCTCATCGGGAATTAACTGAATCTTCCCGGCCTCGACGGTAGCCCCCGTTGAAGCGCACGTCGCCCGATAAATCAACCCGATCAACTCAGGAACCCCAGCAGCCACACATGAACAACAAGGGGGTCAAACCGATCCACCGCATCGGTCCGTTTACCATTCAAATCCCCCACGCCAATCCCGCATCGATCCCTTGGCATCCGTCGCTACTGAAATATCACCGCACCCTCCATAGTCCCCGCAATAATGCCGACTATAATCTTGGAGTCATTTTCTGTAAAGAAGCAAGTTTCCAAAATAATCCTCGTCACCCCACCGCCCGGTAACGCAAAGAAGCAGTCATCGTCGTGCAACGGCAATGCCGTTGCCGACAGCTTCGTAGGCACTTCGTCGCGGTTTCTTGCTCATCATGTTGAGCCGTAGGCCGAAGGCGTACGCGTTCTCGGTACCCGCGTACTAGATATAGCCAACTTCGGCTGACGGTCAAACAAAGAGAGTAGGCCTTCGGCTGGCGGTCAAACAAAGGGCGGACGCCTGCGGCTTGCCGTTAAACGCAATACCGTTCAACGAAGCACGAAACTGCGACGCAGTGCGAAAAATGGGCTTATCCATTTCCCTCATTCATTTGCGTAAACCGCCCATTTGTGCGTTGGAGAGCGACCGGCCACTCGCAATCCCGGTTTATTGAACGATATTTCCGTTAAACGAAGAATGGACCGACGGCCATATCCAACACTAGTCCAGCACGAAATCATGTACCTTGGACCGTTCCCCACTTGTCAATTCTAACTTCAGTTCCGACTTGCTGTTGTATTTCTCTGGTAGAACATCTTCAACCGGGACCGGGATTTCGTCTCCGTTCACCATTTTCGGCGCGGCCGCTGCATTGGTCCGCCTCGCCGTGATCTCGACGCGATATTTGCCCAGGGGCACTCCATTCTCGAACGAGGTGTCATAACTTCCGCCCCGGAACGGAACGAGGGTCAACGGCGCATTGGTCCCTGGCTCTGGAATGAACCGGATTTCGCCGACGTCCAGGGGCTCGCCGCGATAGGAAAGCTTGCCTGACAATACAACGCGCCCCTGTCCCGCGTCGCCACAGCCAACCCACGATACTAGACTCGCCAGCAGGCAGAAATTGATCACGCAGCGAACGAAAGAGTTTCTACACATAAAAAGACATTTCCAAGCTCTGTGTCCATTCGACTTTCCTTTAACTCACAGTGTGGCGACCGGTTATGTCGCTCTGTAAGTCAAGTACCGCGGCCATCGCGGTTTATCAGGCCGATTATACCTCGTTGGACAGCTTGCGGGAAGCCACAACGGGCCGATACCATGTCGAACGTTCGTGTTCGTATTGCTCTTTACCCCATCCAACCAGGTACGCCTCCCATGGACTTGAAGCTCGAAAACCAGATTGTGGTCGTACTCGGTGCAGCGGGAGGGATTGGCCGGGCCATCGCACATCGGTTTCTGGAAGAAAAATGCCGAGTCGTACTGGCCGATCGCAACGACATGGTGGAACAGGTCGCCCAGGAACTGCATCAAATCACCGGCGGGGATACGTTGCCCGTGATGCTGGACGTGACAAAATACGACGAGGTTACGGCGTTGATGGACAGCGTCTTGACGCAATGGGGTGCGTTGGACCATCTCATCGTTGCCGTGGGTGCCGGTTCCGGCAAGTTCGGCGATCCCTTTTGGAATTTATCACCCGTCGACTGGCCTGCCATCGTCGAACAGAACTTAATGTCGGTGGTCAACGCTGCCCATGCCGCCGTACCGCACATGGTACCGCGCTGCCTCGGCACGATGCTATTCGTATCCTCGGTAGCGGGACAAATCGGATCGACCACCGATCCCCCTTATAGCGCCGCCAAGGCGGCTGTCATCAACTTCGGCCAATGTGCCGCACGTGACCTAGCGCGACACAATATCCGGGTCAATATCCTGTCCCCCGGCATGGTCAAGACCGGGCTCAATCAGCTCACCCATCAAGCGTGGCAAAAAATGGACCCAAGTCGTGCATCCGTCTCCTACGAAGATTGGGCGGCGGAAAAAATTCAGCGAGTCACCCCACTGGGCCGTTGGCAGACCCCCGACAACATGGCCGATATGGCTGTGTTTCTTGCCTCCCACCGGGCCGCCAATGTGACTGGACAAACGCTCAACGTCGACGGCGGGCAAGTCATGCACGCTTAAAATTATATTAGGCCACGGAAGCGGGTGAATCCCAACCTCGCATGCAGGTCGATTGCACTTTCACAAGACGCCGCCGGCGCTCACGCTCTGCCCCCGGGTTGATGCTTGGGTCGAACTGGCGACAATCGAATCAATAAAAAAAAGCAGAGAACCACGTCATGCAAAAAAGATCCGTACAGGGGACGGCAAACCGTAGGGCCACCCTCGTGGCGATACTGGCATTAAGTCTGGGCGACTTCCAAACGGCTGCCAGGGCCAAAGATCCGTTGGTCTTCCTCTGTGGTTCCACTCAAGATGCGGAAATCGATGGGATCCACGTCTATCGGATGAACGCCCAAACGGGTTCGATGCGACATATGAACGCGGGTCGTGGCCTGCAGAGTCCCTCGTACATCGCGTTTCACCCGACCGGGAAATACCTTTACGCCGTGGGGAGTTCACCGCAAGTCGCGGCCGATTCCGGCGCGGTTGCTGCATTTTCGCTCGATCACGCCACAGGTGCGTTAGAGCTGCTCAATATCCAATCTTCGGCGGGACCGGTCCCCTGCCATCTTGTGGTCGATGCGATGGGGACAGCGGTGCTGGTGGCCAATTATGCGGGCGGTAGTGTCGCCTCCCTTCCTCTCGGTTTGCAGGGTGAACTTGGCCCGGCGGCCTCCGTTCACCGCCACGTCAGCGACCCACCGGGATCAATAAGTGCACGTGCCCATTCGGTCAATCTCGATCCGCTCAGCCGTTTTGCCTGTGCCGCCGAGTTGGGACTCGACCAGCTACGAATGTACCGTTTCGATTCCGCCACCGCGACAATGACTCCCCACACACCACCATATGTCAGTGTGGCGGCCGGCTCGGGTCCACGGCACGGCGCATTCCACCCTACGGGCAAGTTTTTCTATATGATCAACGAAACCAACTGTACTTTGGACGCCTTTCAATACGACACGGGCACCGGAACGATGCGACACTTGGAACGCGTCCCCACAATCCCGGTACCCTTTCAACATGGTTTTTCGACGGCGGAATTGTTGTTTCATCCCTCCGGAAAGTTTCTTTATGGCTCCAATCGCGGCCACGATACCATCGTTATTTTCGCTGTGGATGAAGATACGGGAAAACTCACCGTGGTCGGGCACGAATCGACCCGCGGCAAGACTCCCCGTAATTTTGGCTTCGACCCAACCGGAACGTTCTTGTTCGCCGCCAATCAGGAAAGTGATTCGGTCGTTCAATTTCGCGTTGACGCAGCCACAGGAAAATTGTCGGCTACCGGCGTTGTGCTGGTGATCCATGAACCTCTGTGTGTGAAAAGTTTAGCCAATTGACGACCTGGCCTGGAACGGCGTCCCCTTCTTTTTGATCCTCCAATTTAAATGATGAGTACAGGCATGAATGCTTTTTGGATGGCCCATGGGTGGCGTGTGACAGGTTGGTTCTTCTTTGTGATCGGCGGCGCGGTATCCGCGATGGCAGACCTGCCGGAGAGTAATCGTGCCTTTCGGACGATATTCAACAACGACACCGACAATGTCTTGTACGCCGTTGATTCTGGCCAGTCGCCCCAGAACATCGTGGCCGACTACCGGCGCGCGATCGCTCAAATTGCCGAATCGCGGCCCGGGATCATGGCGCAAAATGTCGGCAACCCCGATCCTGTGATCTATCGCAGTCGAGAGGCGACTGCCTGGAGCAAATACATCGACGGCCCCGTCTCGATTTCGATGAACAAGATGATCGAGGCAGGGACCGACCCGTTGCAAGTGACCATTGAGGTTTGCCGTGAGCATGGCGTCCCCGTGGTGGCCAGTTATCGCATGAATGCGGAAGACTTTTATGAGGAAGGGTTAGAAATCCAAGACTTCGGTCGGAAACACAAGCATCTAGCAATTCCCGGTGCCTTTTGCCTCGATCCGGCCCATCCCGTAGTGTACCAGCATCGGATGGCGATTTTTCGAGAGGTAGCCGAGAACTACGACATTGACGGGATCGAATTCGATTTTCGACGTTGGACACACATGATCTCGGATCCACTGCAGAACCATCCGATCCTCACCCGCATGGTACGTGAGACCCGCCAAATGCTGGACGAAGTGGCCAAACGCAAAGGCAAGAAACGCTTGATTCTCGGGGTGCGTGTCGGCCCGTCGCTCGACACGCCCCAGGAGGTTGCCAAGTACGCGGGTTTAAAACCTGGAAATCGCAAAGTCGATCCGTCGTGTCGGGAATTGGGACTCGATGTAAAGACCTGGGTGCAAGAAGGACTGGTGAGCTACATCTGTCCTTCTCTGTTCTGGCCCTCCTGGCCCGGGCTCCCGAGAACACGTGAATTCTCCGAATTGGCCAAGGGGCACGACATCGGAATCTATCCCACCATCTTCCCGCGACCGGCGTGGCTCGACGATTCGGGGGATGTTGTCAACCGTGGTCCCATCGAACCGTCGGACCGAGATACGCTGCAGGAATACAAAGATGGATTCTGTAACCTGACTCTTCGATGCTACGACGAAGGTGCCGACGGAGTGAGTATGTTCAATTGGTACTATCACTTGCACCTGTCGCGCATGCCGCGCCAGTGGCAATCGTACTACGGCTACGGTATGGGCGGCTCGGCGATTCAAAAGTATCTGCTCTCGATTATGGGAGACCGACAGGCGGTCGGCAATTACCAACGGCAATCGTGGTATTGGCCGCCCGAATATGAATCGCTCTTGACCGACGTAGTGAAGGTTACTCCGAGTATCACAGTCCATCATCCGCGACAGATACCGCCTCAGTTGGCTGCCCAACGGAACCTCGTGGGGATCGCCAACGACGCGCAACCCACCCTGGGAATGCTTCCGTCCGGCGACGCAATCTTGGTGCTGAGCCATTCCTACGACGACGTGGCACCAGGTAAGGTCCAAGACGAGCAATTCCTCAGTCGTTCCGCCGACGGAGGCCGGAAATGGAGCCGTCCCGTTGGAATTCCCTTGATCGGACGTCACCCACACATGACGACTCTTCCTGATGGCACGATACTCGTCACCTCGTTTTTGATGGCGAACGATACGGCAAACGTTCCAGGTTACGCGTCGACTTTTCTGCATCGTTCCATTGACGGTGGCAAACGTTGGACTTCGGTCCGACTGTCCGCCACGGAGCGAGTCTCACGAGATACCCTACGCACAAGTCACAATGTCGTGCTGTTGCCGAACGGTGAGTTGTTGTTGGGCGTGTCGTCGGACCAGGAGGGGAACTTTCTCTGGCGCTCGGAAGATAAAGGAATCACGTGGGACAAGTCGCTTACTTCAGTTTTTAGCGATCCATCGGTCTCTTTTGCGGGGGCCCAGATCTGGTCGGGCGCAAATGGGGAATTGTGGTGCGTGGCCAGCTCAGGTGATCCTCAGAACCCGGCTGCCATGGAGTCGGAAGCTCTTCAACGTCAATGGAAGATCTATCAATCCAAGGACAATGGCCGGTCGTGGCAGCCGTCGGATTTGATATTAAACTCGGACGGGCGATATGCGTCGCGGAACGAGTTGCACGATTTGCGCGTGTTATGGACCCTCACTGATTTTGCTGAGCCATCGGCTGGATCCGCCGCAGCACGGGGAGTTCAAGGGATTCTGGGCCCATCTGCGACCGTAGGTCCTGCCTTTGAGGTTGCTCAGGATATATTGCAACTGGCAGACGCCAAGTCGTCTCGCTTGAATGCCCCGAGTAGCACGATCGAAACCAAAGATGGTCAGCTCTTAACGGCGTATTCCTATCGTGATTCACGTGACGTTTCGCATGTGATGGTGGTGAGGTGGCAACTGCCGAAGCAATAGGAAATGGGTTTTATCGTTCGAAAAGCAGCCAACGCAGGATCCGTCGTTTAAGCGCGACGCGTAGGAGCTTGCCGGTAACCCATATTCCATCGGAACCGATATCCCACCGGCAAGCTCCGGAGACGAGCGCGTGCACCGGGTACCAGGGAGCACCGCAAATGCAAGTGCAAATTGGGTTCGATCTGGTTATGAACACCGTCCCACCGAGACAAGCTCGGGTGGTGACATTCGAAAAGCAGCCAACGCAGGATCCGTCGTTTAACCGCGACGCGGAGGGGCTTGCCGGTAACCCGTATTTCATCGGAACCGATATTCCACCGGCAAGCTCCGGAGACGAGCGGGTGCACCGGGTACCAGGGAGCACCGCAAATGCAAGCCGAATCTGCGATCGGCCGTGAAGATCTCGGACAGACGGACGAGAGTTCGGACTCCGAGCTTCTCAATTGCCGGCCGACAGGGCGTTGCACGTTTTGTCACGGGTCCGTATTCTCATGCGTGCCTGTGCCGTGTCGGGACCGGGTGCTGATAAGTCAAGGAATGCGATCGTGAAGCCGTATCGATTTTCGAGTGTCGATCCCTACGCCGAGATGATGCCGTCGTACTTGGAGGATTATTTGCTCGACCTTTGGTGGTGGGAGCAAAGTTTGCCAGCCGGTTGTTTGGCAGGAGCGACGTTTCTTGTGACGGGAGCGACGTACATGACCATCGGTGGCGCGGCCGCTTATGGACTTGCCGCACACTGCGGCGTGAACGTCATTTGTCATGTCGAAAGCGACGCGGCCAAGCAGCGAATGCAGACGTTTCTTGATGCCAAAGGGGTCCGGAATGTGACCCTCCTGGTGGCCGATTTTCGGGATATGAAGTCGGTGGAAAATCTCGCGGAAGTTGTGCGGGGCATGGGGCCCTTACGCGGTATCTTGCACGCAGCTGGGCTCACCGAATCGATGGACATCGCCAATTTTGAATACAATAAGTTGTTAGATCTGTTTCATGTGAACTTTGCTGCGGCGGCAGTGTTGTGCCGTGAGCTGTTGCCGACAATGGTGAGCCCCGTTCGTCCACTGCACGAACGACCGGCAATGGTCTTCTTTTCCTCTGGGCACGCCCGCGTTGTTTGCAATGCCGGGAATTTCGCCTACGCGATGACCAAATGTGGCCAAGAACGCTTGGCCCTCGATATCGCTCGATCGTATGCCGGTCAGATCACCGCCACGGCGATTCAATTCGGCTGGATTGACAACCTGCGCCACCGCAGCGATGAGCAGGTGTTTCGTATGATGGTCGAAGCGGCGCAGAGCAATCTAGCACGCTGCGTGGCAACTCCGTCTGAGGCTGCTTTGGAGTGCGTACAAGCTTGTTTGCCGTCAAGCCGTTACAAATCCGGGGAGATTATCACTTTTGCAGGCGGACGATTTTCCCTGTGGCCCGGATAGGAAAACTATTCTCGTGGAGTCTGTCAGTGATGCTGAAACCTTGTGTAGCAATTCTTGGAAGCGTCAGTCTTCGAGCCGTCAATCAACGCCCGCGTGACGTGCAATGTGGGGTCGGCAGTTTAATACTGCCGCGACAGCGTACGGCAAGCGTCAGCAATTGGCTGGGTAGGTGGCTCATCATGCTCGTGGCGAGTACCTCTGGCGTTTTCGCGTGGGGTGCCGATGCTCCATCGCAAACGGCACGTCCGATCGTGATTGCGAATCCTTCGCGACTGGCTCCTCAGCCGCTTGCTGCGACGCGAACGCCGCTCGGCGTGCCGAACGACTACAAGCCGTGGATCGTACGCCTTCGCGATGGCCAGCTCATGATTGTCGCTTTCTGCTTCGGTGGTATTCCCGACACGAAACTCCCGCCGGGTGCTCCTTACCGAGAGCACGCCGTGTTCTGGCGCTCGTCCGACGGCGGTCGTACCTGGAGCGAGCGCGAAGAGCGTCCTGACGTTCGCGGCCGAGAGTTCGCTTTGACTTGTTTGTCCGACGGAACGTTGATCATGCCGTGTCAAATTCAAGGCAACGACGCGGAGAACGAATCTGGATATACGTACAGTAAATTGTTTCGATCGACCAACAATGGCCAGACCTGGACCGAACAACGCATTGGCCCCGAAGGTTTTCCAGAAAAAGCGTCGACCTCCCTCGATTGGACCCCCTTAGAACTGCCCGACCCAGATCGCCCCGGAAATACAATGGTGCAGCTCGGAGTCGCGATGCAGCATGGCAAAGATGCAGCCGCATCGCATGTGTTTCTTTGGCGGTCGCGTGATAGTGGTCTGACGTGGGATAAATCGTTGAAACCGGATACGCAGGGTTGGAGCGACGTGGATGGATTCTTTTCGCAGTCGACAACCTACCGCACCGTCACGGGAGCGCTCTTGCACCCAGTCCGGGTCGACGCGACCGGGCCTCACTGGAAGTTGCCGGCCTTTGCTGAACCGAAACAGCGGTCGGGAGATCAAGATGATCGATCCATGCTGTGGAAGTCGGACGACGGCGGACGCTCCTGGCATAAACACGCGACGGATGGTCGCTTTGGCTCGTATGGGGAAATGTATCCGCGTTTCTTGCGTTTGCAGGATGGTCGTTTGCTATTAACTTTCACGGCACGCAGCAATCCGACCGACGGATTTGCGATCGGTTTGCGTGCATTGCTGAGTTATGACGATGGCGAAACGTGGGATTTTGATCACGACCGGCTGGTGATCGGAGATATTAACATTGGCAAAAGCGGCGGAGGTTTTGGAAATACGGTACAGCTCGACGACGGGAGTCTCGTATCGGTACACAGTTACCGTGGCCAAGATAGCAAGACACACGTCGAAACCGTTCGATGGAAATTGTGAGACGTGGACAGCCATTGGCTGATGGCCATTGGCTCATGGTTGACGGGATCGAGGAAGGCGACATAATGGGAGGGCCTAAACCGCCCACCCTCCCCACCAATAAAGCACGCCGGATCCGGTCTCGCCTTGCCGATCGAATCGGGTGTATGAGGAATCCAAAATGCTATCCAAAATGCATTGTTCGCGACGAAGTTTCCTGGCCGGTGCGGCGTCCTCGGTGTCGCTCGCTCCGATGCTACTCAGTGGCTCGGCCCGAGCTGCCGCACGACGCCCCCGTATCGCCGCTCTGGCCACGATCTATCACAAGTACTCGCACGCCCAACACATTGTCGACCGATTTCTCGAAGGGTACGGTTGGGAAGGGAAGCATTATCGGCCTGACATGGATGTCGTGTCGTTGTATGTGGAGCAGGTTGGCGAGGACGATCTCAGTCGCGAACGTCTCAGCCGACACCCGGAAATGAAGCTCTATCCGACCATCGCGGAAGCGTTGACGCAGGGTGGGAGTAAGCTCGACGTCGATGGGGTCTTGTTGATCGGTGAGCATGGCAAGTACCCCGCCAACGAAAAGGGGCAAGTCATGTACCCGCGCTATGAGTACTTCAAGCAGGTGGTCGATGTGTACCGAAATAGCGGTCGAACGGCTCCCTTGTTCAACGACAAGCATTTGTCCTGGAACTGGGATTATGCACGTGAAATGGTGGATACGGCGAAGCAAATGGACTTTGGGTTCATGGCCGGTTCGTCACTCCCCGTCACGTGGCGGCACCCGTCCGTGGACCTCCCTTGGCAAAGCGGGGTCAAGGAAGTCGTCGGGATCTGGCGCGGCGGTGTCGACGGTGCCGATATCCACGTCCTGGAGGCAATGCAAGCCATCGTGGAACGACGTCGCGGAGGAGAAACGGGCGTTCGATCGGTGGAGGCTCTCAAGGGCGACCGATTTTGGAAGGCATTGTCGGCAGGTTCCTGGGATGCCGGTGGTTGGGATCCCGAATTGCTCGATTCTGCGCTCGCGCGAAGTCATGAACTGACGCCATCGAAAGCCCAGTACAATCACGTGTTCCCCACGCACGAAGATATTCAACGATTGGCCCCCGAGGCGTACGCCTACCGATTCGAATACATGGATGGGTTGAAGGCGACGATGATCCAGTTGAATGGTCTTGTCGGGGATGTCAACGTGGCTGCCCGAATCGATGATGGCAACATTTTTTCGGTAATGTTCCATTTACCGATGCGCTCCCTGCGGAATTTTTTCAGTCCGCAGGTGCATCATATCGAGACCCTCTTCAAAACCGGTAAGTCTCCCTACCCGGTCGAACGCACGCTGCTGACGACCGGCATGACGGCCGCTGGCATCGAATCGACGTTCCAGAATCAGAAGAAGCTCGATACGCCCCACTTGGCCGTTAAGTATCAGGCAGTGGAAGAGTCCCTCTTTTGGAGAACCTAAATGTTCCATCGACGCAACTTCCTCAGCGCGGTGGGCGCAGCGGGGCTCATCGGACTTAGTCGCCTTTCTGCCGATGACAAAATTGTTCAGCCTCATGCTGCGCCGGCAGCGCAATCGCCGAAGAAAAAAGTTGCCATCGTGACGACCGTCTGGGGATACCTCACCCATGCGCAGCACATGGGAGACCGGTTGCTTGTCGGGTATCCGCTCCACGGCAAGTGGCATACGCCGCAAGTTCAAGTTGTCTCTGCATTCGTGGACCAGAAACCCGACTATGACCTCAGTGCCAAGCGTGGTGCGGATCATGGTTTTACGGTCTATTCGACGATTGCCGAGGCGCTTCGTTGTGGCGGCGACAAATTGGCCGTGGATGGCATCGTGATCATCGGTGAGCACGGCGAGTATCCTGAAAATGAAAAGGGGCAAATCCTTTACCCGCGGTTCGAGTTCTTTCAAGAAGCGGTGAAAGTTTTTGAACAGGACGGTCGAGCGGTCCCCATCTTTAACGACAAGCATCTGTCGTACAGTTGGGAGAAGGCGGCCAAGATGGTGGCCGATTCGGAGCGATTGCAATTCCCCTTTTTGGCCGGTTCGTCGCTCCCCGTGACCTGGCGCAACCCATCGGTCGATGTCCCCTACGGCGCTGAGGTCAAAGAATCTCTGGCCGTCGCGAACGGTCCGGTCGATTCCATGGGATTTCATTTGCTCGAAGCAATGCAATGTATGATCGAACGTCGCAAAGGGGGCGAAACGGGGATCAAGTCGGTACAACTGATCGAAGGGGATGAAGTTTGGCGGGCCGGTGAAGATGGCCGTTGGTCGAAACGCCTGTTGGAGGCCGCTTTATCCCGTTCTGACTCGCTCCATGGTGACTCAGAACTCGATTCGCGCCCGCAGGATCTTGTCCACAATGGGAAACTGGCCAGTCTGATTGAGTCAGACTCCACCGCCAAAGCGGTCCTGATCGAGTACAACGATGGGCTGCAAGCAAGCATGCTCATGCTGGATGGCGTACTAGGAGACTTCAACGTCGCTGTCAGGCTGGGCAACAATCAGGTCGTTTCCACACAATTTTATCTACCGCCTGAACCGAACGTTGCCTATTCCGCGCGACTCATGGCACAGGCCGAAGAAATGATTGTCACTGGGAAAGCTCCCTATCCCGTTCGACGCACGCAGCTCACCAGCGCACTCCTCGACCGGGCACTCCAGTCCAAGTTGGATGGCTATCAACGCATTGCGACACCCGAATTGAATATCACATACCAAGCCCCTCGTGAACATCGGTTCGGCGGATAGCAACTTCGTACGCAACTGCAGACCATCGACTAAGACCTATCGACAACCATCCCTAACTCGACTTGCGGAGACAATTTCTATGTTGGATCGTCGAACGTTTCTGGGGGCGATGAGCGCTGCGGGGCTGGCCGGGCTGCCGGCCGTGTGCGCAGGGGCCCCAGCATCGCAGCCCAAGGGTCCACGAAAGAAAATTGCCATCGTCACCACCCTGTGGGCCTATTTGGCGCACGGTCAGCACATGGGGGACCGGTTCCTGGTCGGGTACCCCAAGCGGGGCAAGTGGCATCATCCGGAGGTCGATGTCGTGTCGGCCTTTGTTGCGCAGAAGCCCGAAAGTGACCTGAGTGCCCAACGCGCAAAGGACTTTGGGTTCACCATTTATCCCTCGATTGCTGAGGCACTGCGTTGTGGTGGTGACAAGCTGGCGGTGGATGGCGTGGTCGTGATTGGCGAACACGGCGACTATCCGCAGAACGAAAAGGGGCAGACTCTTTACCCGCGTTATGAATTCTTTCAAGAAGCGATCAAGGTCTTTGAGCAGGACGGGCGCGCCGTGCCGATGTTCAATGACAAACATCTGTCGTATAGCTGGCAGAAAGCGGCCAAGATGGTCGCCGATTCCAAGCGATTGGGGTTCCCGTTCCTGGCAGGATCTTCAGTTCCGGTGACGTACCGCGAGCCGTCGGTCGATGTCCCCTACGGAGCGCACGTGACGGAGGCCTTAGCGATTGGTATGGGGGGAGTCGACCATACGGCTTTTCACGTTTACGAAGGCCTGCAAAGTATGGTGGACCGTCGCCGCGGCGGTGAAACGGGGGTCAAGTCGGTTCAATTGCTCGAAGGGGACGAACTTTGGCAGGCGGGCGAAGATGGTCGATGGTCGAAACGGCTCTTAGAAGCCGCACTCTCGCGATCCGACTCGATTGGCGGGGACTCGGAACTCGATTCACGCCCGCAGGATCTGGTACACAACGGCAAGCTCCGCGAAATGGCGGCCAAAGAAGAAGATGGACAGACCTGTCTGCTCATCGAATACAACGACGGCCTGCGTGCGGCGGTGCTGATGCTGAACGGCATTGTCGGAGATTTCAACGGAGCTGTCCGACTTGCCAATGACGAGATTATCTCCACGCAGTTCTACGCGCCACCCGAGCCCAACGTCGTGTACTCAGCGCGACTCATGGCGAAAGTGGAAGAGATGATCGTGACCGGAAAAGCACCTTTTCGGGTCGAACGGACGCAACTCACGAGCAGCGTGATCGAACGAGCCCTCGACTCGCGCTTTTCAGGTCACCAGCGCATCGCCACACCCGAATTGAATATCTCGTACATGGCGCCTCGCGAGTCGCAATTCGGTGACCCGTAAGCCGACCCCGCCTGCATCTTCACTCCGCTGAACGGAACATTCTCATGTTTGTCCCAGTGCGTCTCTTGGTTGTGCTGCTGTTGATAGGATCGCTCGCGACGGGCACCGATGCAGCAGACTCGGCTGCATCGAACAAAGTGTTAGCGCAAGATCGATTGTTGCAAGGCGAGTACGTCGGGACGTTGGCCGATGGTACGCGTTGGGGCGCTCAGGTGATCGCCCGAGGGGAGCTCCGGTTCCGCGGAGTCGGTTTCCGAGGGGGACTGCCGGGAGACGGATGGCAGCCGGGTGACGAAATGCGGACTGCCGAAGCGATCTGTGTTGGCAACGCCATCGAGTTCGGCGAGCCAGATCAGCGAATTGTAGTGCGTGAGGGCTCTGTTTTTGTTCACGGCGCGCAGGGGGTGGTTGAGGGCGAACTGAAAAAAGTGGTCCGGACGAGCCCCACCTTGGGTGCCAAGCCGCCCGCCAGCGCGACCGTACTCTTCGATGGTACGTCGACCCAAGGTTGGAACAACGGGCAAGTGCACGAAGTGGAGGGCGAAAAATTGCTGATGTCGACCGATTGCGACACCTTGGAAAAATTCGGTGATCATCAGCTGCACTTGGAATTTCGCACGCCGCTCCTGCCAGAAGTGCGCGGGCAAGGGCGAGGCAATAGTGGCGTGTTTGTGCAAAGTCGCTATGAAGTGCAGATTTTGGATTCGTTTGGGTTGTCGGGTGAGCACGACGAATGCGGGGCTATCTATAAGATCCAGAAACCGGCGGTGAACATGTGCTTCCCGCCCGAAGGGTGGCAGACGTTGGACATCGATTTCCAATCGGGTCGCTACGATGCTTCCGACAAACTTCTGACCAACGCGCGGATCACCGTCCGGCACAATGGCGTTGTCATTCACGACAACCTGGAACTCACGCGTGGTACCCCCGGACGCCTTCCGGTAGGGGGCTCCGCCGAACCGGTGTACCTGCAGGATCATCAGAATCCAGTACTCTTTCGCAATATTTGGGCCGTGAAACGCTAAGCATGACTCTCGTCCCGAGTTTGATGGCATCGTTGCATTTGCGTGGGTGGCAGATTGGATCACGCCCTCGCACACAACGTTCGCTAGGATGTGTGGTGGTTTGGCAGCATCCGGTCACGGGTGTGCGGCGGTAGGAGGCAATACATGAAATACCGATACCTGGGGAAATCTGGACTGTTAGTTTCGCGGATCTGCCTCGGCACGATGACCTTTGGGATGGCCGACTGGGGATGTGGATCGGCCGAAGCCACCGCGATTACTCGACGGTTCCTGGAGGCCGGCGGAAACTTTATTGATACGGCTGACATGTACAGTGTGGGCATTTCGGAAGAAATCACGGGCCAAGCGATACGCGATTGGCGGCGGGACGAGCTCGTCTTGGCCTCGAAATGCTGGTTCCGTATGAATAAGTCGCCCAACGCCAAAGGGTTGTCTCGCAAGCACATCTTGGAAGCTGTCGAAGCGAGCCTTCAGCGGTTAGGGACCGACTATCTGGACCTGTACCAAGTACATGGCCCAGACCCGTTCACCCCGATGGAAGAGACGATGCACGCGTTGGATCGTCTGGTGTCGAGCGGTAAGGTGCGTTATCTCGGCTGCAGCAACTATTTCGGTTGGCAAATCGCTAAGGCCAATGGGATCGCAGATCGGCAGGGCTGGTGCCGATTTGTGAGTGGCCAGCATATGTACAATCTGCTGCGCCGCGATGTGGAGCGGGAAATCCTGCCGGCCTGTGCGGATCAAGGAATGGGGCTGATGTGCTGGAGCCCACTCGCGGGTGGGATGCTCACCGGAAAATACAGCCAAGAATCCGGCCCCTCCGACACGTCCCGGGTGGGCCTCCGCAAGACCGTCGATTTGCCGAGATATTGGCACGCGTCGAGCTTTCAGATGATCGATGAGGTCCAACGCGTCGCCCAGGAGGTGCAGCGGACTCCTTCCCAACTGGCGCTGGCGTGGCTGCTACACGATCAACGTGTCACGTCGGTCATTCTGGGGTCGAAAACGGTTGAACAAATGGAGAGCGGACTGGTGGCTGGCGACTGGGATATCGATGCGGAATCACGCCGGCGGCTTTCGAACGCAGTCCCTTTTTCACACGGATATCCGCAAGACTGGATCGACAATACTTGGCAGAACATTGCCGGGCAAGAAGAATTTGCTCCACCTAAGTAGCGGGGCGATTTTGGAAGGCTTTAACCGTCGCGTCAATATCTTTTGATGCATCGATCAGATGTTGCCTGAGGGTATCTTCCTGACGCCTTACCATGCCACGAACCAACGTCTCCTTGCCGGCCGTCTCCACCAGCTCGCGTACGCGCGCCGCGGCGATGGCCAGCCCTTTGAAGGATTTCAGAACGTCGTCGGGGGAAGTTTTCATAGGCTTGGGTGTAACACTTTACGCGGAATCGCTCAAGCCGGCATCGCCGCCCATAGCAACCTCAACTTCGACACGGCGCTCCCCGCTCGCTTTCCCTAGGACCGGTTGGTAGAATCGGTACCTTCATAGCCGTGGCCATTGCCTACCCGTGGCCCACAGTGTTGCGGTGCCGTTATCGAGCAATGTCTATCTAAACTGTCTATCTAAACTGTCTATCTAAACTGTCTATCTAAACTGTCTATCTAAACTGTCTATCTAAACTTTTGCCGGATGGAATTCATGCCAGCTTCCTCTGCTCCCGGTCCAACGCTCGATCGATCTCGCCAACCTGGCTCCCACGCCATGCCCTGTTGGAACGTGGCCGAATTGGTAGACGTCCCGACGGGCAAGCGCAGGTTCTTGCAAATTTTGGGGCCTGGACTGGTGATGGGGGCCGCCGCCATCGGGGGTGGCGAATGGCTCTCGGGGCCGGCCGTGACCGCCAAGTACGGCCCAACTTTGCTGTGGATTGCCACAGTGAGTATCCTATTTCAAGTCATCTACAACATTGAAATCAGCCGGTACACGCTGTACACGGGCGAACCGATTTTCTCCGGCAAACTCCGCATTGCACCCTCACCTTGGTTCTGGGTTGTCTTTTACTTGATGCTTGATTTTGGCTCGGTCATCCCCTATTTGGCAAACAATGCCGCCATTCCATTGCTGATGGTCTTTCAAGGTCGCCTTCCCGGTCCTGAAGACCAGCTTGTTGTACGTATCATCACATCGTTGATTGTGTTGACGATCATGGTCCCACTCCTTTTTGGTGGGAAGATCTACAATTCGCTGAAAATTGTGATGACGCTCAAGTTAACTCTGGTGGTGGGGTTCCTCTTGGTGTTAGGTGTATTTTTTACGCGTCCCACTACCTGGTGGGAAATTGTCACGGGGATGTTGCACTTTGGCAGTATTCCCGTCATGCGGGATGAAGACAAGAATGGCAACGGAGTTCTTGATGTCGGAGAGGACTTTGATGGCGATGGTCGATTGGATACGATCGAACCGCTTGAATACAACGACAAACATGCGGTCACTGGATTCACGGACCGTGACGGCGACGGAATCCGAGATGGCGTCAACGTTCATAACGTCTGGTCATCGTTACTTGGCGGCGAAAAATTTCCGCCCATCGACTTTTCCATGATCGCGGTCATCGCGGGTTTGGCTGCGATCGCAGGAAACGGCGGCCTCACCAACACCCCGATCAGTAACTTTACCCGGGACCAAGGCTGGGGGATGGGACACCATGTGGGCGCCATCGCCAGCGTTGTGGGAGGACAAGGTGTCTCCCTTTCCCATGTGGGGAGCGTGTTTGAAATCAATGAGGAGTCGCTGCCTCGCTGGAAACGCTGGTTAAGCAAAGTACGGCGCGAACAATTGGGTATCTGGATGTTGGCCTGCATGGTGGGCGCGGCGTTGCCGAGTATCCTCTCGGTGGAATTTTTACCACGTGGTACCAACGCCAAGGACTGGAGCGGAGCGGCCATGACGGCAAACGGTGTCCGCGAACATGTAATGCACCCGCGTTCGGATGTACTGATCAGTCAATTGGGCTGGAAAGATTCGGTGTGCGGACCGGCTTTTGGAAACATCATGTGGACCGCGACACTGCTCTGCGGATTTCTCGTCATGGGGACCAGTCAATTGACGACCATGGATGGCTTTGTACGACGCTGGGTCGACGTTATCTGGACTGCCAGTCCCTGGATGCACGGCATGCGTACCGACAGTGTGGGCTACGTCTATTTCGCTGTGCTTTTGGGCGTGGGTACGTTGGGTGTGATCCTTGTCTGGCTCGGCGATTCCCCCCTCTTTCTCTTCAAGCTCTGTACGACCGGTTACAATTTCGCTTTTGCGATGAGTTCCGCCCACACGATCGTGGTGAACCGTACGCTCCTCCCGTCAGCGATCCGCCCGGGCTGGATGATCTGTACGGTGATGGGTGTGGCGTGCATCTTTTATTCAGGGTTAGGAGTTGTCGCATCGCTGCAAATACTCCGCGATTTAGGATTCCTTTCCAATTCCTAGCGTGACCGACCGGGGTCAATAGCTCTGGCGCCGTGACTGGCACCGCATGGACAGTTCGCCGCTTTTCCCGGCAGATCAGGCAAGCAGTTGCCCTCTCGGTCGGCGGACCCTACGATAGTGAAAGGCCTGGAAGAATCCCGCACAATCGGCGAGAGGGGACAGCGATGGGGCAAAGCGTTCGTACGTTGTATGTGTCTGGCCTTGTTGGTGCCCTACTCGCTTTGGCCTCGGGAGTCGCCAAGTGCGAACCGCCCCGAGACAGTGATCCAGAATTACGAGACCGTGTTCCAGAATTAGCAGAACTAGCCGACAAACCAGCGTCGAGCGAACAAGCTGCTGCACCTTGGGCCGAACTGCTCCGCTCGGCGTGGGACACGAGCCCGTCGGCGAAAGCAGCGTTAGACGAAATGTATGCGAAGTATGCCGAATCGAGTCGGTCTCGCGCCTTGGGGGATGCCTACTTGATCGCTTTGGTTAAGCAGCGTCGCTACGACGAAGCGTTGCAGTGGTTAGGTAAGCCGAGCGACGTACATCCCCACGATATCTTACGGGGGCGAACCCACGTCTGGATCCTTGCTGCGACGCGAAAGTACGAGCCTGCACAGGTGCGACTGGCGGAACTGTTGGCGGCTCTCCCCACCGACCCAATCGACACATGGTCCCCTGCGGAACGTGGACTTCTCTTGTTCGCCGGACGCCTGACCGGTTACTTACTGGGACCGGCTGCGACCGATGCCAGCCAGCGCATGTACGATCAAACGCTGGCACCCACGGTCACGAATTTACCGGCCGATGCAAAGGCACAGTTCGACCTGGCACGCCAGTCGGTGCTCGACCAATATGAGGAGCTGCGAAAGCAAGTGGAGGACTTGCGGCAGTTGGAGCGACAGCGGCAGGAGGAAAGTAAAGCGCAAGAAAAAGAGCGTATCGAAAAGCAAACCGTCGCTCTCCAGCAGCGTCAGGCAGATCTTGACCGCCAACGTGATGAATTGCGGAATTCGCTCCGCGAACAGCTTCAGTCGCTCGCTGAACGGGATACCGAGGTGGCGGCACGCTTGAGCCAATTGGGCATGACGGCCGAGATGTTGTTCGATTCTGTGGTGCGCAGCGAATGGGGCATCCAGAACCTGATCGACCTATACGAAAATACCGAAGACGACGGGTTGGCATTCTGGTGGCTACGCCAAATAGACTCTTTGGACATCCGACAAGTCCGCGATCTACGCACCCTACGCGACGTCGAACGCGTGGCTGCCGCTACCCAGGCACAGCGGATTCAAACGCAACGTGAAGCATCGCAAGTGAGTCAGGATGCGAGAAACCAAGTACAAGAACTAGAACAAGAGCGAGGACGCATGGTGCGGTGGCAAAAACAGCTGGAAAAAGAGCAGCGAAAGTTAGATCGCACGACGGCATCCGTCTCGCGCGAGTTGCGTGTCAAACAACAACAGTTAAAAGCAATTCAGACTTACGAGCCTTATCCACTGGAAGTCCTTCGCGGTTTTGTGCTCAAGCGAACGAACTAAACAAGTCGAAGCGAACAGACTGAAGCCGAGGAGTGACGTAGTGACGTTTCGGGAATTTTATCCCCATTATTTGGCGGCCCATCGGCATCCCCTTAATCGAGCGATTCACTATATCGGCGCGATGACGGCTTTGGCTAGCTTCGTGGCGGCCGTAGTAGTTGGACGCCCGGCGATCTTCGTTGTGGCTGTCGTGTCGGTCTACTCGATACTCTGGTTAAGTCACTTGCTGGTGGAACACAACACGCCCCTGACACTAAAAGGGGGCTGGAGAATGGTCGTCATGTCGATGTGCGGCGAGTTCTACATGACCTGGCGGTTTTTGACACGCCGCATGCGCAGCGATCTAGAACGCTTCGGCTTGAATCGTTAGCGTGCCGCAGTTGGTGCGTGTTCCAGCAGCCAATCTTCCAGCACGATATGTTTTACAAACGGTGCACGCAAAAGCGCGGCGCGTTTCGGTAACAATGCCTTGATCCATTGCCGTTGGACCGCGGCGGAAAGCGCACGAATCCGTGGCTGGGACTTCAGTTGGGCATCAACGTTGGCAGCCAATCTTTTGTAGGTCGACGGAATAATGTTGGGTTCCGGTCCCACATGAACTATTGTATCGACATCGCGTACCAATGTTTCATACACGACGTCCCAGAGCTTTTGCGGATGATCCACCCATCGCATAAGCAATTCTCGTGCGTTGTATTCGTTGTAACTGAATTCACCGGTCACTAGCGACATGACAGGCACGGTCGGCGCGGTACGCCCCCCCTTCAACGTGAAAAGCATACAACCAACGCGTTCGGCCATCTGCTTGGGCCAAACCAGGGGCGTATGCAGTGGCGGCCAACGGTATTCGTTGAGACGGAGGTGAACTCCTTTGGGTTGAATCTCGGTGAGGCGGTCACGAAGCATTTCGAGTGTCGCGCCGGACCCCATCATCAGGTACGTGTTAGGCGACAAAAAGGCGGATATTCCTAGAATCCCCTGAGCATTCCGGTTGATGTCGACGAGCAATTTCTTGACGTTGTCGACAGGTAGCTGTTCGCCGCGTGAAAACAGCACACCCAATCGCATATCGCGGGCCAATTCAATGCAATCATCGGACATTTGCAAGGGGATCCGTAACGCCTCTTCGAGCTCAAACACTCCCCCCGCGACCAGGGACGTAATTTCGCCCAAACTAAAGCCACACGCGAATCGCGCCGATTGGTATGCACCCCGGTGGAATTTTTCGAGAATGTCGAGCTGAGCCAGCTCCATGGCCACAATCAAGGCAATCGAGTCGGCGTAATCTTCGAGCGTTGTCTCGACTCGACGATCAACGCGTTCCAACAAATCGACCGGTCGATGCAAGAAATCACTCGCAATTTGTGAGGCACGTACGAGCCAGTGGCTGACGGTTTCACGATAGTCTGGCTGGTTGAGCAGTTCCGCGCTTCGCCCCAGATTGGTCACGTTGTAGCCGCGAAACGCGAAGACGTGATTGCCGGTATCCTTGGCCCATCGATCTCGCATTGTTTTTTTCCCGGGAACGAAAGTCACATCACTTGGGTTGGGCTATCATAATGAAAAGCCGACCCCCTAGCGGGCCCACCCACGGAGGTGCCCTATTTCTACTTCGTCCAATTTCTTCCGATTTTGCTCCCGAAATTGTAATCCCAGAGCGCTGCATGAATCCTGACTTGACCTTATTGGGCCTTACAGCAGTTGTGACGGGCAGTACCCAGGGGATCGGCCGGGCAATCGCCTGTGAGCTAGCCCGAGCCGGAGCGGATGTCTTGGTGCACGGCCGTAACCGAGGCGCGGCGGCCGAGGAAACCGCCGCCGAAATCCGTCGAATCGGCCGCCAGAGTACCGTCCAATTGGCCGATATCGGCAGAAGCAGGGACCGGCAGCTGCTGCTGCAATCTGCCTGGGAATGGCGTGGGGGAGTCGACATCTGGGTAAACAATGCCGGTGCCGACGTGTTAACAGGTGAACTGGCCGAAGAATCCTTCGCCAAAAAACTGGAAGTCTTGTGGGAGGTTGATGTGCTCGGCACGATTGAACTCAGCCGGGAGATCGGCCAGCGGATGGTCACGCGAGGGACGGGCACGGTACTCAACATGGGCTGGGACCAAGCAGATCAGGGCATGGAAGGGGATAGCGGAGAGTTGTTTGCCACAGTCAAAGGGGCCGTTATGGCCTTCACACGCAGCTTAGCACGGAGCCTTGCACCAACTGTACGTGTTAACTGCTTGGCTCCGGGGTGGATACGCACGCAATGGGGCCAAAATGCTAGCGGCTACTGGCATGAACGAGCCTGTGGTGAAGCAATCCTACAACGATGGGGTACCCCCGACGACGTCGCTCGTGCCGCCCGATTCCTGGCCTCGCCCGACGCTAGTTTTATCACCGGACATGTCCTCCCCATCAACGGCGGATGGGCCGGTCGCTACCTGCCCGATCGATCGACCCGTTAAGAAGTATGACATACCGACATATTCATTTTGTCACTGGACGCCTCGCGGAACACGCGCTGCGTGACGTTGTGTCGCAACTCCAGGTGAAGGTTGGATTTCAAGTAACCATCGATGTGTTGCCGATTACTGTGGCGGCACTCATGACGCCAACTTGGATCGCGAAGCATCTCGCAGCCAACCCCGACGCAGACTTGGTTCTGTTGCCAGGTTATTGCCAAGGCGACCTCACCGTCGTGCAAGAACGAACCCAGGCCAGAGTGCAATGCGGTCCCAAGGACCTGTTAGCCTTGCCAGAATTTTTTGGCCAAGCACCCGACCGAACCGAATACGGACAGTATGCGATAGAGATTCTCGCAGAGATCAACCACGCGGGACAACTTGAACTACCCGCATCCTTAGAACTCGCAAAACAGCTGGTCAGGGACGGTGCGGATCTGGTCGACCTGGGATGCTCCCCAGATCGTTACTGGCCAGGTGTTGGTGATTGCGTGCGTCAACTGCGAGATGCCGGAATCCGTGTATCCATCGATAGTTTTGACCGTCGCGAAGTAGAAGCAGCGGTCAAGTCAGGTGCCGAACTGGTCCTGTCGGTCAACTCCACGAACCGCGAATACGCAGCCGATTGGGGCTGTGAGGTAGTTGCAATTCCCGACCAACCTCAAATGTGGGAGTCGCTCACCGACACCATCGACTACCTGACTCAGCAACGCGTCCCATTCCGCATCGATCCGATCCTCGAACCGATCGGTTTTGGTTTTGCACAGAGCATGGGTCGGTATTTACGCGCCCGTTCCGAGTTCCCGTCCGCGAAGATCATGATGGGCATCGGCAATCTCACGGAACTTACCGACGTCGATTCCGCAGGCATCAACACCCTACTGCTCGGTTTCTGTGCCGAATTGCAAATCGAGAGTGTCCTGACGACCCAAGTTATTCCTTGGGCAAGTACGAGTGTCCGTGAATGTGACTTGGCACGTCGGTTGGTGCACTTCGCCGTTCAACGTCGAACCTTACCCAAACACCTGGAGCCCCAATTGGTAACGCTCCGTGATCCACGTCGCTATGAACTCGGACCGCAACGACTGCATGAGCTATCGCAACAAATTCGCGACCACAACTATCGGCTATTTGCCGAATCGGGTGAAATTCATCTACTAAGTCAACAACTCCATTTGTCGGACGCGAACCCGTATCACCTATTCGACCGACTGATGGAGACACATCCCAAGAACATGTCGCCATCGCACGCTTTCTATTTGGGCTTTGAAATGGCCAAAGCGCTCACTGCGTTAACGCTCACAAAACATTACCGCCAAGACCAGGCATTGGATTGGGGCTATTTGACGCGTGAAGAATCACCGCACCGCAAATCCAATGGCACAAAGCCGCTCGACGCGCAACCCGATGGAACGCCGGACTCGTAGATTCAACGGCGTAAGAACCCATGCTCAACGTACCCATGGTCGAAGAGTTATCTCCGGCACCGGAACCTGACGAGGTTTTTCGCAGTCTCCGGCACTTACCGGGCTGTATCTTCCTCGACAGCGCGCGGCGTGTCCCCCAACTTGGCGGCTATTCGTTCGTAGCGGCCGATCCTTGCGACTGGATTGTCAGTCCACCCCAAGACCCCGTGGCTGGTCTCGATCGTCTGTCGCGTCGATTGCAGGCATTTCACGTCGACACGATTCCGGACCTCCCGCCGTTCCAAGGGGGTGCTGCCGGTTTCTTCGCTTACGATCTCGGACGGATCTTCGAACCGACCGTCTTGCCCCACGCGCACGATGACCTGCATGCACCCCAGATGGCGGTGGGCTTGTACGACGTGGTGATTGGGTTTGACCATGCACAAAGTCGCGCATGGATTATTTCGCAAGGCTATCCAGAACGAGACCCGATCAAACAACGCATCCGTGCTGAACGGCGGCTACGCGAATTCCGCCTTCACATGACGACAGCAGGTCCTTCTGTGGCGTTGGAGCCGTCCTCGTCGGCACCTTCAGCGTTGCTTGCCCCAGCCAAGCCGGTGACTCGACATCCGTTTGTTGTGAGCGATTTTACCGAATCGGAATACCTAGCGGCCGTCCAGCATGCGATCGACTATGTGCATGCCGGCGATATTTTTCAGGTCAACATCGCTCAGCGTTTGGCCTGTCCGGCCATGGACAGTGCAACGGAATTGTACCTCCGACTTCGCACGGCGAATCCAGCGCCATTTGCCGCTTATTTTGACGCTGGCAGTGTCCAAATCATGAGTGCTTCGCCGGAGCGATTCTGGCGTATCTCCGAAAACTCCATCGAAACCCGTCCGATCAAAGGGACACGACCAAGGTCACTGGACCGTCCCGAGGCAGACCTATTCGCCGGAACGGAATTGCGAGAGAGCGCCAAGGACCGCTCGGAGAACATCATGATCGTCGATCTTTTACGTAACGATCTGGCGCGTCTTTGCCTGCCCGACTCGATCCACGTGCCGCAACTTTGCCAGCTCGAAACGTATGCGTTTGTGCAGCATCTCGTATCGGTCGTCACAGGGACGTTGCGACCCAATGTGGGGATCGCTGAAGTCGTGCGTTCGACCTTCCCAGGTGGATCGATCACCGGGGCACCCAAAGTGCGTGCCATGCAGATCATTGCTGAGCTGGAACATGCGGCTCGCGGACCGTATTGCGGATCGCTCGGATATTGGGGGTGGAACGGTGCCTCCGACTGGAATCTACTCATCCGCACCATCACTGCCAGTCGCGGTTGGTGGCATTTTCCGGTGGGAGGTGGTATCGTGGCAGACTCCGATCCACGGCACGAACTGGACGAAACGTGGCACAAAGCGGAAGGGCTGTTACGGGCGCTTGTACCCCAATCCCAACGAGCGATGGGTCGCAAGTGAACCGAAATTTGCGTTGCCGCCACCCCCAAACAGATGGATTTCATGATCTTACTTGTCGATCATTTCGATAGTTTTGTCTACAACCAAGCACGCTACTTGCAGCGTCTGGGGGTCGAAACGCATGTCGAGCGGTGTGATGTCCTCACGGTCGAACGCGTTCGCGCTTTGCGTCCCGCGGCGCTCGTACTGTCGCCGGGGCCCTGCACGCCTGCAGAAACGGGAGCAACCCAAGAAATTGTGCGAACCTTGATGGGAACGATTCCGATGTTGGGAATTTGTTTGGGTCATCAAACGCTGGCCGTCTGTACCGGAGGGACCGTCATTCGCGCACCGCAACCTTGCCATGGTCGATCAAGCTCCATCATGCACGATGGACGCAAGGACTTCGTCGGTATTCCGCAGTGCTTTCAAGCTGCTCGCTATCACAGCCTGATCGTTCAGGAATCGAATTTGCCACGATGTTGGGAACGGTCAGCGCATACCCCCGACGGCCTGTTGATGGCAATGCGACATCGCGAGTTGCCACTCTTTGGTTGGCAATTCCATCCCGAGTCGGTACTGACGAGCCAGGGCTATTCGCTACTGGCCAATTTCTTGCAAATAGCTGGCCTGTCGACGGTCGACACGCGATCGATCCTGCCCGAGGTGGAGCGTTCCCACTACGAGCAAACTCGACCGGAGAACTTGGACGATTGGAGTCCCCCTCCGTCACGAGATGGTATTTCGTTGAGTTTTTGACATAGTATTTCCTCCTGGGCGGAATTTGATTTTTTATGATCTTGGAAGGTCTTGTTACCACGATCAATGACGACGGATCGGTGAATCTATCGCCGATGGGACCAGCACTGAAAGAAGGGAGTTTTTCCGAGTTTTCGTTGCGTCCCTTTGACACGTCGACTACCTATCGCAACTTGGCACGCGAAGGTGAGGGAGTCTTCCACGTCACCGACGACGTGGAGATGATTGCCTACGCTGCCGTGGGACAATTGAAACTTCCGCCGATGATGCCTGCGCCGGGCGTCCGAGGCTGGATCGTGCGCGACGCATGCCGGTGGTACGCGTTTCGTGTCCGTTCCGCGTTGACGAGTGGCCCACGCATCGACATGACGTGTGATGTCGTCGCCCACGGTGCCCTGCGCGAGTTCTGGGGCCTGAATCGGGCCAAGCATGCCGTGCTCGAAGCAGCCATTCTTGCCACACGCATCCATTTGCTCGAGCGGTCCGCAATCGAGAGCGAACTGGCGCGGCTTGAACCACTGGTCATCAAGACAGGTGGAACGGTGGAACGACGAACGTTTGAATTCCTTCAGAAGTACGTGGCGAGTTCAATGAGCCAGCCGGCCGAATGAACGGGAAGAAACAAACGGGGGCGCTGGAACTTGGTATTTCTTCATCCAAGTTAAAACTAACTCACACGTCTCTTCAGGGAGCGCCGGCTAATCCCTGTCGCCGGCCATATGGCAGAGCGCCATCCACACAGTGAGCGGCCGTAACCACAACCGTGGGGGGAATCAGGGGTCCACCGCAAGAATGCCCAAAACCGGTCACTTGAAGCGAAACCATCCAAGGATGTCTTCGAGCAATCCCTATTCAAGTGATCATGGTCTACTTACGGAACGCAATTAACAATATCATAGCCGCAGCCGGCAAGATGGATTGGAGTTTCGAGCGGTGATAGAAACGAGGTACCCAAGCCAACCCTACTGAAACTAAAATATTTTGTGTGATAAATTAACAGCACCCATCGATCGCAATCCAGCTCGGACCAGCCAAGAAACGAATCGCCCTTCGGCGAGATGGTGAGTCGATTACGTGTACCCGACCGCCGCCGATGCAAAATGGAATACCTAACAACGGTAAATCGGTCCATGAACTCGAGACTTTGCCAACCAACCGAGACGTTTCCCTCGGATAGGCTGCCACGATCGAGCGTCAAAACGGCTTTTGTCGTCCGCGGTCTTTTGCAATTGTTCATCATGCCGTTCATCGCCATCGGTGCGACCATTTACATCACACCTGCAGCGGTTGCACAGAACTCGCAGGCATCGACCGTGAACGACACCGTCCCCTTCTCCGCTAGAGTCGAGGCACTCCCGTACCCTCCCGACGCGCGTGAAATTGAATTGGATGCCACCTTTCACGGAATCGAATTTAGGTCGGGGTCGTCGTTGGCATCACTGGATGCATTCTATCGCAGGGAATTACGCCAGCGAGGTTGGATCGAAGATGAATCCGCAGCAAAACGTGACGAAGAATCGAGCGACATGACTTTCACACAGGATAACGCTCGATTGGACATTGAACTCGACGTGTATTCCAAAGAGATCGCAGTCAACATCGACTGTGAGGAACTCGACTTTGGAAGGTCCACCGACCCCGCAGCCTTGGCGGCCGCCGGTGTGCCTCAACCCCGTTCCTATTTATTTTTGCAGAAAGAGATCGCTCGTCCAAGCGAGATCCAAGAGAGATCCAAGAGACCGAATACAAGAGCAACGCATGTCATTTCAAGTCCAAACTTTCGCTGCAAGCAGCGTTTGAATTCTACGGTAAGTCCATGCAGGGATTGGGGTGGCGCGAGTCGCGCCGCCAACCGATCATTACCAATGACCGACGCTACACAGAGTTTAAAAAGGGTCCGGTTACAGTGAGCGTCAACATTTTTTCGCACGATGTTGGGTCACGTATCATCTTGGGCTATAAGCACGAGAAACCGGAGCCCGTCGTTCCGCCGCTAGCCCCGGTCGATTCCCCATTGGCGAAACGGAACAATAATGGCACCCCTGTGGACGCGAAGGACGAATTGCCAGCAAAAGTTCCCGTGGATGCCACTCGCAACACAGGGTCCGCCACCGTCATGCTTGGCGCGACAAAGTATGAATTCAAGCACGTAGCGGCCTACCGGACCAAAAGCGATGGCGACGGCAAAACGGTACTGCTTTTTTCTCAGCGTCCGATTCCTCTACAGCAATTGCAGGACCTGATTACGAAGAGTGACGACGTTTCCATGAGCGACGTTTTTAAATCGATGGCACCGGAACACATGACGATATCGTACGGTGAAAGTGTCTCATTTCATCTCAACGTCGGAGGCACCGCCATAAGCGTCGGCATTCGCAGCCCGGATGATACGCTTAAGGTGGAAGGCGATCGAATTCGTGGCGAGATGAGGATGCCCAAACCGCAAGAAGTTTTTGACGAATCGGTTCAGCTTTCCGCAAGAATCGATGCCGCAATCATTACTCGCAATACAATGCTCAGCACGACAAGTAAATAGTCGGGTAACCAAGTTGTTTCACAGTTTGTGTTCAATATTCACGTAGGAAGAACTCATCGTATGCCCAAGAATATTTTTTTAAGTGCGATTTGCGTCGTTCTCGTTGCGTCAAATCTTTTGTCTGACGAACCCAGTTCTACGGCCCAGTGGGTGGATCAGCGATGTACAACGCTCCCCATTTCAAAAGATGGTCCCTTCGTACTCGACGCCGATCGGTCGCTGTTGTATCTCGACGGGCCGAACCTAATGAAAAGTTCCGACGATGGGAGCTCATGGAACGCGATCGGCAGCAAGGTCGACGCCAAGATCCAGCTGGAACACGTTGGACATGTTGGGCAATTTCTTCTCACGAACGACGGCAAGATCGTAGTGGTCTATTTGGACTTCGACGGCTATAAGTTCGAATGGAATGACGCCACCAACGAACCAAGCCCTGAGTGCAAACTTGAGCTCTGGTCTATTTGTAGCGAAGATCGCGGAGTCACCTGGACGGACAAGCAACAGCTTCTAGCAGGTTACAACGCAGACTTCATGGGTCTGATCCAGACATCGTCGGGGAACCTCGTTGCATCGGTCGACCATCTCGATCCGGATCTTAAACGCTGGATCGTTTGTTCATTTGTTTCGACGGACCAAGGCAAAACCTGGTCGCGCAGCAATTGGATTGATTTGGGGGGACGAGGCCACCATGACGGGGCCATGGAGCCGACCGTGGTGGAATTGCGAGACGGTCGATTAATGATGCTGATTCGCACAAATCACGACCGATTCTGGCGGGCAATTTCCACGGACGGTGGCCTCAACTGGCGAACCATTGAAGCCACAAACATAGACGCCAGCAGCGCACCGGCGTGGCTTTCACGCTTGGAGAGTGGCCGACTCGCGTTGGTTTGGAATCGTGTCAATTCAGAACGCAAAGGCGAATGGCCCAAGACCAGACGTACTCCCTCGTTTTCGTTGACCGCTGCGTCGTGGCACCGGGAAGAACTGTCACTCGCGTTCTCCGACGACGATGGCCTTAACTGGACAGAACCGCAAGTCATTGCCTATGAAGATCAAGGCGCGCTGGCCTATCCCTATCTCTTCGAACGCTCACCTGGGGAGCTATGGATATTCTCGCGATTCCCTCGCAAGCGTGTCCCTCCGCTCGCGTTGTCATTAAAAGAAGCCGATTTCGTGCCTTAGAAGCAGGCGACGCCAAGAATTCGTCGGTATCGCCCATTCGTTCAACCGCGACGCGAAGGAGCTTGCCGGGATCCCATGTTCCATCAGAATCAATGTCCCGCCGGCGAGTTCCGGAGACGAGCGCGCGAATCGGGTACCAGGGAAAAACTCAGATTCAGTCAAAATCGCGTTCGCTCTGGTTGTGAACAGCGTTCTACCGAGGCAAGCTCGGTATTGTCGCGGCTAAGGATCAGCAAGACTCCCCAACCCCGTAACACCTGTTTACGCGGCTACTTGAGTTCACGATCCTTGCCGTTCGGCGCAAACCAGATAATCACCATCCCGAGACCAAAGATCAAGCTGGTTACTTGACCGATGCGGGCATAATTGCCCGCAAATTGAGCGCTCAGGAGGCCCGTCATGAGCACCCCACCCGCTGATAGGAATCTGCCAAAATTGAAGCTTACGCCAGTCCCCTGCGATCGAATCTCGGCCGGGAAGAATTCTGGTAGGCACAGCGGTAACCAGCCGAGGTAGACCGTTGAAGCAAAGCCAAGAATGGTTGTCCACATTAAGAACTGGGGGTCGCTGGGATGAAGCCAACCAAATACATATTGGCTCACGACGAGTGGTGCGAAACTCATCCAAAAAAAGGACCAGCGACGTCCCAAGAGCATGGCCGCCCAACCACCAAACATACTTCCGACGGCACCTCCGGCGGAGCGAGCGATTTGCGTCCAAGCCTTGGCCTCGGGGCGACCGGCAAAGCTACCTACCTGATCGGCCCAGGTGACCAGCCAATTGACACTCCCCCAGTTTCCCAGCAATGGAATTGACCCTAACGCAATTCCAAGCAGAGTGCGTGGCAGAATCTCCCGCGAAAAAACGCTCATGGATCGTCGCTCCATCGCGACCGGTCCGGCGCCCTGATTTCGACCGCGCGCAGCGGCCCGACGGTCGAGCCATTCCGGCGATTCGGAAACTGCCATCAGCACAAAAATCCCTAATAGCGCCGGCAATGCGGCAACTGCCATCACCCACCGCCAATGGTCTGGTGTTACGTGATACTTAACACATACGAGAGCCAACACGACCATACCTAGATTTCCGCCAGTTCCCAAGACTCCTGCCAGCGTTGGCCGAAGCCTTCGTGGCCACGTCTCGCCGACAATTGCCACAGCGTTGGGCCAGGCTCCACCGATTCCCAAACATGCAACGAATCGCACGAACAGCAGCGTCCAGGGATCATTGACGAAATACCCTGCGCCCGCGCCGAGCGAATAGCAGATGACACTCCATCCCATACCACGCACACGACCACATCGATCGCCGATCCAGCCGAACAAGAGACCGCCACAGGCCGCGCCCAACAAAAACGCACAGGTATACCAAGATACCCACTGTTGAATCAACGCCTCCGGCGGCTGAGGCAACTCAGGAGTACGAATCAGTCCAATGGCCGCGTTGCGCATGACGAGCGTCGTAACAGCCATTCCAGAGCCAGCAAAGAACCAGCTCAAATACGCCGTTATCAAGATGAACCACAATTCCGTGCGGCTCAACGTCGAGTCGGTCGTATTCGGGGAAGCTTCCTGCTTCATGATGTCTGCCCACGACATTCTTCGTCGTCGCGGAGCGCTGCGCAAAATTGACATACTCGCGCTACAAGCTCAGACGACAATGCTTCACGCTCTGACCATGCCACACATTCGTCCACTTCCGTGTCGCTCCCCATCCCCACAATCGCAGCGGAAAGGGGTTGACTCGAAAGAACAAAGCGAATTGCCAATTCCGGTAACGGTAGAGCAACGTCAGCACAGGCGTCGCGTAATTTTTGGGCCGATCGCAGATCTCGTTCATAAAGTGCAAGTGGAAAGAAAGGGGTAGTCAGCGTGTGGGGACTGGGCGATCGCGACAGGAGCGCACCACCGGCAAAAACGCGAATCGCGAACAGACCCATTTGTTGCTGGCTGCAATCCTGGAAGATATTATCGTACTGCGCATCCAACACCGGATTGGACGGAATGTCATAACCAGGCGTCGGATTCAATAGATGAAACGGCGTTTGCATCGTAACAAAGCGGCCACTTGCGATCACACGCCGCAAGGCGGACGGTGCGCCGATGCCGGTCAAACCAAGCCATAGTGTTTGCCCGTCGGCACGCACGGCTTCCATGGCGTCCGCAATGCCTCCCGGTCGTAGCACATCGTCGGGGGTCACCGAAAAAGCGATCTCACCTCGTCGCTCGGTAATTGCATTGTGCAATTGCAGCAGCGTCACCTGCGGACGGCGGAGACGTTCGAGGCTGGCGGCCATCGAACTGCGCACCGCCCCCTCCGGCTCGTGCAGTTGAGCATCGGTCAACCGAACTTTCGTAGCAACGTGAATCGATCGAGAGGTCTCGATGTTCATCTGCTCGAAAGCCTCGCCCAAACACGCCTCCGACCGACCATGGCCGTACCCAGCGGCCGTGTCAAACCAATTGATACCGTGCGACACCGCACGCTCCACGACGGCGGAACGAGCACCCTCATCGGCCAGGTTCATCCAACCCGAGATCGGTCCAGCACCAAAGGCCAGAGCCGACACGTCAATCCCAGTACGACCCAGACGTCGATATCGCAAATTCGTGTTTACACTCCGGTGAAAGTTCCACGCGGCCCAAGAGGCCACGCCATTGCTGAATTGTTTTGCGTTATGAGTGCGGCCGAATTGACATTCCAAGAACGAGAAAAGCTAGTTGAATTTCTGGGGATATACGCCGCAGAGTCTTTCAATAGCCCAGAGGGCGGAAGATTTTTGCCGATGGCGTGAGCCACCGGATACCGGACTTTCAAACCGCCAACCCGGACGGCGACACAAGGCCACGCACTGCGAATCGGTGACTACAGCGCTCATGCACATCTGTTGTTTCGCACCCCATCTAATATTGCAATCGTTGATTTCGACAATTTTGAGCCAGTACCAGCAAACAGATCAACGAAAAAACGGGAAATTGATTGCCAATTCATTGGCAAGACTCGCTTCGGCGCATTTTTAGTACATTGAGTGTGATCCCAAGTATCTCGGGGAGTTACCCAATCGATGTGCCGTCCTCCGGGCTGTTGAAATTCACCCCGACACGGAGTCTCCGAAAAGAATTGCGATTTCCTCATTTTACCAATTTCGCTCAGGCCCAATCTTTCCTTACGCAAAATCATTCCGCTACGGCGTTACCCAACAGGCCACGCCATTCTACGGGATGGGCGGCTTCGGAACAGGATGGAGCGCCAAGATTCTCGCCAATCTTTCGACTTCCTGCGGCCTCTCGTCGGCATGATTACGGATTTCAAGCGGGTCCTCGTCGTAGTCGTACAGTTCGTACACCGGTTCAGAAATTGCTTCCGCGGCTCGTGGCTCCGTGTCTCGCCATTCGACCAGCCGGTATCGGGACGTGCGGATGGCTCGCCCCATGAGTCCCCGCTCACGTGGGAAACAGTGATACGCATAGGACGAATCAACATCCCCATGATTTTGAAGCGTAGCCATGAGGCTCTCGCCATCGATTGGCTGCGGTACAACTGGGGCTTCGAGACCGGCCAATTCGCACAACGTCGGAAAAACATCAACCGTCTCCACCACAACGTTGGAACTTGAACCAGATGACGTCACCCCTGGCGCAACGATCACCAGTGGAATTCGATTCGCCTGTTCGTAGTTCGTGTGTTTCGTCCAGAGACCGTGATCTCCGAGGTGAAATCCGTGATCACCCCACAGAATAATGATGGTATTTTCTAAAAGCCTTAGTCGCTCCAATTCATCCAATACTCTTCCAACCTGTGCATCCATATAACTGAGCGCTGCGTAATATCCATGCACCAATGTTCTTTCCAGTTCTTCCGACAGTGGACCTTCGGTGGGCACGGGCTCGTACTGACCTAGCTCACCCAACGACTTGCCGGCGCAATTTGGCGCACCTTCCGGTAGGACCCGTACCGCCGCCAGAGGGAATTTTGCACGGTCGTATTGATCCCAGCACCATTGCGGCGCACAAAACGGCAAGTGGGGTTTCGTAAACCCGACGGCTAAGAAAAAGGGTTGAATCCCATGCTTCAAGTCATCAGTTGTCTTGAATCGTTGCAGCCGCCGGATCGCTTCCGTCGCAATCCGTCCGTCAGCGTATGCTTCGTTCGGGACATTCGCACGTTCGAAAGCCGGGCCGCGGGGAAGCCCCTCCGACGGCAAGTTGGCAAAGCGTGCTTCTTCGCGCGTCATTCTTCCACGAGTACTCTCCGGCAAGGCGTAGTCGATCACTTTGTCGGGATGAAACGGTTCGCTCCACGAAGCCGCGTCATTCACGTTTCCGTGTCCAACGTGAAATACCTTACCAATTCCCGCCGTATGATATCCATGCAATTTAAAATACTGTGGCATTGTGATGGCATCAGGAACCGCTTTGCGAAAATTTGTCCCCAAAGAATAAACGCCAATCGATGTTGAACGTGAACCAAGGAGTAGGTTATTGCGGGACGGGGCACATACGGCTTGATTGCAATAAGCGCGATCGAATCGCATGCCACGTGACGCCAACCGATCCAAATGGGGTGAATGCACCCACGCATCACCGTAGGCATGAAACGACGGCTTTAGATCGTCGACGAGCAGCAGCAATACGTTGGGGCGCGCTGCTTGGGTCGTGCCACTAGCACAACAGCCACACACAAATAAGAACGTAAACAGACGAGAAAAAACGACTTGCTGTGGAGCGGCCATGGATTACGGGGATTCTCGAGGTGGAGGCTGGAGTTCGCCGTCTACAACAACACGGGTACGCCGCGACCACTCGTCGTAGTCGGTCGACATTTTCGCCACAATGGCCGGATGCTCCTGCGCTAGATCGTGCAATTCGGTGCGGTCAGCCGACATGTCGTAGAGTTCCCAAGGCCTATCCTGCAAGGCGACTAATTTCCAGGTACCATCTCGCACCGCACGATGGTTGTCGTGATTAAAAAACAGGGGGCTCAGACGAGCGACGGAGCCACCCGTAAACGTCGGCGTCAAGCTCGTCCCTTCCATCGGTTCAAGGGCATGACCTTGGTATTCCTGCGGGTAGCTCGCCCGAGCGACATCCACCACGGTCGACATGATATCGATCACGTGGGCAGGTTGATGTACCAGCGTTCCCGATGCGGCAGCAGCGATACCTTCTTTCCAATGAGCGATCAATGGAGTTGCGATCCCCCCTTCGTGCACGCGGCGCTTCCATTTCCGAAAGGGGGTATTGTTGAGCGTCGCCCAATTCTGCCCTAAGAACACGTTGGATGCGGGGCCGCCCGGTTGCTCCCCTTCGTAGCGACCCAGCGGACCACTTTCCGCGTTGCCACCGTTATCGCTCAGAAATAGGACCAATGTATTGTCAAATACGTCCCGCTCCTTCAATCCGGCTACAAGTTCTCCGACGCTCTCATCCATGGTCTCGATCATGGCCGCATAGATCGCCATCATGTGGTCGAATCGTTGTTGCAATTCCGGTGATAAAGAATCCCATGCGGGAGAGCTTTCTTCACGTTCACTGAGTCCCCATTGGGGATCGATGAGTCGTAACGCGATTTGTCGCCGATAACGTTCGATCCGCAACTGATCCCACCCAATTTGATATTTCCCTCGATGTTTGGCGATGGCGGACTCGGGCGCCATGAGCGGAAAGTGGGGAGCGCAGTGCGATAGATACAAGAAAAAGGGTTTTTGTTGCTGTACGGCCTCGTCGACGAATTTCAGCCCCCACTCGGTCCACAAATCGGGACCGTACCAAGTTCCAAACAGGCGATCATCGATGCTTCTGGGTTCACCGTTCAGATACAAGTGGGCATCGGCATTCTTTCGAAGCGTCTGATTGTAGAAGTGCACGCCACCTGCAACCAGATTGAGGCTTCGCTGAAAGCCGCGTTGCCAAGGGGCCGATCCATTCCGTTGGCCAACGTGCCACTTTCCCGTCATCGCTGTGAAATATCCAGCCGATTGCAATACCTCGGCGATCGTCACGCAGGAGCTGGCCAGTCGGCCCTGAAAGCCAGGGTGGCCCGGACGAATTGTTCCGTCCAAGTGGCCCATCCCCACCTGATGTGGATACTGTCCCGTCAACAGGGATGCACGCGTCGGGGAACAACGACCAGTGTTGTAACATTGCGTGAAACGTATGCCGCTCGCCGCCAAGGCATCCAAATGGGGCGTCGGGATTTCGCCACCGTAGCAGCCGATATCCGACCAACCCATGTCGTCGACCAGGATGATGACGAAATTGGGTGGCGCGGATGATGCAGCCTCAGGAATAAAAATTGCAATGGAGCACACCCACATCACGATGGTGGCGAACTTCCTCATGCAAATGCCCCTTGCTAACGGTCTCGCCATCGCTGCCAAGATGCTCCCGCTATCGCAACACGAAATTGCACAAGTCGCGTGTTTTCGGCTTCCGTAACGTACACCGTTCGTCCGTCCGGCCCACCAAAACATAAATTCGTCGGCTGATGGCCGAGAACGTCGATCTCGCGTAACTCGGTTCCGAATGGGGTCATGATCACCACTGTCCCCTTACCGTGTCGAGTGATGTACAGGTTACCTTGCGTATCACACCGCATGCCGTCAAATCCATGGTCGGGAAACTGCTTGATGAGTTCCTTATCACCGAGTGTACCATCGTCACGAATCGGGAATTTCCACACGTTCCGCTGCACCGATTCATTCACGTAGAGCCATTTGCCGTCTGGGCTCACCTCGATACCATTGCTAGTGCCAAGGTCTCCTGCAACTTGTTTCGCGACACCGGCCGTGGATACCATCCAGACCCGACCGTGCCCTTCTCCCCAGTTGGGATCACTGGCGTACATAGTGCCATTACCGGCAATCGCCAGATCATTGGGCTGGTCGGTCGTGGGGACTTTGCAAAAAACGTCGATTTGTTTCGTTTTCGGATCGACGCGCAAAACGTTGTGCTCTGCATAGTCGGCCACGTAAAAATATCCCTGCTGGTCAAATACGATTCCATTTCCGGTACTCTTTCCTGGCAAGGTTACGAAGACCTCTCCTTGCCCATCGGGAGTAACTCTACCAATGGTCTGTTGCTCCTTGAAATTTACGGCGAAGACGTTGCCGTCACGATCACAACTGGGGCCCTCCACACCGCTGGTAAATTCACCAACCGGCGTCAGGGGTGTTGCTACGTACAACTCCTCCGCCCAAACCGCACGCACCATGCCATGGCCGCCCTGACAGACCGCCAATACAACCCAAACTCCGAAGATTCTCGACCGACTCATGCAACTCACTCCAAAACAGGATTCGGGTCTTCCAAGCCATTGCCAAGCCTACTTCAATGACTCCAAAAACGCCAGTAGGTCGGCCGCCTGTTGCATTGTCAAGTCACGCAGCAGCAGGTCCGGCATCAATGACTTGGCTTGCGGTACCAGGGACTCAACGTCGGCTGTCGCCGTGCGAATCTCCTCATTCTGGGCGTTTCGCAGAACAATCTCGTTGTCGTCGCGGCTCGTCACCAACCCAGAAACAACACGTCCATCGGCAGTCTCCAGCAAGTGGAGGACGTATTTTGTATCAATAAATTTGGATGGCTCCAGCAGATGCGTTAGCAATTCGGTACGAGTGTATTTGCTGCCAATCTTGTTCAGTTCCGGACCTAACGTTGACCCCTCGTCCGATACACGGTGGCAGCTCTTGCAAGTCGCCCCACCGTCGCGAAAGAATATTGCGCGTCCTCGCTCGGCGTCCGCTGGGCGTGCCAGTAATTCAGCGGAATTGAGCAGGCTCCCCAATCGTTGGATGCGTTGTTCGGGCGGCAGGAATTGCTCGAATACATCCCGCACTTCCAGCGATGCATGCTGGGCACCGATGGCGATGGCCTGTGCAGCCGTGTCGATGGGCAATGTTTTTCGCGAGATCCAATCGGCCAATGCAAGTGCACCCCGAGTTGACGAGAGCAGTTGCCCAATCGCCTCCGTCCGCCGGCCCTCGTCTCGACGAGAAATTGCTTCTTTGGCGGCCGCGAATGAATTCGCGTCGTGTTCACTGGCGACAATCGCCGCGCTGGGCGGAAGACTGAGGATCCAATCATGAATCATCCGCACCGCATTTTGGTCCACTTCATCCGAACCGAGCCTAGGCATACGTCCGTTGCCCGTTTTATTGATGCGATAGTAGAGCACGGAACCAAAGGGATCGGCTGCGGCGACCAGCTTGGCTCCCGAGATACCAAACGTCCCCTGCGTCGGCCGGACGTTGACAAGGTTGGTTTGGTCCAGCGGCAATTTGTAGGGTAAATAAACCATGGCGGTTCCACCCGCGTTTTCTAAATGACAATGTGCACAGTTGACATCGAGGTACGACCGCACCCTGCGATCTAAGTCTTGCGATTCGTCATACGGATCAACGAGTCGATCCGTTGCATGAGAATCAATAACCATCTCGGGATCGAGCCAACCTTCTCGTTGCAAGATGGTCATTTGATTCTCTGAGCGACCGTCATGGGTTTCCGGACGATTGAGTTGTGACGTCTGGATTGATAACGGTGAGGCCGATTGCGTACCGTGGCCTAATCCCTCGAGGCTTGCCCAAGCGTTGTGACACATTTGGCATTCGGCGCGGCTGACGATCCGATGGGTGCGCTCGGATGCGTTGGTCGCACTCGCTGCCGGCGTTAGAGAAAGCGGCATCGTAGCTCCCCCTGCCGGTACCAATACCGCATCGGTTTGTTGTTCGTTCCATTGATAGGAATAAGGGTGCCAGGCACCACCGTCTCGCAGTAACAACTGAGTCTCCAAGCGGCGTAACGAGGTTACGCCCTCATGTGCGATTGGCATACTGATGGTCTTCACGAGTGCCGACCCTTCCGGCAGTATCCATCGTCCGTTGTCGCGAACCTGGATGGGTGCCGATCCCGGAACCGCCATCCATCGCTGGCTGACCGTGCCATCGGCCCAATGCTTAGCGTTGACTTGCAGTTCGCGTACTCCTGCGGCCGGCGAAAGGTCCACCGTAGATTGAAACAAACCAGTTTCGCTGAGCCGCTTCGGGAATTCGCTCTGCTGACCGAACGAACGATTCCTGACCAATTCAAAGATTTTGTTGTGGGGTCCATGGTCCAGCAGTAGAAGTTCGCCGTCCGGAGCTTCGGCAAAAGCGACGATTCCGATCGGTGTT
>JAQCHP010000034.1 GCA_027619595.1 Planctomycetota bacterium
GATGCGTGGGATCTCAGCGATTGCTTCAACCGCGTTTCGTCTCCCCGACACGGTGCTTGATCGCCGATGGACGGAAATTTGCTCGGCTGTGAGGCCATCACTCGCTTGCGCGTCGTGCTAGTAGCAATTAGCCCCGCACGTGATTGAGGCAACTTATTTCTAGTGAAAATGCCGTGAATAGTAAGCGCGATTCGTATTGCGATCAAACGCTGCGTACACGCCGTCATCCGCGCTTCTCCATCGAAAATACCATCCGTTCGCAATTGTGACCGAGGAAGGTCCGACCAAACGCCAATTCATGCCGTAACATCGCTGCATTTCGACTGGGGTACTAATCGGCTTCAAAAATTCTTCCGGCGTCCCGACCACAGGAAACCCAACGCCATTGCGAACCCACTCCATGAACGCCGGTTCATCGATCGTAAATTCAAATGCGGCCATCTCATTGTAACCGTTACAATACGACACATCTGTAGCATTGGGGGGAAGCCGAAACGGAACCTTGTCACGTGTTACGTTTTCCGCTGCGGGCAGCGGATAGTAAATGACAAGTCCCGCAGTAATGGCCGCGACGCATCCAACTGCCATTAGTCGCTCGCGCCGTGACAACCGAACGACTGCTTCCCCCTGCGATGAGGTGTCGATCGTCTGTCGTTGCCAAGGTAATTCCAAGCACGACAACAACCACTTGCGCCACAAGAATGGACGTATTGGCGAACGCTTGGGAACAGGTGCGGCAAACGCATGAAGACGCTTTGACCAAAGCAAATTCAACCAGCCGATACCGACAGCACAACTCCCAATCGCAAGAAGGAGGACGGCTCCGTCGTGATATTGAATCGCATCCGGATTGCCTAGTATCACGTCTACCCACGCACGAACGGAGAGAATCAAGACGAGACTTCCCGGCACCAGCAGTATTGCCGCCACTAGCGACGCTGAGGTCTCGTCTCGGCGAAACGTGCCAAGATATTGCCTTCGCGCCAAGACAAGCGGCAGGGGGATGGAGATCGCAGCGCCGAAAAAAGAAAGACCATCCCGATTGACAATGAAGGCAGCAATCACCAATGAGACGAAACAAATTGTCAGGGCAAGGACAATCACCGAACCACCGACTACGAGGACGGGCAGCATCTCCGTACTACGTATTTTCATTTATCTTCGCCCATGGTGGTGAGCTCCTCCGGTCCCAATGTCGACACTTCGAAGGGTTCACTCGCTTGCGTTTTGTGCTTGTCGTGAAGTTCTCCGTGCCGATTTTCGCCCTCCGTCGCAGCGGGAGCGGTAGCCGACAAATGCCTCAAGCGGTATAACGTATTGCTACGTGAATTATACCGCAATCCTTGCCCGGGAGACAGGAACGATGAGCCTCAAACAGGTCCTACACATTATTGACGGAAAAGAGACGGCTTCCGTGTCTGGTCGGACATTCGAATCGATCAATCCGGCAACGGGTCAACCATGGGCTTCCGTGGCCTACGGCGAGTCGGAAGACGTGAACCGCGCAGTCGAAAGTGGCTGGCGGGCATTCGAATCGGGCACCTGGTCACGTATGCCGGCGACCGACCAAGCACAACGGATGAGGACCGTGTCTCGTTTGATTCGTGAACGAGCTGATTATTTGGCCGAACTGGAGACAAAGGACACCGGTAAACCGCTCACGGCGGCAAAGGGAGATATCTTGGGCGCCGCCAGCGTTTTCGAATATTTCTCACAAATACCCGACCACGTCCTGGGCACCACCTACCCATCCGACCCGGGCTACTTCACTTACTCGCGGCGAGAGCCGTACGGTGTCGTCGGTGGCATCGCCCCCTGGAATTTCCCCTTCATGCTCGTCGTCTGGAAAACCGCCGGACCGCTGGCCGTGGGAAACTCCGTCGTGCTCAAGATGGCGGAACAGACTCCAGTTACCACAACGGAGTTTGCTAAGATTTGCCTGGAAGCTGGCATTCCGCCGGGGGTTGTCAACGTAGTTCACGGAGACGGAGAAACCGGCGCGGCGCTGGCCGCTCACCCCCGTGTCCCGAAAATTACATTTACTGGTAGCACCGAGGTGGGCCGCAGTATCATCCGCTCCAGCGCGGATGCGATCAAAAGCGTCCACCTGGAACTCGGCGGGAAGTCTCCCAACATTATTTTTGCCGACGCCAACTTGGACCAAGCTATGGCTGGTTCGTTATTCACCAGCTTTTTCAACAGTGGCCAAATTTGCACTACAGGTTCGCGGCTCCTGGTGGCCGAAGCAATTGCTGAAGAATTCATCGAAAAGTTCCATCAGCGTGCCAAAAAAATTGTCGTTGGGGACCCCATGCAGAGCAATACTCAATTAGGACCCCTGATTTCACAAGTGCAATTGCAAAGAGTGCAAAATTACGTCAAGGTCGGCAAAGAAGCAGGAGCACGCGTCCTTTGGGAAGGCACGCCTACTAAAATCCCCGGCCACGACCAAGGTTACTTTTTCCAGCCGACTATTTTTACACAGGTCCACCCCGACATGCGGATCGCGCAAGAAGAAATCTTTGGACCAGTCCTTTCGGTGATGACCTTTAAGGACGACGAAGAAGCCATTCGCATTGCGAACAACACGATCTATGGTCTAGCAGCTACGGTCTGGACGACTAACCTATCTCGCGCGTTCACGATGGCCGACCGACTTGACGCAGGAATCGTTTGGACCAACTGCCCTCACTACCTCAAGTGGAACGTACCATTGGAAGGACACCGCACGAGCGGACTCGGCGAAGACCTTGGCTTGGAAAGCATTAAGACATTCACCAAGCTCAAGGTCAATTACATCAACTACGGCGGTCATCAAATGAATTGGGGCTAGACCGGTGCCCCGGGCATGGCCCCCCCTAGGCATGGCTCATTGTTGGTCACTTTGATACCGACGAATCCATCCGTTGCAGGCACTGTTTATACTCGGCCGCCGGATCGAACGCGTCGGCCTGCTCGTGCCAATGAAAGAGGACGCCGTAGCGCAGCCGGAAAGCAGTTCCACGGGGGACCACCCATTCCTTCTTGGGCTGCTTGGTAAATGCGTTGATTCCAAACGGGTTGAGGGCTACAAAACCCGTGTCACGAGCATGGGACCAGGATCGTCGGAAATTGGACGGGTGTGGCGCCAGCATGGCCCCCACAAAATGGCCATTAATCGTACCGCTGTAGTCACACCAATCAGCCTGTTTGCCCCATACACCAGGCTTCCCCTCGAACCCCTTCTCGTTCATTTCGCCGTTGCTGTTCAAAATCCGCCCCCCTTGCTTGCTTACAACCGCAATTTGCCGTGCAAGACGAACTCCGACTCCAAGTTCTTCTTGATCGCCGAAAGTAATATCCGCATCGGCCGATTGAAAAGTGCTGTCCCAGTCCAACAAGACCCCGTGGGGGAGTTCATGAAACCGGTACCGAACGACCTCCCGGCACACCTCACGCTGTTTGTCGGCATGCAAGTAGCGGTTCTCCACGGTAAAGTCAAAGACGCCACTCTGATCGTGTGGAGCTTCGACAAAGGCAATGTGTTCCACCGGCGCCTTCAATCTCCAGCTGTCCGCGCCCGAAAGGTCGCCGAATGCCATCCACAGACCGGGATGGAGATCTTCATGGTCTTGCAAATCGTCGGGCGCCGGAGGGTGGTTGCGTGTGATCTTGACGCCATTGGGCGCAAAAACGTTGGCAAAGTAAGGACGCGATATCGCTGGATCCCGAAATTGATAGGTGACGAACGGTCGCCCATGCAATTGAATCTCGAGCGAGGAATTCGCGTCGTCCTTCTTGGCCGTCCAACGTTCCGCCGCTGCCAACCAACCGCTCGAATTTGCCGTGAGACACGTGACAATCGCCAAAAACAACGCCCGACAACACCCATTGATTGCTTTCGAATGATTCATCTCAATCCTCTTCCAACAAAGAACTATCATCAGAAACTATGCACTCTTCCTGACGCAACTACCGACAAGTCATCATTCAGCCGATACGATACATCCCTCGTGAACTGACCACTAGCGAATTTGGCGATGGTAGAAGACACCCTTCTTATTGGCCACGGCCACGTCCAGAAGGCCATCGCCATTTACATCCGCCACCTGAAACTGCGTGCCAACGCCACTGTCATCATGGATCTGGTGTGGGATCCAGGTCGGTTTACCCTCCCGACGCGTGAACTCGAACCAATAGACGACCGCCGGTGCGTCTGGATCGACGTCCCCTTTGGGACCGTGTGCCCACCATCGTTTTCCGGTAATGAGATCTGGCAATCCATCGCCGTTGATATCGGCAATGGCCAGAGAGTGCGTTTGCGAGAAGAGTGTACTGATCGTGTGCGTCTCCCAACCATCGGTTTTTTGCTCGTGCCACCAAATCCCCACACCGTGCGCACTGCTACTAATGACATCTGCATCACCGTCAGCATCGACGTCATAGACGTGCATCTGTGCGCAGGCTTCCCCGAAAGGGGCAGAGTGGAACTTCCAGGCTGCTTCACCGGCTGAATTGTCTGGCTGTTCCCACCAACCGGCGGTAACGATCACATCCTGACGCTGGTCGCCGTTGATGTCGCCATGTCCTAACCCATGCGAAAATCGTTCCACACCGGAGACTTTTCCTACTGAAACAATGCGCGGCGTCCAAGGGAGTTGTGGATCTGTGTTTGGACTAACGAGCGCCATCCCCTCGACCGCCGTCTCCGATTCCTTGGTCGGACCAGGGGCGGCCAAGAGTAATTCAGGAACCCCGTCGCCCGTCACATCGGCGAACGTGGGACTTTCATTGTTCGTCACCGGAGTACATTCATGGCGGTGCCAACGTCCGATTCCATTTCCCGGATTCTTCCACCACCACGTCGGAGCACCAGGAAAGTCGACAACGATCAGATCAACCGCGTTATCGTGATCTACATCGTGAGCGAAATTGCAGAACGAGTTGCTGTATGCATGAGGATCAAATTCCTCTGCAGACTCTGCGATCTGGTGCATTTCCCAATTGGGAGCCGCATACCAAACGCTCCCCGCCGCTATGTCTTGTTTTCCGTCGCCGTTGAAATCACCGACGCAAACACCTTCGCTGCGAAACTTTGTGTCAAGCTGCTTCGTTTCGAATCGGATATTGCTCCCATCTTCGGCCCGCACAAAAAAATCGCCTAGGCACCCGAATACAATCACGCTCCAGACGGCAGCGGCGCAAACATGCTGCGGAGAGATCGCTTTCAGGCCATTAACTTGGTCGCACATCATCGAAAGGATCTCCACCTCAAACGAACAGGGGCCGCGGACGTCCATCAACGAACGCCATCGTAACATTCCCACCGGGCACGTCCAGATGGTAGCGATTCCCAGCAGCGGGATGATGGCAAAGTTACCACCCCTGGCACAAAGGCGTAGCGCCGAAAGTCCACTCCGCCAGACTTCGGAATCACTCAGACTTCGGAATCACTCAGACTTCGGAATCACTCAGACTTCGGAATCACTCAGACTTCGAAATGACCCAGACGTTGATATCGCCAAATGCCATTTTGTGCTTGGCAATCACCCACTCTTCGGTAGCTGGGTCATAAGTGAGGGATCGGCTCCAGTCTTCATTAAGCACACTTACCGACCGAGCTCCGTCCCCTTTCAGTTTGGGCAACTTCATGCGGAACGCAATATCTTCTAGCTTTCCAGAGTTATTGGAGGCAATTAGGTAATAGTTGTCCTGATCTTCAAGGGTCAGGGTACTGATATCAGGTACACAATCGACGAGGAAGGACCGTTTGATTCCCATATGGCCATGCCTGACCGTAAAGGGCGGATTCTCATAGCTCATTTGTAGTGCCGGCATGAGTTGGTGAAACTCTGCCTGTAATCGCGTCACGTTGCGTTTGATATCGGCGCAACTCGAGTTACGTATCCAGTGCAAGAAACCCCATCCACCTGCCGTTAATGAGGAATAGGCCATATAGCGAGTCTCTTCATAGGTTGGATTTCGCCACCAATTGCCATCGTCTTCGACACCATTTTCGTTATGTCCCGAACCGACCCCTTGCATTACGGGCACTGGATTAAGGTGGTTACGAAAACGCACTTCTTTGGCACCGTGAGCACAGGACCACGCCATGACGAGCGGCCCCCAGTCCCCCTCCTGAGCCAGATAGGGTGCTCCATTCCAAATTGGGTAGCGATCAATTTGAAATCCGTCGACGGCAGGCAAAAATTCCATCCAACTCGACAACGGGACTAGGTTGAAGACGACTTGAATGACGTGATTCGGGTTGGTGTCGACGGCTCGAATGGCTTCCTTGGTGCGTCGCAACGCATCGGGCAACTGCAACATCTTTTCGTTTAGATGCTGTCCCAACGAACCGCTACCACCTTGATACTCAGGTTCGTCGAATAATTGGTAACCCATCAAACCTGGGTGATCCTTGACTGCCTGGACAAATTTTACAACGCGAGCTTGAAACTCGGGCACTTCATCTCGAAACGCTTGATGCCAGGCACATTGCATGAGGACTTTTAGCCCCCGCTGGTGGGCTTGATCGAGAAACTCAATCATGCGTGGCAAGTTTTCGGCTAACTGTTCATCTTTTTCATCGATATCGGTTTGTGAATTGACATAGAGCACAACGTTGCACTTTTCCCGTTGCATTTCGTCAAGTTCGCTAACGTTACAATCCCAAATGTACCAACCCATGGGAAAGAAGGGCTTCCCGGTCAACGGATCGCGCCAAGGCCGGCGTGCAAAGGCAGGCTCCGCTACCTGGTCGGCAGCAGGGGAGGGCGATACGGAATCACCAGAAGGCACGGCGACACCGTTCTCACCACCTGCAACAACCGAAGCCACGCGAAATCCTAACAATTCGCTTTCCGAGCGCGACGTGATATCGCGGTTGTAGCTTCGGACATTCACACCTGCGTCCTTCGTACCCCAAGATCCACCCCACAAGCTGCGCAAAAATGGGGGTGTCATCAACGTTTCGGTCATTTCCAAAACGTTGCCCGCTTGATCGCATGTGCCAAACGCATTTCTCACGCGTGAAAAGGCGCCCACGGGCGTCAATCGTTTCGCCTCATCCAAATAGGTACCGTCGAAATAGTTGGCACTGTTAGCGCCCAGCAGGTCACGGCCTGGTCGGGTGTCACTGCGAGTAGGGTAGTTCCAATATCCGGGACCGTCCGGCTTCTTGGGATCAAAATAGGCTGCCTTGTACCATTCATTTTCGTTCGGCAGAAACCATTTCGCACCGGGATTTCGGTGGATCTTGATGCCAATTTCTCCCGTGTATCCCTTCAGTGTGTAGGCTCCCGTTTCGGTATCTGCGTCCCCCTGACCGTTTTGCAGCCAATTGACAAACCGACATGCGTCCCAAAAGTTCACTTGATTGACCGGGCAATTCGCCAGATCATCGGCTAGGGTGTATTCGTAAGCACCCTTATTCCCCTTGCGGGTAATGCCACAGCCGCCCGTCTCTTCCATGTTGTTGGATCGCAGATCGTACGGATCGGTCTTTGAAGCTTTCGCGCGAAGAAACTCCGCAAACTGGGCCGCCGTCACTTCGTATTTGGAAATCTTATATGCATAGGGAACGGCGCCCAAACCATTATCGTCCGGTAGATTGCCGGGCGCACCAATCTCCACCATTTCCAGGCTTCTCAATCCGTCGGACATCTGCAAGACATCTGCCGCAGAAGCCGGTATCTGCATCAGTGTCAGGGAACACAACAAGGTCACCGTCGTGAAAATCGCACAACGCGAGTCACACGAAAACAAGCGATTTAGCATCGTTGAACAGCCGGAGAAGTCCCGGCCCCTTTGAAGTTTGAAAATGGATCAGGTGAATCGCCAAAAGGAGATAAACAACAGAGATGACAGCGCGGAATTTGAGGCCACAAACGGCGGATGCGAACGAAATGCAATCTTGGCAATAGGGCCGCTGCGTGTTTGGCGGGTAGGTAACCAGACGATGACGTCGGGACGTGACCCTATTATAATCAAGTTTACCGCCGGAAATCAAAACGGCCCCTGCCGATGACAACTTCTGCCCCGTTTACAGCTGAAAACGAATAGAAAATGACCCCCATTCGCTGTTGGTCTGCGTTGGTAATTCTTGGCATCCTGTCGGTATGCCAGGAACTTCTCCTGGCACAGGGGGGCACAATCGATTTTAACCGCGATATCCGTCCTATTCTGTCGCAGAAGTGCCTTAAATGCCATGGCTTTGACGGGGAGGTGCGTCAGGGGGGGGTCCGTCTCGACACCCGTGAAGGAGCCATTACGCCAGGCGATTCGGGCGAAGCGCCGATTGTCCCCGGAGACTCCGCCGTCGGAACGCTGCTCGCTCGAGTCACCAGCCGCGACCCGGACCATCGTATGCCTCCTGCCGATACCGGCCCGCCGCTTTCGGACGAACGGATCCAACGACTCCGCGATTGGATCGATCAAGGGGCACGGTGGCAAAAACACTGGTCGTTTGAACAAGCGAGGCAACCCCAGCCCGCGGCCGTACCGCAAGTTGACTGGCTACGGAATCCGATCGATGTGTTTTTGTTGGAAGGTATGAAGAAGGCCGAAGTCGAGCCCTCGCGCGAAGCGGACCGTCATACGCTCATTCGCCGCTTGTACCTCGACTTGCTTGGAATCCTACCCACGCCGGAAGATCTGCAACGAGCCGCGCTGGATCGTGCCCCCGATTGGTATGAACGATTGTTAGATCGCCTCTTAGCCAACCCACACTATGGCGAACGGATGGGGCGAAACTGGCTGGATGCGGCGCGTTATGCCGACTCAAGCGGGTACGCCAATGACGATCCGCGATCGATTTGGCCCTATCGTGATTGGGTTGTTCGCTCCCTCAACGCTGATATCCCTTTTGATCGTTTTACAATCGATCAAATCGCCGGTGACTTACTTCCGCAGCCCACGGACGACCAAATCATTGCCACCGGTTTCCATCGCAATACGCCTCATCAATACGAAGGGGGGAGTGACCCGGAACAATACCGTGTCGATCGTGTCAAAAATCGCGTCGATACTACGGGCTCCGTGTGGCTAGGGCTCACGCTCGGGTGTGCTCAGTGTCATACCCACAAATATGATCCGATTTCGCACAGTGAATACTATCAGTTCTATGCGTTCTTCAACGCCGATGAGGAACCGGAGGAATGGCAGGCACATTCCCAGGACCGAGCAGAGATTGCCCAGTTGCAAGACCGAGTCGCACAACTCAGCGCCATGTTGACGACAGCCCAAGACGGTGAGCGGGAATCGATACAGCAGGAAATCAACATGACAACCGCTGCGTTGGAAAAGACCAAACGTGGTGCGACGAGGACGTTGGTCCTGCAGATGAGCGATTCGCCCCGCGCAACACATATCCATCAGCGAGGCAGTTTCCTCAGCCCGGGCGAAGCGGTGAGCCCAGCGCCGTTGGCCGCCCTGCACCCATTTCACGCTCCCAAGAACCAGCTGCCAAATCGTCTGCACTTAGCACAATGGCTCGCCGCCAGCGATAACCCACTCACCGCACGCGTCATGGTGAATCGCATGTGGCAACACTTCTTCGGCGTCGGCTTGGTCGAAACAGAAAATGACTTTGGTAGCCAAGGGGCTTTGCCATCCCATCCAGAACTGCTCGATTGGCTTGCAGTCCGTTTCCATCAGAACGGTTGGAGCATGAAAGCTATGCATCGGCAGATTGTCATGTCCGCCGGCTACCGTCAATCGTCAGAATTCCGCGCCGACTTACTGCAGAAGGACCCACAAAATCGCCTGTTTGCCAGGCAGTCGCGACACCGAGTGGAGGCGGAAGTCGTGCGCGACATTGCACTGGCGGCCAGCGGGCTACTGACTCCCATCATGGGAGGACCGGGCGTTTTTCCGCCGGTACCCCCGAACGTGATGGGGACGAGCTCCGCTGGACACAAGTGGCCGACAAGCGACGGCGCGAACCGTTTTCGTCGCGCAATCTACACAACCGTATATCGCGCAGAAATCTATCCGCTGTTATCTACGTTTGATGGGCCCGACCGTGACAATGCCTGCACGCACCGAAACCGATCCAACACGCCCTTGCAGTCGCTTACCTTGGCCAACGACCCAGCGATGTTCGAATTGTCCCAAGGCCTAGGAGCCAGGATCTTTGCGGAAGGGGGCGCAAATGACGCAGACCGAGTGCGTACTGGATTTATGCTTTGTCTAGGGCGCTCGCCAAGCGACCAAGAACGCGATGTCTTGATTCAGCACTACGGTCATCAATTGCACCACTACAGGCAAAATGCAACCGCGGCAAAAGTGGCCATGGGGCCGTTTTTTCCGCCCGATGCCTCCCCGCCTGACGCCGCCGCTTGCGTCGCCTTGGGACGGGTGTTGATTAACCTCGACAATTTCGTAACCCGCGAATAACGGCTCGGCAAAGTGCTTACCCATTTACCCTCAATACGAATTCAAATCACACTGCGACGCTCAAGAAACGAGATACCACGATGAATGCGACACACATGAACGATGCAATCGTATCCAATGTGCCAACCGCGCGTCGTCATTTTCTTGCACAGTGCGGCGTGGGAGTCGGATGGATGGCGCTCGCTGCGCACCTGCAGCGAGAAGTAGTGGCTGCTTCGCCGTCCAACCATGCCGCAGCAAATCCGCTACGGCCTCGCCAGCCCCACCATCAGCCGACCGCCAAATCGATCATCTTTTTGTGCATGGCCGGAGGGCCCAGCCAATTGGAGACATTTAGCCACAAGCCGGAACTGGCCAAGTTACACGACAAGGCCCCTCCTCCCAGCATCTTGGAGGGGCGACGTTTCGCCTTCTTGAAAGGGAACGAAAAACTTTTAGGGCCGCTGCGACCGTTTTCGCAATATGGACAGAGTGGCGCATGGGTGTCCGATTTGCTGCCCCATTTGCAGAAGCAGGTTGATGACATGTGCATCATCAATAGCATGCAGACCGATGTATTTAACCATGGACCGGCCAAGACGTTTCTTAATTGCGGATCATCGCTTATGGGACGTCCCAGCATGGGCGCATGGTTGACCTACGGACTAGGGAGTGAGGCAGACGACCTGCCCGGCTTTGTTGTCATGCTATCGGGTCCCCGCGGACCACGTAACGGAGCCCAACTCTGGTCGAGCGGATTCCTTCCAACCACGTATCAAGGGGTAGCGTTTCGCAATAGTGGTTCACCAGTACTCAACCTGGAAACGCCACCTGGTATCGATCCGCAGCAACAGGCAGAGTTTTTCTCCACTGTGTCGCAGCTCAACACGCTTCGCCAAGAAGCTGTGGGCGATCCAGAAATCTCGACGCGCATCGCCGCGTATGAGACAGCCTATCGCATGCAGATATCGGCGCCGGAACTCATCGATCTGTCACGAGAATCTCAGGCAACCCTCGACGCATATGGCGCAACACCGTCGGAGCCCTCCTTTGCCAACAACTGCCTCCTCGCGCGACGGCTGGTCGAAAAAGGGGTACGCTTTGTGCAACTGTACCATACGAACTGGGACCATCACGGCGGCGCAGAAAACATCAATACCGACTTGCCGCTGCGTTGCCAACAGATTGACCAACCGGTAGCAGCATTACTGAACGACCTGAAAGAGCGCGGGCTGCTTCAGGACACGATTGTGGTTTGGGGGGGGGAATTTGGGCGGACGCCGTTGGGGGAAATCCGAGCGGATACCGTGGGACGTGATCATCACATTGATGGGTACACGATGTGGTTGGCAGGGGGGGGATTTCGGCCGGGGACGGTGTGGGGACGCACCGATGAACTAGGCATGGGAGTAGTTGAAAATCCCGTGCACGTGCATGACCTCCATGCGACATTGCTGCATTGCATGGGGATCGAACACACTCAGCTTACGTATCGATTTCAAGGACGTGATTTTCGGCTCACTGACGTGCATGGTCGGGTCGTACGCGAGATTCTGGCATGATCCCAAGATAAGCACGAGACGTTAACAGCATCCGAAGTTATCAAGGCAATTCTTCGTCAACTCAGTACCCGCGTACGCCTCCGGCCGGCATGTTTAACCGTTAGCCGTAGGCCCAACGTCGTCTCGGTAATCGCGTAGACCTTCGGCTAACGGTTAAACATCAGAGGGCCGAAGGCGTACGCGATCTTGGATGTATGATCGATTCACCAAAACGCAAGACACAGTCGCCTACGGCTTGCCGTTAAACGATTCAATGTTCGCGACTCGCCTGCAAGTGACTACGCGATCAGTTCCTGCACCACACGGGCCCTGGTGACCTTTGCGTCGGTCAGGGTCTCTTCGACGCCATGGTGACGAAACGACAATCGATTCTGATCCAGTCCCAGTTGGTGCAAAATGGTCGCTAAGAAGTCGGGCACGCTGACACGATTTTCGGTGGCACGATACCCGAAGTCATCCGTAGCGCCGTGCACGTGCCCCCGCTTAAATCCGCCTCCGGCCAGAAACAGACTAAAAGCATGCCGATTGTGGTCTCGACCGTCTTTCCCTTGCGTGATCGGCAATCGACCAAACTCACCCGACCAAATCACGATCGTCTCGTCCAACATCCCGCGATTTTTAAGATCGGTAATTAATGCCGCGGTCGGCTTATCGGTCATTTCGCATAGCTCTCGCACCTTGTTCGTATTGTTGCTATGCGTGTCCCAAGGACTCCCAGTACCTGGGAAGACTTGCACGAAACGAACGCCGGCCTCGATCAGTCGCCGCGCCATCAAACATCGTCGGCCGTATCCTGCAGTAACCGGATTATCGAGCCCATACATACGGTGAGTCGCCTCCGTCTCGCTCGATAGATCCACCACACGATCGGCCGACATCTGCATGCGCGCAGCGAGTTCGTAATTGCGAATCCGGGTCTCAAGTTCTGACTCGTTGTTATGCTTCCGCCGGTGCCGCTGGTTCAACCACGCCAACAACTCAAGGTTGTCGTGTTGGACACCGGGCGGCAAGACTGCTGTCGGTTTCAGATTGTGTACTGCCGCACCCCGAGAATTGAACTCCGTGCCGCGGTAAAGTGCCGGCAGCCAACCGTTGTCCCATAAGCGTGAGCCATTGCCCGGAGGACCGTCCGGATCGACTAGCACTAAGTAGGCTGGCAGGTCCTGACTCTCCGTACCCAATCCATAGGTCACCCAAGACCCTAGTGTAGGGCGCCCCGGAATTATTTTTCCCGTCTGAAATAGCTGTTGTGCTTCGGGGTGATTGTTATTCTCGCTAAACATGGAACGAACCAAACACAGGTTGTCCGCCACTCCGCCAATATGCGACAACAGTTCCGACAATACCATCCCCGATTCACCGCGCGGCGAAAAACGAAACGGACTCCCCAACAGTTGCTGCGACTCACTTCCTTTCTGAAAACTCTCGATGCTCTTGCTCGGAAGCTTCTCACCATCTCGCTTCGAAAGTTCCGGCTTGGGATCAAACAAGTCCATTTGACTCGGACCGCCCTCCTGAACCAACTGAATGACGGCTTTGGCTCGCGATGGAAAATGTCCCGTCCTGGGACGCAAATTGAGCGCCGGTTCCGCACCACTCGCCTCATTCGAAAGCAAACCGTCACCGGCCAAGATCTGAGCCAATGCTAGACTGCCAATACCGAGCCCGTTCTGTTGCAAAAATGACCGTCTCGATTGTCCATTCGTTGACATCGTCTCATTACTCCACGTAAATGAACTCGTTTGTGTTCAGCAGCGTTTGACAGAAACTCACCAGCGCACGAAAGGACCCTTGTTCGGCACCGGCGTTAGGGGATTCCATCAATGCCGCTTGACCCGTCAAATACGCCTGGAACCGTGAAACCTCGTCTGCATCCGGTTTTCTCGCCAGCGTAAGCCGAAACGCCAGCACGATCTGATCGTCCGTATTGCCACCTGCTTCCCGCAGAACGCGACGCGCCAGTTGTTCCGCCTGTTCCCAAACGAGATCACCGTTCATCATCGTAAGTGACTGCAACGGCACTGCCGAAGCCTGCCGCGCCACGCAATTGACGTTCATGCTCGGCTGATCGAAAACGCTCAGAAACGACAAATTGCATTGTCGTCGATTGAGCAAGTAGAGACTGCGTCGCCAACGTGCAGCGGGAGAATTAGGCTGCTTGTCCGAAATGACCGTCATTCCATCGGGTTGCACAACGGTAAGCACCGGCGCCCCGCCGATTTCAGGGTTTAATGAGCCGCTCGCAGACAACATCGCATCCCGTATGCATTCCGACTCCAAGCGTCGCAGCCGCATTTTCCACAGAAGCTCGTTCCCCGGGTCCACAAGTTCAGCCGACACGGCAACGCTTGTGCCGACACGCAGTTCTTCGTTCGAGTCGCGGTAGGTCGCCTGCCGGTAGGTACTCGACAAGAGAATGGTCCGCAGGATTGGCTTGACACGCCACCCACCTTGCACGAATTCACGTGACAACCAGTCAAGCAGCTCAGGATGCGTCGGCGGCGTTCCGGTCACGCCAAAATTATCGCGAGACGCCACGATTCCGCGTCCCGTGAGCTGATACCACAGACGGTTCACGAGAATACGCACTGTTAAGGCCGAAGCGGGGGACTGTGGATTCGTAATCCACTGGGCGACGGCCGTCCGCCGACCGCTGCTCGTTGCGCTGATAGGCTCAACCGGCATCCATGTATCCACCTCGGCATTCGAAAGGGCCGCCAAAAATCCTGGCTCGACCTGCCCCGCGGGCGATTCATGATCCCCCCGATGCAAAATGTACGTCGGTGGTGGCGCACCAACATCATAAACCGCCTGCAAAATGCCGTAGGAACGGCGATCTCGCTGAGTAGCTGCCAAACCGCCTTGGATTTCGTCTCGCACGATCTGATCGGATGCACTGAGAAACGGACCAGTATCTTCGAGTGTCACCTTTGACAGTGGCGCAAACTGCTTTGCCAGATACTTCTGAATTTCGTCACGGTCGGCTGGCAGAGTGTCCAATGCCTTCTGCGTATCGGATCGAATCGCAACCGGCAGACTCGCGATCCGGGATTCGAGCACTTGCTTGACATACGGCTGCTTGAGCGACTCAGCACGTTCATTGAGCTTTGCCACGCTGGCATCTAGACATCGATTGTGCTCGTCAATCGCCTCTTTTTCTCTCTGCGGCACGTCCGCCACAGGCCGCGTCTGGGGATTTTTCCATTCGTTAGGGTTGAATGCGGGCGTAAAGATTGCCATTAACCGGTAGTAGTCCTCCTGACTAACTGGCTCATATTTGTGGTCATGACATCGAGCACATTGCAAACTTAATCCCAAAAAATTGCTGCCAAAAATCTGTAGTGTGTCGTAGAGGACCTCATATCGTTTGAGAACGGGAGCGATGGACTCGTCGGTTCGATCTTCGGCGTTGCGTAAATAGCCGGTCGCAATCAACGGGTCGATTGTTCTTTGCGTAAATTGATCGGCCACGCGCCAGTCGGATAATTCATCCCCCGCTAACTGTTCTGCAATAAACTCATTGAATGCACGATCCGCATTCATGCTACGCACGACGTAGTCACGATAGTGCCATTTGTTGTCGGTGCGAATAAACTGCGCGATATTGACGTCGTAACCGAGCGTATCGACGTACCCGGATACGTCCAGCCAATGACGCCCCCAACGCTCTCCGAATGTCGGTACGTTCAGCAAACGATCGACGAGACGTTCGTACGCGTCGGGACGCGGGTCCCGTACAAACTCATCGACCTCTTCGGGGGATGGGGGCAGACCGGTAAGGTCAAATGTTACGCGGCGGATCAACGTGATTCGATCAGCGTCTGGCGCAAGCAATATGCCATGGCCTTCCAGCTTCGCTAGAACAAAGGCATCGACGGGGGTTCTCATCCGGTGCGCAATGTCGACCACGTTCGGTATCGCAACTGCCTGAAGCGGCCGGAACGACCAGTGCTTGTTCGCCACTTCCGCGTTGCTCGCCGTATCGCGGAGACGAGTTCCTTGCGGCCACGGCGCGCCTTGCTGCACCCACCGCCTCACTGCGACAATCTCGCTGTCGGTCAACTTGCCATTCGGTGGCATACTGAGATCGCCCGATTGCTCGATCGCTGCGATTAGCAAACTCGCGTCAGGATCCCCTGGGACGATCGCCGGACCAGATTCGCCACCTTGCAGGAGCGTTTCCCGACTGATCACCTGCAGACTCCCAGACGCCTTATCCTCGCTGTGACATGCATGGCACCTGGCGATAAATAATGGGCGCACTTGGAGTTCAAAAAACTCGTCAGCTGCCGCATCTACCGCCAGCGAAGAACTGTCTGACACCGCTGCCGTCGATTGCTCAACCGTGGTTTCACCAGCACGCCCGGCATCACGCCCAGAGACCAGCAGACTCAACAAGCCCAATACAAACAGATTGCGGTAGGGTAGGGGGGGCAATCAGCGACCTCTTTCTTAGCGCAACGGTGGGAGCGTTACAGTTTAACTCGGTCAAACTAGGAGGTCAACCGACAGCAACTCCTGCTACAGAATCTCGCGGATCACGCGACCGTGAACTTGCGTCAAGCGTTCATTCCGTCCGAGATGAGGGAACGTCAACTGGTCTTGATCGAGCCCAAGTTGATTCAAGATCGTCGTATGAATATCGCGAAAGTGACAAGGTCTTTCCACGGCACGTAGGCCAATCGCGTCGGTAGCGCCAACGACGCGTCCCCCTTGCACTCCTCCGCCAGCCATCCACATCGTGAATCCAAGGTTATGGTGGTCGCGTCCCACGCCGGCTTGCGCTTCGGGCGAACGTCCGAATTCGCCCCCCCACAGAACGAGCGTCGTATCGAGCAGTCCGCGACGCTTCAGGTCGGTGATCAAAGCGGCGATCGGTTGATCTGTTTCGGCGGCCATGCGAAGGTGATTTTCTTCGATGTCTTTGTGCGCGTCCCACTGCTGCATCGCCGCACCACCTCCTGAAACGACCACAGTGAAACGCACACCGTTTTCAACTAAACGACGCGCCAGTAAACATCGCCTTCCGTAGTCGTCAGTCGGTTGGGAGCCGACACCGTACAACTTCAGTGTCTCTTCGGTTTCATTGTTCAGATCTAAAATCTCTGGTGCCTCCGTTTGCATACGAAAAGCCAGCCCGTAGGTCCGAATCCGCGCCGCCAATTCGTCTTGCTCTTCCGCCGAGGAAGCCTCATTAAGCTGCTGGATCAGTTCGATCGTCTGGTAGCGGTCTTGGCTGCTAATCCCGGCGGGCAGGCCCAGATTCAAGACGGGGCGATCTCCGGGCCGAAAGACGGTGGGCTGGTACGCCGCAGGTAGGAACCCGTTTCCGTACATCGGCTGCCCTGCCTCCAACGCACCATCGGGATCGGGCATCACCACGTACGCCGGCAAAGCATCCGATTCCGAACCTAAGCCATAAATCGACCATGCGCCCATGCTCGGAAACCCCGGCATCACACGCCCGGACATCAATTCATATTGGGCCGCCGAGTGAACTACTCGATCGCCATAACAAGAACGAATCACAGCGATCTCGTCGATCACCTTTGCCACATGCGGAAACAGATCCGATACTTCGATCCCACTCTGTCCACACCTGGCAAACGTGCGTTTCGATCCCAGTAACCGTGCTTCCTTGGAGACAAACTGGTACTTCGCCTCTCCAAACTCCTGGGGACGAGTTTGGCCGTCAAGCTTATTTAGCAGCGGCTTGGGATCGAACGTTTCAAGATGACTTGGGCCTCCCGCCATGAACAGAAAGACCACCGACTTCGCTCTTGCCGGAAAGTGTGAAGCCTTGGCGGCGAGCGGCGAATTTGGCTCCGCGCGCAGACGCTCCTGTGCCATCATGGAAGCCATCGCGAGGGACCCCAGCCCGCAAAAGCTTTCGGTCAAGAACCGGCGACGACCTTGATGGGGGAGTAGCGACATGCAGAGTGGCCTCAGTCTCATCGTACGTATAAAAATGCATTGATATTAAAGATCGCGAGCGCGAACTCGCGGTGTGCTCCACGCTCGAGAAACGCTTTTGCTAGGCGAACTTCTTCTGGGTTCGGCGACCTACCGGTCGCCATCCGAAACCCAAGCTCAATTTGCGACTGGGAGTCACCCGCCGCGAGGCCAGCTAGATGTGACGCGAAACGATCCGCCAGATCATTCGAGGTTCTACCGTTCAGCAGTTCGAGCGCCTGGGGGACATGTGTACTCGCTTCCCGATTGGCACAACTCGCCTGTAACGTCGGTTGATCGAACGCCTCCATCAAGGGGAGCCGAAGATTGCGTTTGGCGATCAAATAGATGGACCGCCGCGCCTGCTGGGAGCGTTCCTCCGTCACCTTCCATTGGCTGGGATCGTAGAGTTGTTTCACCAACTCTTCTTCCACCGGTAGCATGACGCTCGGCCCCCCGATTTCACGATTGAGTTGACCGGAGAGCAGAAGCATCGAATCGCGAATCTCTTCAGCACTCAGTCGTCGGCGAGTAAACCGCCCCAGCAACCTATTTTCCGGGTCAATTGTCCGATATCTCGCGGCGTTCGCCATCTCGCTTGACTGCCGGTAGGTACTGCTTAGTACGATCATGCGATGTATCGGCTTCAGCTGCCAATTGCTCATGACGAGTCGGCATGCAAGATAATCCAGAAGTTCAAGGTGGCTGGGTGGCATCCCATTTCTACCGAAGTCGTTGGGACTCGGCACGATGCCGCGGCCGAAGTGGTAATGCCACAATCGATTTGCGATCACGCGAGCGGTCAACGGGTTCTGTCGGTCAACCAACCAATCTGCGAGCGCCGTACGGGGCATCGATGCGTGGCGTGGCGCAACGCTCGACGAGCCCAAGGGGAGAACCTCGGGCGGTTGGGGCCAGACCTGGTCGAGCGGAATCGCCCATTCGCCCCGCCTCAATACGTGAATGGGAGTTTGCTTCGCGAAGTCGTTACGCACCGAACTTACCATCGGAATCGCAGCGGGAAGTTGCTTTGCAAGGGTCTGAATTTTCGCGATCGTGGCCTTTTCCTCCGCAATCCCTTTATTCGCGAGAAGTTGCGTTAACTCAGCGATTTCGCGCTGAACTCGCGTCGTTTCGCTCTTCCAAGCCTCGACGTTGTCGCTTTTGACATAGGGGACATCATGTTCGTGGGACGCGGCGAAATACGCCTGCAGGCGATAATAGTCGCGTTGCGAAATCGGATCGAATTTGTGGTCATGGCACCGCGCACAGCCAACAGTCATGCCAAGAAACGCCGAGCCGATAATGTCCGTCCGCTCCGTCAACACTTCGTTGCGACTACCTGATACTTCTTGGTTACCAGCATTGCGCCGCACCGCCCCTAGTCGGTGAAACCCCGCCGCGACTTGAAGGCGTCGATCTTCCTCGCTGATTTCATCTCCGGCGAGCTGTTCGCGAACAAAAGTGTCAAACCCGATCCCCGCATTCAAGGATTGAATGACATAGTCGCGAAATCGCCATGAGTCGGGGATCGTTCGGTCGTATTCGAACCCTTCTGTTTCAGCGAACCGAATGACATCCAGCCAATGCTGACCCCAACGCTCGCCATAGTGTGGACTTGCCAACAATCGATCGACGAGCCTTTCGTATGCGTTTGCAGTTTGGTCGCTAAGAAACTCGTCGATTTCTTGAACGGTTGGCGGCAACCCACATAGGTCGTAATGAACACGTCGCAACCAATCAACGCGGTCGGCTTCAGCGGATGGTTGTAATTCCGCTTGCTCTAGTTTCGACAGAATGAAATAATCGATCGAGGTTCGGGGCCATGTTGGGTTTGTGATCACAGGGAGCGGCGGATTCGATATGGGTCGCAGCGACCAAAAGTCACGCCCAGTCTTCAGATCGAATCTGTTTTTTTCCGGATTCGCGGTCTCGTCGCGTGGATCGGGGGCTCCCATCGTAATCCAACGCTCGATACTCTCGATCTCGTCGTCCGAAAGTCTTCCATCGGGTGGCATTTCCAGGCCATCGTAGCGAACGGCGGACACAAGGAGGCTCTTGGCAAGGTCGTGCGGGACAACCGCGGGTCCAGATTCACCGCCGGCGAGCGTTCCTTCACGAGAGTCTAACCTCAATCCCCCCTTGAGCTGATCCGCTGAGTCGGAATGGCATTGGTAGCAACGCCGAACCAAGACCGGGAGTACATGAGCCTCAAAAAACGCAATTCCATCGGTGTCGACGGAAGATTCAGCGGCCGCAACGAGCGGCATCGCCAATACGATCAGACCGACCAGTAATTGTGTGAAATTGCGTCGCACGACCCTGCCGCCTATGCTTCATGTGACAGTTTGCCACGGTGCACCGTCCACGGCCCGATCAGCCGCGCAACGACTACTTCTGTTGTATTTTCTGCGTAGGTTGACGTCAATCCTGTCTATACCAGGCAGAGTGTTTCCCGGCAGACCCCGACAAAAGCGATTCGGGAGTAGGTAGTCACGCCGGAAGGTGGCGGCGTCTGCCTATCGAGTAAATGAGATCATCCGCCCGTCTTGCAAGCTGACGACGATATTCCCGAAACGGTTGATAGCAACACCAAACTCGACAGGATCGGCAGGGAGAGGGTGACTCCACAGTGTCTCACCGCTGGCCGAATCCAGAGCCACTAGTCCGGCGGTAGTGGTTCCTGCAGGTGAGCGGTTGACTCCTGCGATTAAGATTGCATTTTTTGCGATTGCCACCGCGTTGTTTTCATGAAATGGGGCGACCTTCCATATCGATTCGACCTTTCCGTCCGGTTGAATTGGAGTTTTGACGACAGCAACCTCTTCCGTCGTGACAAGCAGATTGCCTTGCTCCACCGGCAGTTCGATACTGACGATAAGGTGCCAATCCTCTTGACGCCAATAGAGCGGATGTCCGCTCGAACCGATTGACGATCCCACGAGAAAAAGGTCCTTGCCGGCGGTGGTTCCGACCTTGTTCAGGAAATTGCCGGTGATTTTATCAAAGACCGCCACAGACGCCGTGCTCCCACCCGCCATGCACAGCAAGTTGTCATGCAACAGAAGATGACCCTGAACACCGGGTCCCGTCGGCCCGGTAGCATCGTTATTCTGCCAGCGCATCTTTCCGGATTCAGCATCGAGGGCATACAGGTAGGTCCCGTCGTAATTGAACATTCCAGCCGCGGCATAAGCCACACCGTTGTCTACTAATACACCGCTGCCGATGGGCCATGTGGATTGCAGTCTGCCGAAGACTGGTATATTACGATCGATTGGCCCACCACGAAATCGCCAAATCTGTTTTCCATTGCTGGCTGCCAAGCAGTAGATCCAGCCATCGGCCGACCCAACATAAACACGACCGCCGCTCACCGTCGGTGGATAAAGGATGGCGCCTCCGGTGTAGGCTCGCCACACCTGTTTTCCTGTGGTCGCTTGCACAGACCGCACGATCCCATCTGTGCCGCCCGTAAAAACAAACTCCCCGGCAGTTACCGGTGCCGTCGCCACGGTAGCGGTAGTCGGCTGAAATTCCCACTGCTGCTTCACAGACGCCGGCACGGCCAACGCAGTGCGCGTGCTGCGGGCGTTATCCCTGCGGTAAGTCGGCCAGTCGGCTTCCGTTAATTCGAACGGCGACAGGTTGCTTCCGTCACTCAACACTTGGCGCCGTGTCTCGGTCGTGGCCGGATCTTTAAATTCGAACGATCCGGACGGCGCAAGGGAAATCATGCCAATTTGTGTCTGATCACAGCGACAGATCCACGGGCCCCAAAACAAATGGCCATGCGCCATGAGCACTCCATCCTGACAGGCGGGGCGCATAGGGGAAACGACCCCCATGACCGGCGAAGGGGTCGTAACATCAAACGTCGCGGTGCTTCCACCCTTTCCGCCGCGAGTAAAGATGGTATCCACGCATGCGGTGGCACGCGTACATCGGTCACGGCTCGCAAATCGCGCCAACACATCCCCGGAGATGGGGTCAATTTTCATACTCGACTCTCTATCATTGCGTCTACCTTTTCCCAATGCGTAGACTGCTTCGTCTCGCAATACCAGCTGCACGTTTCCGTCTTCCTTATGCCACGCGAGCTTCCCTGTCTCGGCCGATACCGCCACTAAGTTCTTGCGCATTGGACCGGCAAAGTACAACATTTTGTCAGTACATTTCGCGTAAGCCGTCGTAAGGAAACCATAGTAGGCATCCTGAGCCGGCGTGTCCTGACCGATAGCTGAAAGCAGTTCGGCATCGTCGTTTCTCCATAGTTTCGTGCCGTTTCTTTGATCGAGTGCCACCACGAACTTACCGGGTGACGTAAAGAAGATCCGTTGATTGGCCATGCACACCGACCGTCCGTCAATCGGTTCCTCTTGGCGGTAATGCCAGAGAACCCTCTGCGTGTCCGGGTCTATTGCCAAGAAAGTGCGTCCGAACTGCATGGCATATTCCGGAATCTCCCACCACGGCCAACCGGCCCCGCGAAAACGCGTTCCTCGTACCTCTTCAACCGGCGGTTCCTTCTCGCCGACAAGAGCGTAGAGCACGCCATTCTCCAAAGCCATCCATTTCCAAACCGGGCCGTCGCTTAATTCGGCTGGCACGACGATCTCGTCGCGGACTTTACCCGTGGCGGCGTCGATCCGTTTGCATGAAACGTCATCTGCTGCGTAGAGGAGATCGGGTGTTGCAATGAGCGTATTACGGTGGATCTCAAACCCTGGCGTGAGATCGCGCATCCACAACTGCACTCCATTGAATGCGTTAAAGGCAACCAACTTGTGCAAGAGTGCCACTTGCGGCAATGCACTTGTGCGATGCCCATAGGCCTTGAAGATACGTCCGCCAGCAATAACCGACTGTTGCGGCATCGCCGCATACCAAGGTTCCGCAGCAAAATGGGTCATGAAAGGTCGCTTGATCGTTTCGTCAAGCGACTGCGGATTATTATCGGGTCCGTGGTACGGATGCGACCATTCATCGGTACCGTCGGCAAACGGCTTGCGGATGACCTCGCCATGCGCCACGAGCTTGCCGCCCGGACGCAGGACGCGGAGCAGTTCCGTATCGGGCGTCACGTTTGTCTGGTCGACAACCAGATCTGCCAGATTATCGGCCAAGCAGACCTCGCGCGCATCTCCCGCCTTAACGTACAACCTCGTTCCCAGCAGTCCTGCGGCGTCGGCCGATTCGCGAGCCGCTTCCAGCCTATCCCGCTCCGCCAACTGGCAAAAGACGATGCATTCGCTTTGCTGTGCCAATGCCAACGCTAAGGCCGAGTCCTCCATCACAACGATCATTCCGCGACGACTGTCGAGTTGGTCGAGAAGCCCCTGCACGGAAGGCGACTCGCCTCTCGAGACATAGGGAGAAACAAGCAAAGTCTGACAAGCAACAATCGTTATAAGAAATCGTTTCATGGCACCCAACTTTTTCAGTGATACGAGCATCCTATGAGGATATATCAAAGCGACGGGCCTGAACTTCCATAACCGAATCGCCACACATTCAACATGGGCCAATCTAGCGATCGTATCCCAAGAGTACCAGTCGTCGCGTTCAGCAAAAACTCCACCCTGTAGCCCGATGCGGGCTCAGTACGCCCTAGGCGTACGAAGCCATCTCTGAGAGAACTCCCTTGTTTGCGCGTTCGGGTTCCAAGATCATCATCCGTCACTTGATTCTGTCGATTCATCCACATATCCCGGACGTGTCCTCGGGAAAAGCCAACTCTCAGTTCGAAGTTCGACAAAGCACTAGTTGCCATTCCCCCGCGATTATCTTACAAAGCAGACTTACGGACTCCGTCACCCCCATGAACAACGGTTGACACGATGCAACTACACCGATACCTACACTACCTATGGATCCCTGCCGCGTTTTCCACGGCTCTCTCCTGGGCGGACGAAACTACGAGTCCAATTCACTCTCAAGCTTGCTTCCTTGCGCAATCCGACGTGGTCGAATTGGCCGTCACGGAAACAGGAGGGCACCTGGGACCGGTGACATTTTACCGAAACAGCGGTCATCCGGTCCGCCCGTACTATATAAGCCCTTGGCAGGACGAAAACGCTGGTGAAATGCCGGTCCCTGTGCTGGTACCGCTTCGTGGTGACTTCTTTTGCATGCCCTTTGGTGGCAACCAAGAAGCGGTCGATGGCGAAACTCACCCCCCACACGGAGAAGTTGCGGGATCTAAATGGCATCGAGTCGGCCTCACCAAGTCGGGCGTCGTTACCACGCTTACACTCGCGCTAACAACGAATGTCCGGAAGGGGACCGTCACCAAAGCGATCTCGCTCATTGAAGGCCACAACGTCATTTACATGCGCCATACAATTGAAGGCTTCACAGGGTCCACGCCACTGGGACACCACGCAACACTCGCCATGCCCGAAAAAGAGGGCTCGGTGAGGATCGCAACGAGCCCGCTACGATTTGGCATGACCTACCCTGGCATTTTCAGCAATCCGAAGTCGCGGGAATACCAAACGCTCTTGCCCGGCGCGAAATGGGACCGTTTGCAAGACGTCCCCATGGCTTGGAAGAACACGCCCAATGCTGACCTCTCTCGCCTTCCCGGCCCACAAGGATTTGCCGACTTGGTTCAGCTGGTGAACGAATTACCAGTATCGCCCAACCAACCGGCGTGGACAACCGCCACATTCCCCGACGACAAATACCTTTGGTTCTCGCTCAAGGACCCACGCGTCTTACGCACAACGGTGTTGTGGATGGAAAATCGCGGTCGACACGGTTTTCCTTGGAACGGCCGCAACAATTGCCTTGGCCTTGAAGACGTAACCGCATATTTTGCCGATGGGCTGCTAACCTCGACGCAAAACAACATCCTCTACCAAGCCGGCATCCCAACTTCCACCACGTTGACGGCCAATGCGCCGACGGCGGTGAACTACATTCAAGGCGTAGTGCAGCTACCCGATAAATTCGAACAAGTCGAATCGGTTGAATTTACACCGGGCTCCGTATCGTTTGTATCGACCACTGGCCAACGTGTTTCTGTCGCAGTCCGCCACGAGTTCCTTTTCTCTGGGCAGCTCTGAGCCGATTCACTACCGCGAAACAGGTACCCATGACAATCCCAATACGAATTCTCACAGTCACGCTTTGTAGTCTAGCCGTTTCGGTCGGCTGTCAATCTCGCGACAATCTCGGCGGTAATCGAACAAAGACTGCGACAGGCAAGAAGGAGGTAATCGGCGTATCACTCCTGACGCTCGACAACCCGTTCTTTAAGATCATCGGCGACAATATTACCGCTTCCGCGGCGCAGCACGGGTATGAGACGAACGTTGTCAGCGCCGACAAGGACGTGGCGAAGCAGGGGAATCAAGTCAAAGATTTTATAGTGAAAGGCGTCAGTGCGATTGTACTCAGTCCGTGCGACCCAAAAGCGATCGTCCCCATCATCCAAGAAGCGAACGCGGCCGGTATACCCGTATTCACGGTGGACATCCCGTGCGACCAACCCGGCGTAAAGATCGTTACACAGATCGCAACGGACAATTACGGCGGGGGACGGGAAGCTGGTAACGCGATGGTCGAGGTACTCGGCGCATCGGGTGGCGAAATCGCCGTATTGCATTTCAAACAGGCGCAATCATGCCTCTTGCGGGTGAGGGGCTTTCGCGAAGTTATTGACGCACATAATCAATCCGGAAAGCCGAAACTCGAGGTGGTCACCGAGTTAGAAAGCGGCGGCGCCAAGGACGTCGGATACAAGGCTACGGAAGATGCCTTACAAGCTCACCCTAACATCCGCGGAATCTTTGCCATCAACGATCCCAGCGCTCTCGGCGCTGTGGCGGCCGTCGAGAAAGCGAACAAGTCAGGCCAGATAACAATCATCGGATTCGATGGTATGCCTGAAGGGAAACAAGCGATCAAAGAGGGGACAATTTATGCGGATCCCATTCAATTCCCTGACAAGATGGGAATTCAAATCGTCGATGCAATCTTGAGACATTCTCGCGGGGAGTCGCTGCCACCTGAGCTGCTTATTCCCACAAAACTGTACCGAAGAACGGACGCACTCAACGATCCCGACCTCAAGTAATTGCGAATCAAATAGTTGGAAGATACGTTCCGCGTCACCCCACCTCGTTTCAACGCCCAACCTAGCGAGTTCCATGTCCGACACCCCGCATTTTTTGCCCGAACTTGTAGGTTCCATGTCGACCGGCGCGGCAGGCAATCCTACCGTGGCCATGATGGAGGCGGCGTTCGCCCATCACAAGATGCACTGGCGCTATATCAATATGGAGATACCACCTGCGTCGTTGGCCGACGCCGTTCTGGGAGCGAAAGCGTTAGGATTTCGGGGGTTCAACTGCAGCTTGCCCCACAAGATCAACGTAATCCAACACCTCGACGGCCTTGGTGAATCAGCTGCGGTAATGGGGGCTGTCAATTGTGTAGTCCGCCGATCCAACCAATGGATCGGTGAAAACACCGACGGAAAGGGATTCTTGAGGTCTTTGCAGTCGCTGACCGATCCGGCGGGCAAGTCAGTTGTTCTCTTCGGTGCCGGTGGCGCTGCTCGAGCCATTGCTGTCGAACTCGCCATGGTGGGAGCCAAAAAAATCACGGTGGTCAACCGATCCCAAGACAGGGGCAGCGGGCTTGCAAGCGTGTTACAAACCAAAGTGGGAATTGACAGCGAATTTGTACGATGGCAGGGAGAATACGTCTTGCATCCAACGACCGACATTGTCATCAACGCCACGTCGATTGGACTTTATGACGCGGACGCCCGGCTCGCTTTGGATCTGAATTCCTTACGGCAATCGATGATCGTAGCCGATGTCATCGAAAATCCTCCTCGAACAAGTTTGATCGGTGACGCAGAAGCACGAGGATGTCGTGTGCTCGACGGAATCGGCATGCTGGTCAATCAAGGCATTATCGCCGTCAACTATTGGTCAGGCGTCGAACCGGACGCTGAGGTAATGCGTCGGGCCTTGCTACGAGGACTGGGCCTATGACCCACCCCACAGATTTGCTACGCATGCAGGGTATTGTGAAGTCCTTCCCCGGCGTGCAAGCGTTACGCGGCGTGGATCTATCGCTACAATGTGGCGAGGTTTTAGCGTTGCTCGGTGAAAATGGCGCTGGAAAGAGCACGCTCATGAAGATACTGGGCGGTGCTCAGCTCACCGATTCAGGTTCCGTAGAGATCAATGGTCGCCGCGTATCGCTGGCATCGCCGCAGGATGCCCGACAAGCCGGTGTTGCAATGATCTATCAAGAATTCAATCTTGTACCGGGGCTCACCGCGGTCGAGAATATTTTTCTCGGTCAAGAAAAAGCCACTTTCGGCTGGATTGCCCACGCCCAACAATCACAACGTGCTGCTCAACTCTTCCGCCGATTAGGGGTCACCCTACCGCTCGACACCCCTTGTCGAAGTCTGACCACGGCGCAGCATCAATTGATTGAGATTGCCAAATCGCTTGCATGCGACGCACGTATTTTGGTAATGGATGAGCCCACCGCCGCATTGACGTCCCACGAGGCGGATCGATTGTTCGCCATCATTCGCGAACTTCGCTCACAACAAATCGGTGTCGTCTACATCAGCCATCGATTGGACGAAGTTTTCAACATCGCCGACCGAATCACGATCCTGCGGGATGGGAGAAATGTCGGCGACCGGCGAATCGGCCAGGTAACTCGCAACGAGATTATTGAAATGATGGTCGGCCGACCAATGGAGAACGAATTCCCCGTCCGCACGCCGAAGATTGGGGAGGTGAGACTGGAAGTGAATGGCCTAACGTATGGGCACAAGGTACGGAATGTATCATTGCAGGTGCGGCGCGGAGAAATCCTTGGCTTAGCGGGGTTGGTGGGAGCGGGCCGCACCGAGCTGGTTCGCTTAATTTTTGGTGCCGACCGGCGGGAATCTGGCAATATCCGCTTGGACGGAAAACAACTTTCCATCCGAACGCCGCGGGACGCCATCAATGCTGGCATTGGATTACTTACAGAAGATCGAAAACTGCAAGGGCTGGTTCTCGGACACTCCGCACAAGACAACTTTGCCCTGCCGAACCTGAATCGCCTATCGCAACTTGGCTTTATAAAGCACCGTAGGGAACGCGACGAATTCCGGCAGTTTGCGGATAGGCTCACCATCCGTTTGGCCAATCCAGCTCAACATGCGGGTCTAATATCTGGCGGCAATCAGCAGAAACTTATACTGGCCAAATGGCTGGCCCGAAACTGCAACGTCCTGATCTTCGACGAACCGACGCGAGGAATTGACGTCGGCGCCAAGTATGAAATCTATCGATTGATGCATGAATTCGCGGAGCAGGGGAGGGCGATCATCATGGTGAGCTCCGAACTCCCTGAGATTCTCGGCATGGCGGATCGTATCATCGTCATGCGCGATGGGATAGTCGCAGGTGAAATACACGACGCACGCATCGCGACCCAACATCAGATACTCACGCTAGCGGTGGCTTGACCATGAATCTTGTGTTGAGACGTTTGATTCCTGAGTACGGGATGTTTCTGGTCTTGTTGCTGCTGTGTGCCTTTTTTAGCTTTGTCACCTACAGCGAACAATCGTCCACGGGTGAGGCGGGTGCAGATCAAGTTGCATCGGAAATTGCCCGACAGGCTAAACCGGCCGATAACGTACTTATCGTGACGCGGAGGCAAACGGATGACATCCGCTTTGCCGACAAACTCCAGCGAAATCTTGCTTCGAGGGAGATGCAAGTCGCCGGTGTCGTCCAGGGGGAGCCTCAAGATGCCCGCGTTGCGATGGAACGGCTCTTGCAAGAGAATCAGAAAATCGATTTTGTGGCATGCTCGCAAGCGTCAGCGGATTGGCGAGTTTTTGCCAACATTCCGGTCGATTTTCCCAACTTCGGGAATCCAAGGGTTGTCCAGCCTTATGTCTATTACTGGCCGAATTTCCTGAAATTCGATAATCTACTTAATATTTCCAATCAGATTTCGGTGATTGCCGTCGTTGCAATTGGGATGACGATGGTCATTGTCTCCGGCGGGATCGATCTATCGGTGGGAAGCCTGATCGCCTTGTCGGCAGTTCTCTCCGCCAGGATCATCCGCGACTTTGCTGGGGCGACCGACGCCACAACAACGGGAATGACGCTGGCCTGCATCATTGCCATTTTGTGCTGTGGGGCCATAGGCGCATTTTCAGCCTGCATGATTACGTACTTTGGAATTCCTCCGTTCATTGTAACCCTCGCAATGATGTTGGTAGGGAGTGGATTCGCTTATATGCTGTCCGAAGGTCAATCGATTGCCGCCATGCCCGACACATTTGTCTGGCTGGGACGAGACGCAAGTCTATTCGGGCTACCAAACGCCGTGGTGCTCATGGTGGCACTTTATGCATTGGCTCATCTTGTCATGTCACGCATGACCTTGGGACGGTACCTTTACGCCGTGGGTGGTAATCGCGAGGCGGCTCGGCTTTCTGGAGTACCCGTCGAACGTGTAATCGTTTTTGCATATGTCGTTTGTGGCTTGCTCGCCGGACTGGGAGGAGTCGTGTTAGCGTCCCAATTGAAAAGCGGTTCGGCCACTTACGGAAATATGTACGAACTATACGTAATTGCAGCAGTGGTCGTCGGCGGAACAAGCCTCAGCGGCGGTGAGGGGAAGATGCCTGGCACGCTTATCGGTGCATTCACCATCGCTGTCATACAGAACGGCATGAATCTGACCAACGTAGAGAGTTACACGCAAAAAGTGGTCCTAGGCTTTGTGATCCTGGGAGCGGTGCTGTTGGACCAGATCCGCGGCCGACGATATTCCGCGTAAACTGCGTGGTGCAGTAGCCATTCGTTGATCCGACAAACACACACCGTAACTCAAACTCACTGCGTGGAATTCAGATATGGACATAGGCTACGGGAGCAGATAGGAGTAGAATGGAGGGGCTGATCGGGGCTGGACCCAGCAACCGCGTATTCGCATCTGGCTTCCCACCTCAAGCCACAGGACAAGTTTCGTTCTACTGAGCCTCAACGGAAACCTCCGCCCGTGCAACTAACATTTGACCGCGGCACGCTATTATTACGGGTCCCAGCTGCGGATCGAGTGACCGGCAGCTTGACCGAGGCGGGCTGGAAATGGGATCACCGAATACCCGGTTGGCGTTGTGATGCATGGCGATACCGCGGCACAATTGATGGGCTAGCTGCTGCCAATCCTGATTTAGAGGATCTCGTCCCGGCCTGGGAAAAGGTGATTTGGCCACAGGACGGACTACCGCAGTTGCGACCGGAACAAGACACCGCTCTGGCAAAATGGACTGAATCGAGACAAGGAATCGTCATCATGCCTACGGGTACCGGTAAGACCGAAGTGGCCCTGGCGGCCATGCGAGCAACATGCGTTTCAACGCTCATCGTCGCTCCGGTGCGAGATCTGATGTACCAATGGCATCGCCGTATCGTCCATGGGTTGGGCTACGACGCGGGAATCGTTGGCGACCAGATCTATCGCGTCAAGCCGGTCTCCGTCACAACCTACGACAGCGCGTGCATTCACATGCATCAGCTCGGAAATCAATTTGCACTCATCATCTTCGACGAATGTCACCATTTGCCGGGACAAGTCCGCAGTGATGCCGCTCGCATGTCGGCCGCGCCGTACCGGATGGGGTTGACGGCCACACTGGAACGCTCCGATGGCCGCCATGCCGACTTGGTGCAATGGATTGGCCCTACAGTGCATGAACTTACTCTGGCGAACGTACGGGGATCGACGCTGGCCAACTATGAGGTCATTCGTATACCGGTTTTTTTGCAGGCGGACGAACAATCGCGATACGACGCTTTGTCGCTCAAGATACGACAGTTCATGGCGTACCGCAGCGGCACATCCGAGAAGCAATCGTGGCAAGATGTATGCGCCAATGCGGGGTCCGACCCTCAATCGCGAGAAATCATGCGGGCGCTCCGCATGAAACAGGCGATTGAGGATCGCGCTCGCGAGAAACTCCGAGTCTTGGAAGATCTCTTTCGCCTTCATGCGGGAACTCCTATCATCGTATTCGCCGGGTCGAACGCCATGGCGCGTGAAGTGTCTCGGCGATTTCTCATCCCATGTTTACTTAATCACTGCGGCAAACACGAACGACTCGATGCGTTAGACGGCCTTAACGACGGACGTTACTCCGCCGTGGTCGCCAATCAAGTATTGGACGAAGGAGTTGACATACCGGCAGTCAAGGTGGGGATTGTCCTAGGAGGCACTGCCTCGACGCGGCAATCCCGCCAGCGTTTGGGGCGCATCTTGCGGCGTGTGGGCGACGCGCGTGCCGCCCTCTATGAAGTCGTTTGTGCGGAAACACGTGAAGTGAATCGATCTCGAAAACGGCGAAGTACTGATGCTTTCCAAGGAACACGGCATCGCCGAATATGATTTCGGTGCCCGCCTTATTATACCCGATCGACTGACGCGCCATGCGCATGCTCACTACCTGAAGTATGCTCGTCAAGTCATTCACCTTTACGCAAACGGCCGCGGAAAAACTCGGCGGGAGTTGCATACCGCCGTACAGGAGATATTTTCCGACGAACCCGACTGTCCGGTGCGCCGTATTGCGGCTTTTTGTAAACTACTGGACGAAAATGCCAACTACGATACCGATCGTCGCGGTGCGGCAGCAGCGCTTCGGCGTAAGGTGTTTGGCATTGCCGGAAAATTCCATCCATTAGTCGAACAACCTGACAATCTATTTGAGTCCTCAGAAATGCTCGTCAAACAAAAGATCAGCGATGCATTAGGCATGCCCTGGGAGCAGATCGACCAGCGACTGTTCGGGGATGTGATTGAGTTTCAAAGACTACGTGAATTCCAGGAGCCCGAAAGTCCGGCGTTGCTGCTCGCACGATACAACGTCGCACAATTGCAGGTGGTACTCTATGACGCGATCGATATGACCATCCGAGTCAAGAATGATCTTAAGCTAATCGTACGCCAGGCGAAGTTGACTCAACTCATGCACCGTATCCGACCGTATGGAGACGGATACGAAATCCATCTCGACGGACCTGCGTCGGTTCTCCGGCAAACACGCCGCTACGGAATCGCCATGGCCAAGTTCTTGCCGAGCCTCCTTTCATGTCGCGATTGGAAGATGCGAGCCCGCGTGCAGGCCCGCGGTGGAAATTGGATTGTAGACTTACACCTTACTTCCACTGACGGCTTCCGCGGTCAAGTTGAATCGCGTGATTTCGACTCCAGCGTCGAGGAGCAATTCGCAAAAAATTGGGGACCTGAGCCAAGAGAGGGTTGGACTCTTCACCGCGAGGCGACCATTCTGCATCGTGGACAGAAGACGTTTATTCCTGATTTTTCTCTACGACATCTGGACGGCCGTGAGGTGTTGTTCGAAATCGTTGGATTTTGGACGCCAGAGTATCTGACGGCGAAAGCCGCTACGTTAGAGACGTTTACGGAACACGACATTCTATTGGCCGTGGCGGACGTAAACGTAGCACGTTTCCCCATGTTCCAGCGGGCTCCCATCGGCTACAAGAAATCCCTTTCCGTGGCATCGGTGCTGCGAGCTCTCAATGAAACCACTGGAAACAAGTTGTAGGTTCCCAACGCAGAGCGGACAAGAAACAGTGAGATCAGCAAGCTCCCAACGATAGCAGCTGAATTTGGCTCCGGCACCGAAGCCACGCGAAATCCAATGAGATTCAACTGATCCGCAACCGAAAATCCATCGTTTCGGATCGGCGCCGATAGCCAGATCGAATCATCGCTCCAATAGCTTCCGCGCAAACCACGAAACGACGCGCTGATGGCTGTCTCATTCCACTCCCAGGCATTTCCACCTTGATCCAGTGTGCCATAGGGTCCAGCAGAGCGCGGATACGATCCCACCGGCGTAAACCCGCCCACAGCCACGCCAAAACTGGCGGAATTCGCGCCGCCTGGCGGTCTTTCTGCCGACGGAGTCACATTGCTGCGCGTGGGATAGAGCCAATAGTTTCCGGTTACGCCGTCATTCTTGTGATACGCAGCCTTATACCATTCATTCTCGTCCGGCAGAAACCACTGGGCGTTAGAGTTGCGAGCAATACTTGGTCCGCTGCTCGGGATGGGCGTGTCACCTAAGAGTGTATACGCACCAGACTCTGTACCACTCGGGCCTTGGCCATTGTGGAGCCAGTTTGCAAACCGAACTGCGTCGTACCAGCTGATGAAATTCACCGGATAGGATTCTTTACCGGGCCGTACAAGATATTTGTTACCCGCTAACGCCGTAACATCTCGTGCAATTCCACCGTTACTGTCGAGCGACATCCCAGGGTCAAAAAGAGCCAGCCTGTTTTCTCCGAGAGAGTCAACGGCATTCAGGAAAGAAACATATTGGGCATTCGTCACTTCATGCTTACCGATTCGGTAATTGTAGGGAACACCTCGTACGGTGGCGTCCGGCCCCGTTCCACCGGCGCCAGCACCCGACAATTGCCCCGCGTTACCGCTGTTACCTATGAATACGGTTTCCATTTCTATCGCATATCCCGACTGCAAATGGCATTCGAAGTCTATCAAGCAGACAAGCGTCAGTACACGAGTGGGAAACATTTTTTGCATGCAATTCTCCGTCTCAAAATCGCGATGTTGCACCACACCCTGCGGGATATCAACCAACCACTTCACGACGCCTTATCATACCGCATTTCCTGCCCACGGAATATCGATATCGAACGGCGGCGACGCATGAGACTCCACTGCTTGAAGAATGCGTCCTAAGTTGGTACCTTCGTTTCTGGAGGCGCCAGTCATTCCTGTAGCATTCGTTCATCGCCTTGCCACGCATACGTTTGGGGGCATCCGGTTTAGTGAATCCTGTTTGGTTGCAGCCCTCGTTCGGGTAGCGTATGAGTTGGGCAATATCCAAAGAAGCCGAAAAATGAGCGTGTGGGTAAATTTATCGTTATCAGGGCGAGTCGCAGAAGGTTTTTTTTCCAAAAAAACCACCTCGTTGAGAATGGAAGAATTGGCCGACTTGGCATTGCACGCCGGCTATTCAGCTATTTGTATGCGACCATCACAAGTGGGCGTCCACTCTACTAGCGACCGCGTACTTGAGGCCTACGAAATCCTGGTGGCACGACGCTTATCTGTGAGTATGGTGAGCGGAGACTTTGCTGTCGTCTACAATAACGATCAAGGTGCGGACTGCTTGCTCAGCATCGCGCCCTATCTTGACCTCGCAACGGCACTGGGATCGCCCATGGTGCGGGTCGCAATTCGTTATCCACATCAAATAGCATGGGCGCGGGAGGCCGCAATACGAGCCGCTGACCGGGGAATATTACTTGTTCACCAATGTCACAATAAGAGCCTATTCGAAACCGTTGACTCAATCGTTGAGACTCTGGAACGGATTGATCATCCCAATTTTGGATTGGTCTACGAACCGGCCAATTTGGAAATGTGTGGTGAAGACTACGGGCCTCAAACGATACGTCGACTGGCGCCATGGATTCGCAACGTCTACCTTCAAAACCAATTGCTGGTGGACAGCGGTTGCAACGAAATTCTTACCTGGGCCCGAGGCCCGATTCGGTTTGAGGTCATTCCAATTTACGACGAGAGCGGGATCGATTTTCCATCAATTCTGTCTGCGCTAGAGGCAATCGACTATCGAGGGCCCATAACTGTCCACCAGTCGGCTCCCGCCAACGATTCTCCGCACCAAATGGTGCACCAAACGGCCGACTATTTGCGAGCGCTCGTCACAGCATCGCGCGATGCATTATAATGCGACCACTCGTTGTCAACGGATTGGCTGGCGTGATTCGCGGCCTAAATAAATCACGGCAATTTCTGCGCAACGCCTGTTTGCGATGAGCGGTACGCAGCAAATATAACCTTCAATACTTGGAGGGAATCATCACCGGTAAGCGGCGCCTCATGCACTCCGCGTGCCGCATCGACGGTCGCCTGGACAAAGGATTGGTAAATACCGCCATGGGATGTAGCATCTTCGGTCTGAACTCCCCGGGGGGCCTCGGCGTGGCTTGAATACCACTGGAACGATGTGTCCGATCCGTCAGGCCCGCGGTGCGCTGACATTCTCAACCAGCCATTCGAACCCCAAAGTGTCAATCCTGATTGCGCCGCGCCTTGGTCAAGATAATATCCTCCGTGAAACGTTCCGACCATACCGCTCTTAAAGTGCAGCGCAAGCGCCTCGGCATCTTCGATTTCAACCGGTTGCCCCCCGACATTTCGGCAAAACGCCGATACCTCCGCAACACTATCCGATGTGATAAAAAGCATTTGGTCGATTTCATGAATGCCGAGCCAAATCAAATGCCCTCCCCCTGCTTGATCCTTGAAGGCGAACCACGACTTGTGGTACTCAGGTTTCGTCAAGCGAACCTGGTCCTTAACCTGATAACCGTTTACGGCGTACAACTTTCCGAGGAATCCTTGCTGAACAATCTCGCGTGCTCGCAGCAATTTGGGGCTGACACGATTAGGCAGGGAGAGCATCAACATAATCTTCTTGGCTTCCGCCAGTCTCACAAGTTCTTCGAATTGCTCAGCGTTTACGCAGCCAGGTTTTTCAGACAGCACATGGCAACTCGCGTCCAAGGCAAGACGAATCATGTTCGGCGACAAGTTGGCCGGCATGGCGACAATTACCAGCTGAGGCTTGAATTCGTCGAACATGCTCGCAGGGTTTCGATAGGTCGCCACGTCGCGGAATGTTTTGCCAAGCACTTCCCGCGTGCGCTCGAATTCGCTTCCGCTCTCGTCGCACACAGCAACCTGCGACACGCCTTGACATGCGGCAAGCGAATTCAGGTAGATTTCCAGATGCGGACCGCCTGCCTGAGTCACAATACCGACGCGTAGAGCATCATGTTCGTTGTCATTACCATGGTCAAAGGCGCACGTGTGGGCCCCACCGATGGCCCATATTGAAACCGCAAATATTACTCGCCTCACACCAATCTCCACGAAAGCACGGAATTTCATCGCTCTGTCCCCCATCCCCAACGGTTTGTTCGCATTTCGACTCAACTCAAATCAATTTAGGCAGCAACCAATCGTCCGGCAAGACGTCGCGCCATCCGGCTGCTAGTCTAAAAACCTCCGAACGCATGGTTTCTCTGGCGATCGAACCGCCTTCCGTCTCGCAGGTTGATGTCCCGATTCGGTCAGAATGAAGTGATGTTGCTCAGCTAATCTTTTCACTAGAAGGACTATTTCCGCTGCTGGTGCATCTGCTGCCAGTCTTGCCCGAGTTTGCCACCGCTAGATGACTCGAACCTAATAGTGTACCTGTTGGGAAATCTCTGGTATTCGCCCAAATGGACGCCGACCCACGCACTTACAAACCTCAGTCGCGTTCGAACCCACAGGCCGGATCGATCCTAGCCCAACATATCTAAGTCGAATCGATCGAACCACCGCCATTCGCAAAAGTTGAACCGGTGACACGATCATACCTGCCGGCCAGTCGCTCGACCGTTGCTGCCGACAAGCGACGGAAAAAGTCCGTGATTGTTGCGAACGGTAGGTCGATTGACGACGAATCGGGGCAATTGACTACTGCATGTCGGAGCATGGAATTCGCATTCGCTGCGCATCCTGTGTGGGAGAACGAGCAACGTGTTGAAATATTGGCGATTTAATTGACATAGTAACGTAGTAGATACTCCAATTGACAATCAACGTTACATCTTGCGCTTCGTGCTGGTACAAACGTACGGTACGGATACGCGGCATATTCTACGAAGTCTTTCTTGGACTCCGCAAGATTGCGACCATTAGAAGAACGGCACTGGTAACCAGAGGACTGGTATTCGGCTCAGGTACGGTGGCTACGCGAAAACCGATTAGATTCAATTGATCCGAAACAGAAAATCCATCGTTTCGAATCGGGGCCGACTGCCAGATCCAGGTATCGCTGTAGTAACTTCCGCGTAGCCCCCGAAAATTGGCGCTAATAGCTGTCTCGTTCCACTCCCAGGCATTGCCACCCTGATCCAGCGTGCCGTAGGGTCCAAGTGAACGGGGATACGATCCCACAGGAGTAAAATCCCCTACCACCACACCAAAATTTGCTGAATTCGTACCTCCCGGAGGTACTTGGGCCACCGGAGCCACATTGCTTTGTGTGGGATACACCCAATAGTTTCCAGTCACGCCATCATTTTTGTGATAGGCAGCCTTGTACCATTCATGCTCGTTGGGCAAGAACCAACGGGCGTCAGGATTTCTAGTAATATTCGCTCCGTTACTCGGCGTCGGCGTGCCACCCAAGAGCGTGTATGCGCCTGTCTCCGTATCGCCGGTCCCTTGTCCGTTGTGGAGCCAGTTCGCAAATCGCACCGCGTCGTACCATGAGATAAAATTCACCGGATATTGGTCACGCCCAGGCCGCAGTTGGTACTTGTTACCCTGCTGTGCTGCGGCGTCCATCACAATGCCGGCGTTGTGGAATGACGCCATTTCTTGATCGAACAGAGCAAGCCGATTCACGCTACCGGAATCAACAGCATTGAGGAAGGCAACATATTGGGCATTCGTCACCTCATGTTCGCCAATTCGGTAATCATAGGCCACCCCTCCCACAATCGCGTCGGGCCCTACGCCCCCAGCACCGGCACCTGACAATTGCCCTGAATTCCCGGCGTTTCCGACTAAGACGGTTTGCATCTCGAAGGCACTCGCCTTGTAAGGCCGCCACGCCATCCCGATCACGACGGGGAACACGCAAACGTAGGCGAAATACATGTACCGCATGAAGAATACCTGCTAAAAAAATGCATGCGGCCGAGTTCCGGACGCCACCAAAACACCTCATCTTCGCCCGCCTATTTTACCGCGGCACCGCTTTGCCCCCAAGCAGAAAAACACCAGGACAGTATGAGCAAAACACCTGGAAAAGACCCTGACGGAAAAGACCCTGACTGGGAAAAGACCCTGACAGTCTGAAAATTAGAAATTGACGAAAATTAGAAATTGACAGTCCAGAATTGAAACAAGACAGGCAAATTTTGTGAGACTTGAATGAAGACAGTCTTGTTTTCGAAACGGGACAGTCATGTCTCGAATTGCTGGGCGAAGGACGGGCTGAATTGGCAACTGCGACCGATTTTTTAGGCGTACGCCGCCTCAGGTCGTGGAATTGTCCAGAAGCAGGCGGAAAATCGCCGGGCGTTTGCGCAAGCTGAGCGCAGAAGGTGCTGAAGGGCACTTCAAGCTTGGCTGACCGGGCAGCCTGGGGAATTCAGGCGGATTGCTTTCCCGGGAGTTCAGGAAGACCGCTATCCCGATACCTCTTGTGAGTTTGACGGTTGCTCCACAAAGCAAGTTCGGCAAGCTCGAACCCCCTTCACATACTTCCGCTTCAAGCGACGGGCAATCGCCTCCATTTGGCTTGGCATTGCCACAAAATTGTGGAACATTTCCGCATAGCGGTCGATCGTGTCCAACCAATGTTTGGGGTCGATGCCTAGGCTCTGGAGCAGTTCCTCAATCCGCTCCGGTACGGTTACCTCGTCCTTCCTCGAACTACGGCCTCGACGAACACCAA